>NZ_DASWXW010000107.1:0-28818 GCF_036405315.1 Brevundimonas sp. | reverse complement strand
TCGGCGTGGTCGCCTCTCCTCGCCAGGAGGCGGCCGAGGCGGTAGAGCGTCAGCGCGTCGTCCGGCCGCATCGTCAGGATCTGGCGATAGGCGCGTTCGGCGGCGGAAATCTCGTTCGTCTTTTCCAACTCGAGCGCCATCTCGCGCATGATGTCCAGACCTCTGGGGTCCAGGGCGTCGCCCAGGTTGCGTCCGCTCCTGGTCGCCACGGAGCAGGCCCTCACCCGACCTTCCTGCGAGGCGAACAGATATTTGTACGGCTCGTCGCCGCTGAGGAAATCATAGGTGGCGAAGCCCTGGGTGATGGCGTGACGGATGCTGTTGGCGTGCAGCAGATAGCCGGCGGGCGCCTTGTCGTAGGTCTCGTCTCGGCCGGCGACGAAGAACAGCATCGCCTTCTTGGCGTGGTCGACCAGGATCGCCAGGGCGGCCACCGGGCGACCGCCGTGCCGGAACACCGGAAGGAACAGGGTTCCGTTCGCGGCGCAACGGGTCAGCATGGCGCGCTTGCGTCGGACGAGGTCCTCGGCCTTGGCGCCCTTGCGAGGGCCCCATTTGCTCTTCCACAGAGCCAGCAGCATGTCGATGTCGCGGGCGTAGGTTTCGACGCCGGACAGGGCGATGTCGTAATCCTCGGCCCCATCGACCTTGCGCAGCCAGCGACGGATCTTCTGCCGGTTGTTGGCGCTGAGGGTCGCCAGATAGGCATCCCAGTCCGACGGCAGGGCGATCGAGGGACAAACGCTGTTGTCCGTATTCGTTGCCTTGTTGACGTAGTCGATGTCCTTATGAACGAAGCGAAGCTCGTCGAAAGCCGACAGGAAAAGCCGCCGCCGCCTGTCGGACATCCAGAGGTTGGACATGGTCAACTTGGCCCAGTTGAGCTTTCTGCGCAGATGGTCGGTGAAGGCCGAAACGGCGGCGGTCTCGAAGTCGGGGTGGATCAGGACGCCCGCGTGGTCGGAAATTCCTCCGCCGGCGAGATACAGCTCGTTGAAGAAGCCTTGCTCCTTGTCGAAATGCACCTGCATCCGCAGAGGCAGGAAGGCGACATAGCGATCGTCCGCCTGCTTCGGCTTGGCCGCGAGCACGAGCCACACCGTCGGGCGCACCGCCAGCCAGTCGGCGATCCAGCGCCATGACATGAAAAGACTCGCGTCTGGGTCAGCTGCATAGGCCGCCTCCCAGTCGCCGCGCACGCCTTCGAGCGCGTCGAACTCCTCGATGACATCGATGTGCATCGCACAACCCGTTCCAGCTCAGCCGAGCGACAAACGGGACCGTTACCGAATGGTTCCAGCCCTTGCGGCGACGTCCAAGCGCGCACTGTCAGGACCAGTTCGGAGCGGTGCAATTTGGGGCCGCTCTCACTGACTTGGAAAACTCGACCATTTAGCCAGACCAGCTAACATCGGCTCAGCCTCGCACAGAACCACCAGCCTCAGATTCCTCGCCCGCCATGTACGCTCCCGATCCGCACTGGAACGCTGAGCCCCGATCTAGACCCTTCATGGTTGCCGTAGGCGTCGTAGAGTCCGTTGGACAGGTAGAGCGCAGGGAAGTCCGGCCCAGCACGCTCGATCAGCGCCAGCGGCGAGATGCGACGCCATTCAGCTTCGTCGGCAAGATATTTGCGCGCCAGCAGCCAGATCCCGAAGGCCATCTTGGGACTGGCCCCCGTGCGTTCGATCGCCGCCTTCGTCTGCGACAGAGGACCGAACGGCGACGCGACGTAGACCCCCGGACACAGGGCCGCGATCTTGTCGAACGACTGCGGCCGGGACAGCCCCGTAACCAGAACATTGAGGCCGCCCATGGACTCGCCCATCAGAAGGCGACGGCGGGGCGCGCCGATCTTCGCCTCGATCTCGGGCAGGCGGCTCATCATGTCGTCCAGCAAGCCGCTTTCGGGACGCGCTCCCTTGGGCGTCAGCAGCCAAGTCCCTCCATAGGAGAGCGTCACCACCGTAGGCGGCGGCGTCCCGCGATCTCGCCACTGCGCCTGCAGCATGGCCGTCAGGTAGGTGTCGTCATTCCAGATTCGCTCATCCAGACCGCGACCATGCAGGTGGTAAATGACATCGCCGTTCGTCCCCTGCCTGGCCGCCTTGACGCTGCTGGGGGCGCTGACGCTCGCCGGGGCGATCATGGAGCATTACGATATCAAGCCCGCCTGGCTGACCAAATGGCGGGTGCGCGACCTGTCGGCCTTCGGTCTGGCCGATCCGGCCAAGTGGGGCGCGTCAATAAGCGGAAGCGAAAAGGCGAAGGCCGAGGGGCTGCCCAAGGGGACGAAGGTCTGGGGCGTGAGCGTCGAGACGCCGCGCGCGGTCGACGCCCTGTGGTCTCTCATTTTCGGCGGGGTCTTCCTGTTGTGGTGGATGGGCGTGATCCGTTTCGACGGACTGAGCCAGTTCACGTTGCGCGGCGGCGAGGTGGCGGTGGCGGCGGCGCCGATCTGGTCCGCCCTCTATGGCGTCATCCTGGCCGGGGTGGTGGCCGGGCTGGCGGTGGACGCCGTGACGGTGGCGCGCGGCGGGGCGGATCGTGTGACCTGGGCGCTGAGGGTTCCGCTGGCGGGGGCCGCGATCTGGATCGTCTGGCGCCTGTTCGACGCGGGCTGGTGGTTCACCCTGAGCCAGGGCGAGCAGGTCGCGAAGGTGGTGGGCGGGCCTGCCGACCGGATCGGCACGGAACTGCTGCAGGCGCTGCGTCTGGAAGGACGCGGACTGGAAGAGACCGCCGTGACCCTGGGCGCGGTGCTCAGCTGGGGGCTGGTGATCGCCATGATCGGCTATGGCTTCAGCATCGTGCAGAACCTGTGGCGGATCGCGACAGCGCGCGACCGCTAAGCCGGCCTGGCGCCGCCATGTCCGAAAACCGCGAGACAGGGCGGCGCGGCGGGCGCATGTTGCGGGCATGGAAGACGCCCGCGACAGTCTGGATCAGGAGGCCTGTTATCGGGCGGTGCTGACGCGCGACCCGCGCTTCGACGGGCGGTTCTTCACCTGCGTGAAAACGACGGGGATCTATTGCCGCCCGGTCTGTCCTGCCAGGACGCCCAAGCGCGAGAACATGAACTTCGTCGCCTCGGCGGCGGCGGCGGAGGAGGCGGGGTTTCGCGCCTGTCTGCGCTGTCGGCCCGAGACGGCGCCGGACATGGGGGCCTGGCGCGGCACCTCCAACACCGTCAGCCGGGCGCTGGGTCTGATCGAGGCGGGCGCTCTGGACGAAGGCGACGTCGAGGGTCTGGCCGCCCGTCTGGGGGTGGGCGAGCGGCACCTGCGCCGCCTGTTCCGTCAACATCTGGGCGCGGCTCCGGTCAGCGTGGCCCAGACGCGCCGCGTCCTGCTGGCCAAGGCCCTGATCCACCAGACCGACCTGGCCATGGCCGAGGTGGCCCTGGCCTCGGGCTTCGGCAGCGTGCGGCGCTTCAACGAGACGTTCCAGGGTCTCTATGGCCGCTCGCCCTCGACCCTGCGCCGACGGGCCGAGAAGCCGGGCGACGCCAAGGCGCATGAAGGGGTGCGGCTGAGCCTGCCCTATCGTCCGCCCTATGAGGTCGAGGCCATGATGGCGGCGCTGAGAGCGCGCGGCGAGACGGTCGCCGACGCGGTCTGGCGGCGCGCTCTGACGGTTGACGTGGACGGCGCGACCGGCGAGGTCTCGGCCCGGTTCGAGAGCGGGAACCGGCTGGCGGTGACGGTCGCGGCCTCGGATTTGAGGGCCTTGCCCGGCGTGCTGGCGCGGGTGCGGCGAGTGTTCGACCTGTCGGCGGACCCGGAGGCCATCCAGCGCGACCTGTCGAGCGATCCCCTTTTGGCTCTCCGGCTGCGGGCGCGCCCCGGCTTGCGCCTGCCCGGCGACTGGCTGGATGCGGGGGGCGACATGGCCAGCGACAGGCTTGAAGACGAACGGCTCGCAGACCGAGCCGAGCATTGGCGGCCCTGGCGGGCCTATGGCGCGCTGCACCTGCGGGAAGCAGGGATCGACGGCGCTGCAATGATGGAGACGGACGATGAAAAAGACGCAGCCTGAGACCTTCACCCTCGACCGCATCGCCTCGCCGGTGGGCGAGGTGCTGCTGGTCACGGACGCCGAGGGGGCCGTGCGCGCCTTCGACTTCACCGACTATGAACCGCGGATGCGAAAGCTGCTGGCCCGCCACTACGGCGAGGTGGTGCTGACCGACGGGCGCGCGCCCGAGGCGGTGCGGGCGGCGGTGCAGGCTTATTTCGGCGGCGACGCCACGGCCCTGGACGGGGTTGCGGTGAAGACCGGGGGCACCGACTTCCAGCGTTCGGTCTGGGCGGCGCTGCGCACCATTCCGGCGGGCGAGACCTGGAGCTACGGCCAGCTGGCCCAGGCGATCGGCAAGCCCGCCGCCGTGCGCGCCGTGGGCCTGGCCAACGGGGCCAATCCGGTCGGGGTCATCGTGCCCTGCCATCGTGTCGTCGGCGCCAATGGAACCCTGACCGGCTATGCCGGCGGGCTGGAGCGCAAACGCTGGCTGCTGGCGCACGAGGGCGCGACGACGGGCCTGCTCTAGTCAGGCCGCCCCGTCCAGGAACAGGCGGCAGGCCGGATTGTCGGTCTCGTCCACATAGGGGTAGCCGAGGGCGTCGAGCGCCTGGCTGAGGGCCGCCGCCTGATCCGGCGGGACGCTGACGCCCGCCAGCACCCGGCCTACGTCGTCGCCGTGGTTGCGATAGTGGAACAGGGTCAGGGCCCAGGCGGGCTGCAGGCTGTTGAGGAAGCGCAGGAAGGCGCCGGGGCGTTCGGGGAGCTCGAAGCGCAGCAGCCGCTCGTGCGGCAGGCCGATGGTGCGCCCGCCGACCATGTAGCGGACGTGCAGCTTGGCCGTCTCGTTGTCGCTCATGTCCTCGACGGCGTAGCCGTCGGCGCGGAGACGTTGAATCAACGTCTCCTTTTCTTGTCCTATCGTCTCGCGCGCGGCGCTCGGCTGCTTGAGGGCGCCCCCGCCGTTCAGCGAGACGCCGACGAAGATCTGCGCCCGGCCGTCGCCGGACCAGCGGTAGTTGAACTCGGTGACAGAGCGGCCGTCGAGGCTTTGCAGGAAGCGGTGATAGTCGTCGCGGCGGTCGGGCATGGCCACGGCCAGCAGGGCCTCGGCGCCCTCGCCGATCTCGGCCCGTTCGGCCACGTGACGCAGCCGGTCGAAGTTGACGTTGGCGCCGGAGTTGACCGCCACCAGGGCGCCGCGTCCGGGATGGCGCGCCGCCCAGACCTTGAGCCCCGCCAGGGCCACCGCGCCCGAGGGCTCGGCCACGGCGCGGACGTCGTCGAAGATGTCCTTCACCGCCGCGCAGATGGCGTCCGTGTCGACCAGAACGATCTCGTCCAGCAGGTCGCGGCACAGGCGGAAGGTCTCGTCGCCCGCCCGACGCACCGCCACCCCGTCGGCGAAAAGGCCGACCTGATCCAGGGTCACGACATGACCGGCGGCGATGGCGCTCTTCATCGTCGGGGCGTCGGCGGGCTCGACGCCGATGATCTTCGTCTCGGGCCGCAGGAAGCGGACGATGGCGGCCACCCCCGCCGCCAGGCCCCCGCCGCCGATGGGGATGAAGACGGCGTCGATCGGGTCCGGGTGCTGGCGCAGGATCTCCAGCCCGACCGTGCCCTGGCCCGCGATGACGTCGGGGTCGTCGAAGGGGTGAACGAAGGCGGCGCCGGTTTCCTGTTCCAGCTTGCGAGCGTGGGCGTAGGCGTCGTCGAAGCTGTCGCCGTGCAGGACCACGCCGCCGCCCAGGGCCTTGACCGCCGCCACCTTGATGCCCGGCGTGGTGGTCGGCATGACGATGGTCGAGGCCGCGCCGCGTTTCGCCGCCGCCAGGGCCACGCCCTGCGCATGATTGCCGGCCGAGGCGCAGATGACGCCGCGCGCCAGCTCGGCCTCGGACAGGGCGGCGATCTTGTTATAGGCGCCGCGGATCTTGAACGAGAAGACCGGCTGCAGGTCTTCGCGCTTCAGCAGGGCCGGGCGGTCGATCCGCGCCGACAGTCGCTTCAGCGGGTCCAGAGGGGTTTCCTCGGCCACGTCATAGACGCGGGCGGTCAGGATGCGGCGGACGGTGTCTTGCACGAAATTCTCGAAGCGACGCGACGGGGAGGATCAATCGACCTTTCGTCTAGGCCAGAAGTCCCGTCCGGGGAAAGGGTCTTGCGTTTGTCGGCGGGGCGGAAGGCCTGTGGCCGCTCATATTTACCCGGGTAATAACTTCTGATATTTGATCCGGGTAAAACAAAGGGAGGCGTCCATGACGTCCACAGACCGCAAGGCGATGATCGCCGACTACAAGGACCGCGAAACCGTCGCCGGGGTCTTCGCCGTCATCTGTTCCGCCACCGGCCGCGCCTGGGTGGGCCAGAGCCGTCACATCGACACCCAGCAGAACGGCCTGTGGTTCGCGCTCAAGCTGGGCAGCAGCCCCTACAGGTCGCTGCAGGCCGAATGGACCGCCCACGGCGCCGACAGCTTCCGCTTCGAGCAACTGGACCGGCTGGCCCCCGACCTGTCCGACATGGCTCGCAAGGACGAGCTGAAGAAACGCGCCGCCCTGTGGACCGCGCGGCTGGACGCCGAGGCGCTGTAAGACGACTCCACGCCCTTTTCCCTTGCGCCGTGTGCGGAAGGGCCTACATTGTTCCTGCTTATGCTAACTTTGAGCATAAGTCAGGGCCGCGAAGACGGCGGCAAGGGAGTTGAGGCGATGGCGGACGGCGCTTTCGGTCTGTCGAAGGAATTGGCGGAAGAGACCGCTCCGGTGTGGGAGAAGGTCAAGGGTCTGGTGACGCCGCTGGAGTGGCCGGAACAGGCGAAGCTGATCAGCGAGATCAATGCGCTGAAGAAGCAGCGCGACGCCGTCATCCTGGCCCACAACTACATGACGCCCGAGATCTTCCACGGGGTCGGCGACTATGTCGGCGACAGCCTGGGCCTGGCCAAGGAGGCCGCGAAGTCGAAGGCGAAGGTGATCGTCCAGGCGGGCGTCCACTTCATGGCCGAGACGTCCAAGATCCTGTCGCCGGAAAAGACCGTCCTGATCCCCGACCTGCGCGCGGGCTGCTCGCTGGCCTCGTCGATCACGGGCGCGGACGTGCGCCTGATCAAGCAACGCTACCCCGGCCTGCCGGTCGTCACCTATGTCAACACCACCGCCGACGTGAAGGCCGAGACGGACATCTGCTGCACCAGCGCCAACGCCGTTCAGGTGGTGGAGTGGGCGGCCAGGGAATGGGGCGTCGACAAGGTCATCCTGATCCCCGACGAGTTCCTGGCGCGCAACGTCGCGGCGCAGACGAACGTCGGCATCATCGCCTGGAAGGGCCGCTGCGAGGTGCACGAGCGTTTCACCGCCGACGACATCGCCGAGATGCGCGCCGCCTATCCGGGCGCCGAGATCCTGGCTCACCCGGAATGCCCCGAGGAGGTGCTGGCGGCCTCGGACTTCGCCGGATCGACGGCGGCGATGATCGACTATGTGGTCGACCGCAAGCCGAAGCAGGTGGTGATGATCACCGAGTGCTCGATGGCCTCGAACGTCAAGGGCGACGTGCCCGGCGTCGACTTCATCGGCCCGTGCAACCTGTGCCCGCACATGAAGCGGATCACGCTGGAGAACATCCGCGACTGCCTGAAATACATGCAGTTCGAGGTGACGGTGGAGCCTGAGATGGCCGAGCGCGCCGCCCTGGCCGTGCAGCGGATGATCGACCTGCCGCCGCCCGCCGTCCCGGCGCGCTACGACCTGATCAAGGCCAAACATCACGTCGATGTGGAGCTGATCTGAGGTTCTGCGGCGATGCGGCCCGTTGCGGGCTGCGCGTCGCAAGCCCAGTTCGACGCCATGAGCGACACCGACCACACCACACGCCGTCCCGGTCCCTGGGATCTGCCGCCCGAACCGGCCGGGCCCGAGCCTGCGCCCGTCCGCAAATCCGCGCCGCTGGAGGACAAGGGCCAGCATCCGGGCTGGGCCATCGCCTCGACCCTGCTGATGGCGGGCTTCCTGTGGTGGGTCACGGGCAGCGTCGTCGTGGCGGGCGGCGTCCTGTTCGGCCTGTTCGTCCACGAATACGGCCACGTCCTGGCGATGAACCGGCTCGGCATGGGGCCGGCGCGCATCTACATCATTCCCTTCCTCGGCGGCATGGCCAAGGGGCAGCGCGAGCCGAAGAGCGAGTGGCACGGGGTGCTGGTGTCGCTGGCGGGACCGGCGTTCGGCCTGATCGCCATGATCCCCTTCGTGGCGGCGGGTCTGTGGCTACGGTCGTCGGAGTGGCTGATGGGGGCCTTCTTCATCGCCATGATCAATCTGGTGAACCTGTTGCCCGCCCCGCCGCTGGACGGGTCCAAGGCCCTGGGGCCGGTGCTGACGCGGGTGCATCCGCGGCTGGAGCACGCAGCCCTGCTGGCCGTGGGAGGCCTGGCCGTCTGGTGGGGGCTGTCGACGGGGCGGTTCATCCTGGCGGCCTTCCTGGGTCTGGCGGTGTTCAGCCACCTGAAGCGCGGCGTCTGGCGCGCGGCCTGGGGGCGGCTGAGCTGGCCCCAGGCGGGCCGCAGCCTGGCCCTCTATCTGGCGACGGCGGCGGTCTGCGCGGCGGCGGCGATCGGCGCCCTGCTGCCCCTGACCGGCGGCGCGGTCGAGCCGGCCTTCGACATGGGCTTGCGATTCATCGGCGTGGGAGGCCGCTAAAGCCATGGCGCGCATCCGGCATGACGGGCCGCTGATCATCGGCGGCGGACTGGCGGGGCTGTCCGCCGCGCTGGAGGCCGGGCCGGCGAAAGCTCTGGTGGTCACGCCGGAGCCCCTGCTGAACGCCTGTTCCTCGGCCTGGGCCCAGGGCGGGCTCGCGGCGGCGCTGTCGCCGAAGGACAGCGCGGTCCTGCACGCGAAAGACACTGAAGGGGCGGGCGCCGGTCTGGTGGAGCCGGAGGCCGCGCGCGCCCTGACCGAGCGCGGGCGCGAGACGGTGGAATGGCTGGCCTCGCTGGGCGCGCCGTTTGATCGGGACGAGACGGGCGGATTCTCCGTCAGCCTCGAGGCGGCGCACAGCCTGCCGCGCGTGGCGCGGGTCGGGGGCGACGGGGCCGGGCGGGCCATTCTGTCGGCGGTGGTGGCCGCCGCGAGGGCCTCCAAACATATCGAGATCTGGGAAGACGGACGGCTGCGCGGCCTGATCCAGGACGCGGACGGTCGGGTGCGCGGGGCCTTGATCGAACGCTCCGCCGGGCGGGTGGACGAGGTCTTTGCCCCCGCCGTGGTCCTGGCCACCGGGGGCGTCGGCGGCCTGTATGAGGTGACGACCAACCCCTCGGCCCTGCGCGGCGAGGGACTGGCCCTGGCCTATCTGGCGGGGGCTGAAATCCTCGACCCGGAGTTCGTGCAGTTCCATCCGACCGCCATCGACGTGGGGCTGGACCCGGCGCCGCTGGCGACCGAGGCCCTGCGCGGCGAGGGGGCGCGGCTGGTCGACGGGACCGGCGCCTATCTGTTGGGCGAGGACGAAGACGCCGATCTGGCCCCGCGCGACATCGTGGCTCGGGCGGTGCACGCAGCAAGGGCCGACGGGCGCGGCGCCTTTCTGGATGCGACGAAAGCGGTGGGCGAGGCCTTCCCGCACGAGTTTCCGGCGGTGTTCGCCGCCTGTATGCGCGCCGGGCTGGACCCGCGCGTCAGCCCCATTCCGGTGGCGGCGGCGGCCCACTATCACATGGGCGGCATCGTCGCCGACGACGAGGGACGGACCACAGTTCCGGGCCTCTACGCCATCGGCGAATGCGCGGCGACGGGTGTGCACGGCGCCAACCGTCTGGCTTCCAACTCCCTGCTGGAAGCGGGCGCCTTCGGGCGGCGCGCCGGGCGGGCGGCGGCGCTGGAGGTGCAACCGCCGAAGGCTGAGTTGAGGACGGCGCGCGCTTCGCAGGACCTGCCGCCGGAAGCGATGGCCGAACTGCGCGCCGCCATGACCCGGTTCGCGGGCGTGGTGCGCGACGAGGAGGGGCTGAGCGCCTTGATCGCCGTGATCGACCGGCTGGCCAAGCTCCACCCCGACGCCGTGGTCCTGACCGCCGCGCGGCTGATCGCCGAGGGCGCGCTGAACCGACGCGAGAGCCGGGGCGGGCACTACCGCGCCGACTATCCCGACAGCCTGCCGACGGCGGTGCATACGCGGATGCGGCGGACGCTCGCCCGCGACGACGAGGCCGAGGCGGCGGTGCTCGCCGCCCTGGCCGCCACCATCTGATTTTCAAAGGACGCCTGCGTGACCCGAACCCTGCCGGACCTGCTGATCGAGCCCGTCGTGCGGATGGCCCTGGCCGAGGACTTGGGCCGCGTCGGCGACGTGACGGCCCAGGCCTGCATCCCCGAAGACGCGCGCCTCAGCGCCGTCTTCGCCGCGCGGCAGGCGGGGGTGATGGCGTGCGGCGCCGTGGTGCGCATCGCGGTACACGTCATGGACCCGCAGGCGACGGTGACGGTCAAGGTCGCCGACGGCGAGGCCTTCGAGGCCGGGACCGTGCTGGTCGCGGTCGAGGCGAACGCCCGCGCCCTTCTGGCGGCGGAGCGCACGGCGCTGAATCTGTTGGGCCGGATGTGCGGCATCGCCACCCTGACGCGGGCCTATGTGCAGGCGGTGGCGGGGACCAGCGCCCGCATCGCCGACACCCGCAAGACCACGCCGGGCCTACGCGCGCTGGAGAAGCACGCCGTGGCCTGCGGCGGCGGACTGAACCACCGCTTCGGTCTGGATGACGCCATCCTGATCAAGGACAACCACGTCGCTGTCTGCGGCGGGGCGGGCGAGGCGGTGCGCCGGGCCAGGGCCTTCGCCACCCACCTGATGAAGGTCGAGGTCGAGGTCGACGGGCTGGCTCAGCTGGACGAGGTCCTGCCGGAACGTCCCGACGTCGTCATGCTGGACAATTTCAGTCTGACCGATCTGGTCGAGGCCGTGCGCCGGGCGCGGGCCAGCGCCTTCGGTCCGGTGACGCTGGAGGCCTCAGGCGGGGTCAATTTGACGACGGTGGCGGCCATCGCCGCGACCGGGGTGGACGTGATCTCGGTCGGCGCTCTTACGCACTCGGTTCCGCAACTGGACGTGGGTCTGGACGCGCGCTGAGGTCGGGGGCGTTGAACCAGCGGCGGCGGATGGCGCGCTGGATCGGGGCGTCGATCAGCCGGTTGTAGAGGTCGGCGGCGACCACGGCGGCGATCAGGGCCAGTCCCCAAAACGTCCAGGCCTGCCAGGCGACTGTCGCCGCGGCGGGGTGGAGGCGTTCGATCACGGGCTGGACGCCGCCGAACCAGACCGCGCCGGTGAGGGTGTGGGTCATGAACAGGCAGAAGCTGACCTTTGCCCCCCAGGCCGCGCCGGGGAGGGGCCGGGTCGTCGTCAGCGCGCCGCAGCCCAGCGCCGCCGCGCAGATGGCGATCAGGCTGATCAGGTCCGGTCCCGCGACGGCGACATTGGCCAGCAGGACCACGCCGCCGCCCAGACCAATCAGGCGCGCCGTGCGCGACGACCAGTCCGCCGTCTCGACCGCGCGAGCCAGGGTCAGGCCGATCAGGAACAGGGGGGCGGCGCGGACCATGGCCCACTGGAAGGGCAGATCGAACAGGGAATGCTTCAGCAAGGCCAGGCTGAGGGCCTGACCGGCCAGCATCAACGTCAGGCCCAAGGCCAGGGCCGTCAACGGTCCGGGCAAGCGTCGCATGGCGCGCCACAGCCAGGGGAAGAAGGCGTAGCAGATCAGCAGGGCCGACAGGGTCCAGGCCGGAATGTTCCACTGTCCGCCGCCGAGGCCGAGGGCGTGCAGCAACAGGACCTGGGCGGGCAGTCCCGACCACTCGAAGCGTTCGGCGTGGACCGGCGTTTTCCCGATCAGGGACGCCTCCAGCACCAGCAGGGCCAGAAAGGCCAGGGTGATCAGGTGGGTCGGATAGCTGCGAGCGAAGCGTTTGAGCCAGAAGCGGACGGGCGTGATTCGCCCCGAGACCACCCCCGCGCCATAGGCCCGCGCCAGGACGAAGCCGGACAGCATCAGGAAGAAGTCGGTGGCCAGGTAGCCGCGCGCCCAAACGGTGTGCAGATCGGCCAGGGGAATCGGGGCCTCGTCGCCGAAGTGGAACAGCACCACGAACAGGGAAGCGAGGAAACGCAGGGCGTCGAGCGCCCCGCCCCGCACAAGGGCGGCCGGCTGGGGCGTGGCGGTGGTCGTCGTCGTCAAGGGCCGTCTCCCGCGCCTTGTGGGGGGAGAAGGCGCATCGTCATCCGTTCAGCAAGAAACGCGCCGGGAACGTCTTTCCGTCGGGGGCCGTTTCATTCCAACGAAAGGAGAGGCTCATGAGCAAGACCCCCTCGGTTCCCAAGGAGCAGCGCAGCTTCGCCGATCATGGCGCGCGGCCGGTCGCCGACATGGCGGACCGACGCGACCTGGCCACGGGCGCCCAGTCGGGTCAGCCCGGCGACGCCGACGTCAACACGGGTCAGCAGGGCCGGTTCGGCAATCTGAAGCAGAACCTGACCACGCAATGGAAGACGCAGGACCGCTGAGCGCGGCCCGCCATCGAACGGATTATTCCGTGGCCCCGGCGGTCGAGGTCGGAGCGGTCAGGCCTTCGCGGGCCAGAACCGTGGAATAGGCCACGGCGCCGTCGGTGTTGCGGGTCTCGGCGGAGTTCAGGCTGGCCTGAACCAGACGCGGCGCATCAGACGCCGTGGAAGGGCGCGGCGTATAGCGGAACGAGTCGCTGGAGCCCGAACGGCCGCCGAAGCGGTAGAAGAGGTGATCGCCGACCTGGCCGACCTTGACCAGGTTGTTGCGCCAGCCGGGCGCGACCCCGGTGGTGTGGAAATGGGTGGCGTTGCCGACCGGGGCGTAGACCTGGCCCGACAGGGCCTTGGAGGCCACGTCGCGGGCGCGGTTCCAGGCGGTGCGGTTGACCGCGCCGCGCATGGCGCCGTTGCAGGTGAAGCTGAACTGGCAGCCGGTGCTGCGGTTCGAACCCTGGAAGACGACGGCGCAGACGGTCTTGGGGAAGGCGGGGTGGCGGGCGCGGTTCAGGACCACCTGGACCACGGCCTTCATGCCGTCGGTCCCCTCGCCGCGCGCTTCGTAATAGGCGGCCTTGGTCAGGCAATCGAGGTCGCGCGACTGATCCAGGGCGCTGCCGAGGCGGAAGGGCTGGGCGGCGGGGCTGGTCAGATTGGCGCGGCGCAGGCCGTTCTGGGAGTCCTGGAGACGGGCGGTCAGCAGTTCCGCCTGGCGATCGCGCTGGGCGGCGCCGGCGACGGCGTAGGGATCGTGACGATCAGCGATGGCCAGGGCGCTGGCGTCCAGGCCGCCGGCCGCGGCGGCCATGGCTTCCTGGGTGTAGCCCTCGGAGCCGGCGCCCTGCAGGCGCTCGGCCTGGGCGCGAACGGTCGAAGCCTGGGCGGCCACGCCGCCCAGATAGGCTCCACCGACCGCGAGGCTGACAACGCCGCCGAACGCCGCAGCCGCCGTCTTGGGGCGCAGACGAACAGATTGGGCGGCGTGCATCAGCGCACGCGTATGCGAGGAGAAACTCAAAGGCGTAGTCCTGTTCAGCAGGGCGAGGATGCCGCCCCCGTACTCATCGAAACCAGGCGACAAGACGCGTCGCGAACCAGCTCCGGACCCAGGGTCGACGAACGGCCGACCACCGGAAGGCGGGCCTTAAGCCATCGATTTATGGCCTCAATGTGGTTGATTCGACAATTGTTATTGCGGCGCAGCAAAGCGTCGTGCCCCTACAGATTGCGTGTCGTCGCAGGATGAATGTGGCGTGTTTATGCTACAGCACATCTTTCGACATCTGTATTCGATTACGTGCTGATGATTTCGTGAAGGCGCGGGTTGCGATGGAAACCCTATTGATGGTCGATGCTGTACTGGCCTGCCTGACTCCCGCCATAGACGGGAACTTGTTGGCCTCGGCGGCGTTGCAAGCTCAGCCATTTCAAGGAGTTCTCCGTCCCATGACCCGTTTCTCGATCCGCGCCGCCGCTGTCCTCGCCGTCGGGTTCTCGACCCTGGGGCTCGCCGCCTGCGGCCATACGATCGAGCAGAAGGCCGCGACGGGCGCGATCGCCGGCGCCGTGGTGGCCGGGCCGGTCGGCGCGGCGGTCGGCGGTGCGGCCGGTGCGGCCGTCGGCCATATCGACAAGCCTCACTGATAGCGGCGGTTCATCGGCGCCGCTTGGCCGGAGCAGCGCCGATGCCCGTGTGCCCGTTTGAACGCGATCGGGGCTCTAAATTGCGAGTTTGACGGTCTGAAACGGCGGCAGAGCTTGCTTTTCGCGCCGGATTCCGCTTTGGCAGCGCGCTGGGCCGTTCGCGCATCCGCACGCCCGCCGGGCCGCCGTTGATCGGCGTCGCCCCTCATCAGAGTTTCAAAGGAAGACCGCCTCTACGCATGCGAGACCTCAAACAAACCGGCTTCAACGACCGCATTACCGCTCAGCAGGACGCCAAAAAGGCCCTGCTGGCCAAGTTCAAGCCCAAGCCGACGGTTCAGGATCCCGAGTTCGAGAAGCTGGCTGAGAAGCGCTCCGCCGAGAAGGAAGCCCAGCGCCAGCAGTTCGAGCTGGAAAAGGCTGAACAGCGTCGCCAGAAGGCTGAAAAGGAAGCCGCCCGCCTGGCCGCCGAGATGGCCGCCCAGGACGAGGTCGACGCCGCCAAGCGCGCCGCCCGCAAGGAGCGCAAGCAACTGACCAAGGAAGAGCAGAAGGCCGCGCGCGACGCCCGCTACGCCGCCCGCAAGGCGCGTCAACGCTAATCCTGACTGACTGAACCACGGGCGGAACCCGGCGCTGGCCGGGTTCCGTCGTCGCGGCTCCGATGACCGGCGCGCCAGGCCTTCAGTCTGCAACGCCCCGGCGATTTCAGCGTTACCGCCACGAGATTCGAGCGCGCAGGTCGGCGCCCGCCCTTGGTCGGCGCGTGAAAAGACCTAAATGCAAGGCTGGATCTTCAATCGCGACGCAAACAGGAGCCGCCATGACCGCCGCCATCGACACCGGCCTGAAGCCCAAGGAGCGCGACGAGGTCGCGCGCGAACTGTCCAAGGTTCTGGCCGACAGCTTCGCCGTTTATCAGAAGACGCACGGTTATCACTGGAACGTCCGCGGGCCGGAGTTCTTCAGCCTGCACAAGCTGCTGGAACAGCAGTATAATGAAATCTGGACCGCGCTGGACGACATCGCCGAGCGCATCCGGGCCCTGGGCGAACTGGCGCCGCAAAGCGCCTCGGCCTTCGCCAACCTGACCTCGATCAAGGACGGCGACCCCGAGAAGGACGCCGGAGCCATGCTCCAGGAGCTGATCAAGGACCACGGGGTGCTGATCGCCACCGCCCGCGCCGCGCTGGAAGCCGCCGAAGCGGTCGGCGACGACGCCTCGGTCGACCTGATGACGCAACGTCTGGCCGCTCACGAAAAGGCCGCCTGGATGCTGCGTTCCAGCCTGGGTGATCGCTAACCCCTCACGGAACGGTAATCTTCGGGCCTGAAAAGCGCCGGATTGGGCGGTCACTCAGATCGTCTTCCGGCGCTCGCCAGCGCCGCACATGGGGCGCTGGATGCTGAAAGGCCGACTGCCGCAGTTGAAGACGACCGGACGCCAGGCGCTCGCCGCGGCGCCCATGGTCGTGGCTGTCGGTCTGGCGGTCATGGGCGTGGCCATGTCGGCCAGCTCCAGCGTCCGGCCTGATCTGGACCGCACCGCCGAGGCCGTGGCTCGCGCCACCGGCGGCGACCTGACCCCGCGCGGTCTGAAGCTGATCATGGCGCGGCTGGACCCCGGTCAGCTGACCGTGGCGCGCCGCTTCGATCCGGCGCTGAACCTGCCCGCGCTCTATGACCTGACCCCGGGGTGGGAGAGCCTGAGCCTGGGCGGCAAGCCGTCGCTGGACGCGGGCGTCTCGGGCGTCGCCGCCCAGCAGTTGAACGCGGCCATGCCGACCGCCTTCGGCGCCCTGCAGCCGGCCAAACCCTTCGACCTGCGTCCGGCCACCGAGGCCGACCGCAAGCGCGCCCTGCGCTGTCTGACCCAGGCCGTCTATTACGAGGCGGCGCTGGAGCCGACCGAGGGGCAGGAGGGGGTGGCCCAGGTCGTGCTGAATCGGGTGCGCGATCCCAACTATCCCAACACGGTCTGCGGCGTCGTCTATCAGGGGGCCGAGCGGACCACGGGCTGCCAGTTCAGCTTCACCTGCGACGGCGCCCTCAGCCGCGCGCCCATCCCCTGGGCCTGGACCCGCGCCGCCCGCGTGGCCGAGCGCGCCCTGGCCGGCCATGTGGCGACGCGGGTGGGGACGGCGACCCATTATCACGCCGACTACGTCCACCCCTGGTGGGCGCCGACGGTGGCCAAGATCACCCAGGTCGGGGCGCACATCTTCTATCGCTGGAAGGGCGCGCCGGGCGAAAGCGCGGCCTTCACCGACAAGTCCTCGGGCCGCGAGCCGATCATCGACGAGGCCCGCTTCGCCCGTCCGCGCATCCTTCTGGTCGCCGACAGCGTCGAGGAAGCCCTGGTCGGCACGGCGCCGAACCAGCTGCGCACCGTCGAGATCGATGGCCGGACCCGGGTCGTCGGCATCGCCAGCCTCGGCGGCCGCCGTCAGGCCAGCAAGGACGAAATCGCCGCCATCAACGAGCGGCTCAAGGCCTATGAGGCCGGCCCGGCTCCCGCCGCCGCGCCGCCGCCGGGCGTCACCGCCATGGCGGTCGAGGAAGTCGGTAAGCCGGCGGCCTGAACAGGAGCAAGGTCCGCTAAGGGTGGAAAGGCGACATCAACTCGTTATCGTTGACGCATCGTCGAAAAGCTTTCGGAAGCCTTGATGCGCAAACCTCTGCTTCTGGTAATCGGCCTGGCCGCGCTCATCGGCGCGGGATGGCTGCTGACCGACGCTCGCACGCGACTAACGCTCTTCCAGCCGAACGGGTCTATTCATTCCGGTAGCGCCTTGGGTGTGGCGGTCGGCGACACTCGATCAAACGCTGAGCGAGAGCTTCTTAGGCAGGGCATGGCCCTACGGGAAACGACCAATGGCGGGACGTGCTTTTACCGCGCGGTGAAGCCGGACCGCCAGTTGGACCTCTTCTTCGTCCAGTCGTGGCATGGGGGCATGGTATGTGTCGTGTCGCGCAACAAACGCGTTGAAGAGTTGATTTGGGCCTTTCAACCGATCTCGTTCTGAAGCTTGGTAGAAGCGCCGACAGGTCCGCTATGGGTCGAAAGCCGACATAGGCTTTGGAGGGGCCTGCTAGTCTCTCGATTTCGTCTACCTCGACCGCAGGCTGATCGTCGAGGTGGATGACGCGAGCCATGAGGCTCGGATCGATTGGGACCGGCGGCGAGACGCCGCGCTGGCGGCCGAGGGCTATCGCGCCTTGCGGTTCGACAACGCCTCGGTACGGGACGAATTGGATGGGGTGATGGGAACGATCCTGAGCGCGCTTCAGGCCGCAGCCCCCACCCGGCCGCTGCGCGGCCACCCTCCCCCGGGGGCGGGGAGGGAAAACGTTAGCCCCTCACCAGGCCCCGATCTTCTTGGCTTCCTTGTGGCTGATCGGATTGTGGGCGGCCTTGTGGTCTTCCTCGGCGAGGAAGCGCGCGGCCTCCAGGGCGGCCATGCAGCCCATGCCGGCGGCGGTGACGGCCTGGCGGTAGACGTCGTCGGTGACGTCGCCGGCGGCGTAGACGCCCTCGATGGCGGTCGAGGCCGTGCCCGGCTTGACCCGCAGATAGCCGCCCGAGTTGATCTCCAGCTGGCCCTTGAACAGTTCCGACGACGGGGCGTGGCCGATGGCGATGAAGACGCCGTCGGCGGGGATTTCCGACAGGTCGCCGGTCTTGACGTTCTTCAGGCGCACGCCGGTGACGTTGCGGGCCACGCCGTCGACGACGCCGAGGATTTCATCGACCGTCACGTCCCAGACCACCTCGATCTTGGGATGGGCGAACAGGCGGTCCTGCAGGATCTTCTCGGCGCGGAACTCATTCTTGCGGTGGATGACCGTGACCTTCTCGGCGAAGTTGGTCAGGAACAGGGCCTCCTCGACCGCGGTGTTGCCGCCGCCGACGACCACGACCTGCTTGCCGCGATAGAAGAAGCCGTCGCAGGTGGCGCAGGCGGAAACGCCGAAGCCCTGATAGTCGGCCTCAGACTTCAGACCCAGCCACTTGGCCTGGGCGCCGGTCGAGATGACCACGGTTTCAGCCAGAAGCTCCGTTCCCGAGTCCAGCGTCAGGCGGAAGGGGCGCTGCGACAGGTCGGCCTTGACGACAATGTCGTGGATGACCTCCGTGCCGACGTGCACGGCCTGGGCCTGCATCTGCTCCATCAGCCAGGGACCCTGAATGGTCTCAGCGAAGCCGGGATAGTTCTCGACATCCGTGGTGATGGTCAGCTGACCGCCGGGCTGCAGACCGGCGATGACCACCGGGTTCAGCGAGGCGCGGGCGGCGTAGATGGCGGCGGTCCAGCCGGCGGGACCGGAACCGATGACGGCGAGGCGGACAGTACGAGCTTGGGTCATGGGCCCTATTTAGGCGCTGATTCCCCGAAGCGCGATGCTAGGCTGCGGGTTCTGCACGGGGGATTTGATCATGAGCAACAAGAGCGCGGCCTTTCTGCCGATCGGCATCGGCGCGGGGCTGGCCATTGGCGCGGGGCTGGGCGTGGTCATCGACAATCTGGCGCTGGGCCTGTCGCTGGGCGTGGCCATCGGGTCCGGACTCGGCGTCGCCCTGATGGGGCTGGGCAATCTGAAGGTCCAGAACCAGAAGAAGGCGTCCGACGGCGGCACGCCCATGATGTCAGACGGCGGCGCGTCGAGCACGAGCGCAAGCCATTGCGCCTCAAGCACGGACTGCGGCGGGGGCGATGGCGGCGGCGGCGGCGGCGATTGACGCGCCTCCTGACGCAGGCCCATCCTGCCGTCAGGAATGAGGTGACGCCATGACCGCAGCCGCCGATCCGGTGCGTGAAACGCGCAGTTATCTGCGCCGCATCATGGCCTACGCCCGGCGTGGGGTGGACCGGGACGCGGTCGAGGCCTCGGTCTATGACAACGGGGGCTTGAGCGGCCGCTATCTGATGATGACGGTGATCTCGGCGGCCATCGCGGCCCTGGGGCTGATGCTGTCGTCGCCGGCGGTGGTCATCGGGGCCATGCTGGTGTCGCCGATGATGGGGCCGATCGTGGCCCTGGGCTTCTCCCTGGCCCTGCTGGACTGGAACCGGCTGAGGCAGTCGCTGACCTGTCTGGTGGTCGGCATGGCGGTGGCCCTTACCGTAGCTGTCCTGCTGACCCTGCTGTCGCCGCTGAAGGAGCCGACCAGCGAGATTCTGGCGCGGACCCGGCCCAACTTCTTCGACCTGCTGATCGCGGTCTTTTCCGGGGTGGCGGGCGCCTATGCGGTGATCCGCCAGCGGGGCGAGACCATCATCGGCGTGGCCATCGCCACCGCCCTGATGCCGCCGGTGGCCACCGTGGGCTTCGGCATCGGCACGGGCGACCTGTCGATCTCGGTCGGGGCCTTCTATCTGTTCATGACCAATCTGGTGGCCATCGCCCTGTCGGCGACATTGACGGCGGGCTTCTACGGCTTTCGGCCCCGGCTGATGGAGCGGCCCTCGCCGTGGCGGGGGATGGCGGTGCTGGCGGTCTTCGTCCTGCTGTCGATCCCGCTGGTGATCTCGCTGCGGGCCATCGGATTGGAGAGCCAGGCCACGGCCGAGACACGGACGGCGGTGGCCGACATCTTCGCCGGCGGCGACTCGCGCATCACCCTTCTGGACGCCCGCAGCGAGGGCAAGGGGGTGGCGGTCTCGGCCCTGGTCAGCACGCGCAAGCTGGTGGCCGACGCGCAACAGCAGCTTCAGGACCGGCTGACGGCGGCCCTGCGCACGCCGGTGACGGCGACCCTGGACCAGATCGTCGTGGCCGATCCGCAAGCCGCGGCCCGTTCGGTTCAGGCCAGCGCCAATGCGGCGCCCGACCCCACGGCGGCGCTGCGAACCCGCCTGTCCGACGCCGTGCCCTTCGCCACCGATGCGGTGATGACCGACGCCGAAGGAAGGCGCGCCATCGTCCTGTTGCGCCCCGACTCGGGTCTGGACCTGACCAGCGCCTATGCCCTGGAGGCGGCGCTGCGCGATCGGTTCGAGGGGGTGGACGTCTGGGTCACGCCGCCGGTGCAGGCACTGAAGACGGTCGATCTGGGCGATGAGGCCGCCCAGACGCGGGCCGTCTGGGCCCTGGCGCGCTGGCGGGCCAGCCCGGCGGTGCGGTTCTGCCGTCCGACGCCGGGGGTGGAGGACGGTCCCGACGCGGCCCAGGCCTTCCGCGCCCAACTGGCGACGGCGGGCGTCTCGATCCGCGAAGAGGCGGGACCGGCCTGCCAGCGCGGCGACGACAACCTGGCCCGTCTGGACCTGGGCTAGGATTTCACCCCACCGTCACCCTCGGGCTGGGGGGGGCAAAGGGGGGTGTTTCAGCCGCGCGCGGCCATCGCCTCCAGCACGGCCCGCGCCGCGCGCTCGGTCTCGTTGAGCGGGGCGTAGGTCCAGCTGTCCAGCGAGCCGTCGAAGGGGCGGGCGGCGCCGTGGGCCTCAAGGTCGGCGTGCAGGCGGGCGAACTTGCCGGCGGGCTTCAGCGCGATCATGGGCAGGACGTGGACGGGCTTGCCGGTCGAGGCGGCCTCGGTCGCCATGTTGGCGCTGTCCTCGGTGACGAGCACGTGATCGGCGGCGGCCAGCATGGCGAACAGGGGGTTGTCGCCGCTCCCGTCCCAGATCCAGCCCGGAAGGGCCGACAGGCGCTCGGTCATGACGGCCTTCGCCGCCTCGGGCGTGCGGCGCGAGAAGGTCAGCAGCAGGGACCCTTGCGCCGTCTGGACGGCCGCCTTGATCCGGTCCGCCAGGGCGGCCGCGTGGGCGGGCGTCAGGTCGAAGGTCTTGGACCGGCCGCCGATCATGACGGCGATGCGCGGATGGGGCAGGGCGTCGATGCGGTCGGCGAAGGCGGGCGCGGCCTCGGCCAGTTTTTGCGGCGTGATGCGGTGGGGGCTGCCGATGATCTCGAAGACGTTGTCGCCCGCCAGGCCGTCGTGGGCCGGGGCGACGATCAGGTCGTAGGCGTTGTTGCGCCAGCGCGGGTCCTGGGTCTGGACCACCAGGGTCTTGCCGCCGCTCCAGTCGCGGACCCTGGCCGACAGGGGCAGGCTGGCGCGGCCGGTGGCGATCCACAGGTCGGGCCAGTCGGCGACCGTGCGCGGATCGAACGACCCCGGCGCCAGCATGGCGGGGGTCTTCACCCCCGAAGGCCAGCGGTCGAAGGCGGGGCGCCAGCGGACGTGCCGGACGGCGATGTCGGCGGGGGTCAGGCGGGCGACCGCCTCGGCCAGACCCAGGGCCTGGTTCTGGATGCCGGTGCGGCCGTCGGACACCACCCAGACAGACAGAGGGCGCGCGGCGGAACCGCGCGCCCCTGTGACCTTCTCAGAGGAAGAAGGGCTTACTTCCACTCGACCTTGAGGATCTCATAGGCCTTCACGCCGCCGGGCGTGTTGACCTCGACCACGTCGCCGACCTCCTTGGAGATCAGGGCGCGGGCGATCGGCGAGGCGATGGAGATCTTGCCCAGCTTCACGTCGGCTTCGTGTTCGCCGACGATCTGATAGACGCCCTCTTCCTCGGTGTCCTCGTCCACATAGGTGACGGTGGCGCCGAACTTGACCTGGTTGCCCGACAGCTTGGACACGTCGATCACCTGGGCGCGCGACAGCTTGTCCTCGATGTCGGCGATCGAGCCTTCGATCCAGCCCTGGCGTTCCTTGGCGGCGTGATATTCCGCGTTTTCAGACAGGTCGCCGTGTTCGCGGGCCTCGGAGATGGCCGCGATGACGCTCGGCCGTTCGACCTGCTTCAATTGCTTCAGTTGTTCGTCGAGGACACGGTAGCCCTCGGCCGTCATCGGCACTTTTTCCATTGTGTCGTGAATTTCTTGTTTCGCCCGAAGACTAATGAAAGACGGTAATCAGCACAGACACGATCACGGGGCGCGCGTGATCGGGGTCAAGAGGTTAGGGCGCCCTTCGGCCAAACTCAAGAGCATCCTCGACGGCAAGCTTCAGGGTTCGGGGCGAACCGATCCGGGATCGCGGGCCGCGGGGGCGCGCTCGCGATCATAGCCCAGGGCTCGCCGCAGGGCGGTCCAGGCGATGAAGCCGAGCGCGGCCATCGCCATCAGCATGAACAGGCCCGAGATCAGGCCTATCCCCGCGGCGATGAAGGCGATGACGATGCAGACGGCGGCGGCCAGGGCCGCGACGAGTTGAATGACGGACAGGCGCATGGGGTCGTAAACGTTAACCGCTCGCCGGGGTTGCGCGGTCGCGAAGCCGTGATCGGGGAAGGACCGCGATCAGGCGTAGGCGTATTCCCCGCCGCGCTCCAGGGCGCGTTTCCAGGCCGGGCGGGCGTGGATCGCCTTCAGGAAGAGGGCGATGTTGGGATAGGCCGACAGGTCGATGGCCCGGCTGGCGGCGGCCTCCAGCGGGAAGCTCATCATGATGTCGGCGGCGCTGAAATGCGGCCCGGCGAACCAGCCGGTGGCTGCCAGTTCGGCCTCCTGCCAGTCGGCGTGAGCCTTCAGCTGGGGATCGATGAAGCTGGCCTGGGCCTTGGCGGCGATGCCGTTGACGAGGGGACGGACCAGACCCGGCGCCCGCTTGGGAAGCTGGCTGAAGACCAGCTTGAGCAGCAGGGGCGGCATGGCCGAGCCCTCGGCGTAGTGCAGCCAGTAGGTGAAGCGCCGCCCGTCCGCCGTGCCGCGCGCGGGCCGCAGCCGCCCCTCCGGATCATGGGCGTCCAGCAGGTGTTCGATGATGGCCCCGGTCTCGGCCACGCGGACGTCTCCGTCGTCCAGCACCGGCGACTTGCCGAGAGGATGCACCGCCTTCAGTTCCGGCGGGGCCAGCATGGTGGCCGGGTCCCGTTGATAGCGTTTGATCTCATAGGGCAGGCCCAACTCTTCCAGCAGCCAGAGCACGCGTTGGGACCGGGAGTTGTTCAGGTGGTGGACGACGATCATGGCGGTCCCTTACGTCTTCGGCATCAGGGCTTCGGCGGCCAGGACCGAACCCTCCACGCCGAGCGTGACGGCCGGTTCCGGCGTGATGCGGAACAGGGGCGAGTGGTGGCCGGGAGCCTTGTCCACCTCATCGGCGGGGGTGCCGCCGACGCTGAAATAGACCCCCTTCACCCCGCTTTCGGGGGTGACGAAATAGGCGAAGTCCTCGGCCCCCATGCCGCCGCGCGGCTTGTCGATCAGCACGCCCTCGCCTAGGCCGGCCACGAAGGCGGCGCGGATGCGGGCGGCGGTGGCGGCGTCGTTGATGGTGGGCGGGGTGTTCTCCAGCGCCGAACGGGTGACGGTCGGCAGCCTGTCCTCCGGCACGCCCAGGGCCAGGGCCGTGTTCCTGGTGATGCGGTCGATGCCGTCCAGAAGCTGGGCGCGCACCTCGGGGCTGTCGGCGCGGACGGTCAGTTGCATGTCCACCCGGTCGGAGATGATGTTGTGCTTGATGCCGCCGTGGATGGCGCCGACCGTGACGACGGCCCCGTCCAGCGGATTGGTCTCGCGGCTGCGCAGGGACTGCAGCGACACCACGATCTGCGAGGCCACCAGCACCGGATCGACTCCCAGGTGCGGCGAGGCGCCATGGGTGCCCACGCCGTGGACGGTGATGTCCACACTGTCCGAACTGGACGAGGTGATGCCCAGGGGCGCCTCGATCCTGCCCGTCGGCGTGTCGGCCGAGACGTGGAAGGCCAGGGCGTAATCCGGCTTGGGGAAGCGGGTGTAGAGGCCGTCGCTGACCATGGCCCGGGCGCCGAAGATGCGCTCCTCGGCCGGCTGGGCGATCAGGACCAGGGTCCCGGACCAGTTGGCCTTGCGGGCCGCCATCTGGCGGGCCGTGCCGACCAGGGCGGTGATGTGCACGTCGTGACCGCAGGCGTGCATGACGGGCTTCTCGGTCCCGTCCGCATCGACCTGACGCGCGGTCGAGGCGTTGGCTAGGCCGGAGTTTTCCAGCAGGGGCAGGCCGTCCATGTCGGCGCGGATCATGACGGTGGGGCCGGCGCCGTTCTTCAGCACCGCCACCACGCCGGTCCCGCCGACGCCGGTGGTGACGTCATAGCCCAGGGCGCGCAGCTCTTGCGCCATGCGGGCGGCGGTCTGGACCTCCATGCCCGACAGTTCGGGGTTGCGATGAAAGTGGTCGAACAGGGCGCCGAGGTTGGCGTCATAGTCCGCCTTGACCGCCGCCTTCAGCCCGGCGTCCTGCGCCATGGCCGGGACCGCGCCCGCCGCCAGAACCGCCGCCAGCACGGTCGTGATCGTCAGTCTTTTCATGTCGTCCCCCTGATCCCTGAGGCGAGCTTATGCCTTTCACCGGCAGCGGCAAGGGTCAGGCGACGAGGGCGGTCCGGATGACGAGGGCGGCGGCGCTCAGCACGACCAGGACATAGAGGCAGAAGATCAGGCCCAGCCAGGTCGCGAAGGGTTGCTTGCGCGTCTTGTGACGCAGGATGTGCTGACCCATCCAGGCGCCCAGGCCGCCATAGGCGACGGCCAGTAGCAGGCTGCGTTCGGAAAGGCGCCGGCCGCCCGCCCGCGCCTGTTCCTTGTCGAACCAGAACAGGCCGAAGGCGATCAGATTGCCGGCCAGCAGGAGCCACAGGATCAGGTCGATCATGGCCTAGTACCGGCGCAGGATGATCTGGCTTTGCTGCGCGCTGATCAGGGGGCTGGTCGCCACGGCGTCGTTCAAGCGCGAGAGGGCCTCCAGCGAAGGCAGGCTGGCCAGGACGACGGCGTCGCTGTCCCCGCTGACCGACATCACCGAGGTGACGCCCGTCAGGCCCGCCAGCCATTCCAGGGCGGGCGCGCAGGGACGGTCGGCGATCTTGATGGTCAGCACGGCCTGAACCGGGCCCGCGGCCTCAGACACCTCGGCGCGGTAGCCCCGGATGACGCCGCTCTGCTCCAGGCGGCTGATCCGCTCCTGAACGGCCTGGCGCGACAGGTGAACGCTTTTGCCGATGGCGCTGACGCTCATGCGGGCGTTGGCCTGCAGCAGGGCGAGGATCTTGGCGTTGGTGGGGTCGATGTCCGGACTCATACCGCGATTTGCAGGCACAATCCGTCGTTCCGCAAGGTGCGTCCGGTCCCTCGATCATGAGATTTCTCGAGGAGAAGGAGATGCTTATGCAGTTGGTGAAAGCAAAAGAGTTCGTGGCGGACCGGGCCTGGGGGGCGCTTCCCATCGAAAGGTTCGCAGGCACGACCACGGTCGAGTTGCATTGGACGGATCAGCCCTATCGCTGGCACCGCAATGACGGCCCCGAGGTCTTCGTCGTCCTGGACGGCGAGGTCGAGATGCTGATCCGCAAGGACGGCGTCCAGACCAGCGTGCACATGCAGGCCGGCGACGTCCTGCATATCGCCGAGGGAGAGGCTCATGTGGCCCACCCGGTCGGCGTGGCGCGGGTCCTGGTCATCGAGACGGCCGGTTCGCAATGAAAAAAGCCCCCGGCGTCGGAAACGCCGGGGGCTGATCTCAGGACTGGGCCGAGGCTCAGTTGTAGGACTGCACCGGGCGGACATCGAGGTCGCCGGCGCGGATGGCGGCGATGCCCTGGGCCGCGGCCAGCGAACCGGCGGCGGTGGTGTAGTAGGGGATCTTCATCATCAGGGCCGTGCGGCGGATCGAGAAGCTGTCGGTCAGGGCCTGCTTGCCCTCGGTGGTGTTGAAGACCAGCTGGATCTCGCCGTTCTTCATGGCGTCGACGATGTTCGGACGGCCTTCCAGCACCTTCTTGACCAGACCGACCTCGACGCCTTCCGACTTGAGGTAGTCGTGGGTGCCGCTGGTGGCGACGACCGAGAAGCCCTGGGCCAGCAGCGACTTCACCGCCTCCAGGATGAAGGGCTTGTCGGCGTCCTTGACCGAGACGAAGGCGCAGCCCTCGGTCGGCAGGACGGTGCCGCCGCCGATCTGCGACTTGGCGAAGGCGCGGGCGAAGGCGGGGGCCAGGTCGGCCTCGCCCTCACGCTTCCAGTCCAGGCCCATGACCTCTCCGGTCGAACGCATTTCCGGGCCCAGGATGGTGTCGACCCCGGCGAAGCGGGCGAAGGGGAAGACGGCTTCCTTGACCGCGATGTGCTCCAGGTCGCGGTCGACCAGGCCGAAGGAGGCCAGCTTCTCGCCGGCCATGATCTTGGCGGCGATGGCGGCGATCGGCTGGCCGATGGTCTTGGCCACGAAGGGCGCCGTGCGGCTGGCGCGCGGGTTCACTTCCAGCACGAAGATGCGCGGGTTCTCGCTGTGCGGCTCCTCGATGGCGAACTGGACGTTCATCAGGCCGCGCACCTTCAGGGCCTTGGCCATGGCGGTGGTCTGACGCTTCAGCTCGGCCACGATCTCGGGGCGCAGCGAGAAGGGCGGCATGGAACAGGCGCTGTCGCCCGAGTGGACGCCGGCTTCCTCGATGTGCTCCAGCACGCCAGCGACGAAGACGGTCTCGTCATCGCACAGGGCGTCCACGTCCACCTCGGTGGCGCGGTTCAGATAGTGGTCGATCAGGACCGGGTCGCTGCCCGAGACGCGCATGGCCTCATGGACGTAGCGGTCCAGCTGCTCGCGGTCGTGGACGATCATCATGCCGCGACCGCCCAGGACGTAGGAGGGGCGCAGGACGACGGGATAGCCGACTTCCTCGGCCTTCTGGGCGGCTTCCTCGGCCGAGCGGGCCAGGCCGTTCGGCGGCTGCTGCAGGCCGATGGCCTGCAGCATCTGCTGGAAGCGTTCGCGGTCCTCGGCCAGGTCGATGCTGTCGACGCTGGTGCCCAGGATCGGCACGCCGTCTTCCTGCAGCGCATGGGCCAGCTTCAGCGGGGTCTGGCCGCCGAACTGGACGACGACGCCGATCAGGTCGCCCCTGGAGCGTTCGACGTCGATCAGCTCCAGCACGTCCTCTTCGGTCAGAGGCTCGAAATAGAGGCGGTCCGAGGTGTCGTAGTCGGTCGAGACGGTCTCGGGGTTGCAGTTGACCATGATCGACTCGACGCCGATGTCGGCGAAGGCGAACGCCGCGTGGCAGCAGCAGTAGTCGAACTCGATGCCCTGGCCGATGCGGTTGGGACCGCCGCCGAGGATGATGGCCTTCTTGCGGTCCGACGGCTCGGCCTCGCACTCGGGGACCTGGCCCAGGGCGCCGGTCTCATAGGTCGAATACATATAGGCGGTGGCCGAGGCGAACTCGGCGGCGCAGGTGTCGATGCGCTTGAAGCTCGGGCGGACCTTCAGGTGGCGACGGGCGGCGCGGACGTCGCCTTCCGTCTTGCCGGTCAGGGCCGCCAGACGGGCGTCGGAGAAGCCTTTTGCCTTGAGTTTGCGGAACTCGGTCTCGGTCGCGGGCAGGCCCTGGACGCGGACGTGGCCCTCGGTGCGGATCAGGTCGGCGATCTGACGCAGGAACCAGGGCTCGTAGAAGCAGGCGCCGTGGACCTCCTCGACCGTCAGGCCGTGGCGGAAGGCCTGGGCGATGACGCGAATGCGGTCGGGCGTCGGCTGACCCAGGGCGCGGATGACGGCGGCGCGGGCGCTGGCGTCGTCCTCGGCGTCGGCCACGCCTTCGATTTCAATCTCGTCAAAGCCGTTCAGGCCGGTTTCCAGGCCGCGCAGGGCCTTCTGCATCGACTCCTGGAAGGTGCGGCCGATGGCCATGACTTCGCCGACCGATTTCATGGCCGTGGTCAGGTGCGGTTCCGAACCCGGATACTTCTCGAAGGCGAAGCGGGGGATCTTGGTGACGACATAGTCGATGCTCGGCTCGAACGAGGCGGGCGTGACCTGGGTGATGTCGTTCTGCAGTTCGTCCAGGGTGTAGCCGACGGCCAGGCGGGCGGCGACCTTGGCGATGGGGAAGCCGGTGGCCTTGGAGGCCAGGGCCGAGGAGCGCGACACGCGCGGGTTCATCTCGATCACGACCATGCGGCCGTCCGCCGGGTTGATCGCCCACTGGACGTTGGAGCCGCCGGTCTCGACGCCGATCTCGCGCAGGACGTTGATCGAGCCGGTGCGCATCAGCTGGTATTCTTTATCCGTCAGCGTCAGGGCCGGAGCCACGGTGATGGAGTCGCCGGTGTGGACGCCCATCGGGTCCACGTTCTCGATCGAGCAGATGATGATGCAGTTGTCCGCCGTGTCGCGGACGACCTCCATCTCATATTCCTTCCAGCCCAGGACCGACTCCTCGATCAGGACTTCGGTGGTCGGCGACAGGTCCAGGCCGCGCTCCACGATCTCGTGGAACTCCTCGATGTTGTAGGCGATGCCGCCGCCGGTGCCGGCCAGGGTGAAGCTGGGGCGGATGATGGCGGGCAGGCCGACGAAGGCCAGGGCGTCGTCGGCGTCGTCGATGTGGTGGATCGCGCGGCTGCGGGGCGATTCGAGGCCCAGCTTGTCCATGGCGTCGCGGAACTTCTGACGGTCCTCGGCCTTGTCGATGACCTCGGCCTTGGCGCCGATCATCTCGACGCCGTACCTGGCCAGGGCGCCCGAGGCGTTCAGGGCCAGGGCCGTGTTCAGCGCGGTCTGGCCGCCCATGGTCGGCAGGAGGGCGTCGGGGCGCTCCTTGGCGATGATCTTCTCGACGATGTCCGGCGTGATCGGCTCGATATAGGTGG
>NZ_DASWXW010000106.1:0-3473 GCF_036405315.1 Brevundimonas sp. | reverse complement strand
CCGCGGCATCACCCGCGACCTGAAATGGGGCGTGCCGGTCGTCGGTCCCGACGGCGGCCCGCGTCCGGGCATGGAGGGCAAGGTCTTCTACGTCTGGTTCGACGCCCCCATCGAATACATCGGCGCGACCGAGGAGTGGGCGGAAGCCACGGGCGGAAACTGGCGCTCGTGGTGGCGCCTGGACGAGGGCGCCGACGACGTGCGCTACGTCCAGTTCATGGGCAAGGACAACGTGGCATTCCACACCGTCAGCTTCCCCGCCACCATTCTGGGCTCGGGCGAGCCGTGGAAGACGGTCGATCAGCTCAAGGCCTTCAACTGGCTGAACTGGTATGGCGGCAAGTTCTCGACCAGCATGGGCCGGGGCGTCTTCATGGATCAGGCGCTCGAGCTGCTGCCCGCCGACTACTGGCGCTGGCACCTGACCGCCTATGGCCCGGAACACTCCGACGCGGCCTTCACCTGGGAGCAGTTCCAGGCGACGACGAACAAGGACCTGGCCGACGTGCTGGGCAACTTCGTCAACCGCATCGTCAAGTTCACCGAGTCCAAGTTCGACGGCGTCGTGCCCGATGGCGGCGAGGCCGGTCCGCTGGAAGCCAAGCTGGCCGCCGACCTGAAGGCCGGTCTGGAAACCCTGACCGCCGAGTTCGAGGCCATGGAGTTCCGCAAGGCGGCCCAGGCCGCGCGCGCCCTCTGGGTTCTGGGCAACGAATACCTGCAGGAAGCCGCCCCCTGGACGGCGCTGAAGACCGACCGTGACCGCGCCGCCGTGGTGGTGCGCACCGGCCTGTCGCTGGTCGCCCTGTTCGCCCGCATCACCGTGCCCTTCATGCCCGGCAGCGCCGAGCGCATCGGCGCGACGGTCAGCGCGACCGATCTGTCGTGGCCGACCGCCGACGCCGACCTGCTGACCCTGGTCCCGGCCGGTCAATCGGTGGCCGCCGCCGAGGTCCTGTTCGCCAAGATCGAGGACGCCCAGGTGGCCGAATGGACAGAACGCTTCGGCGGCGCCGAGGGCTGAGCCTTCTGAGCACTGAATGGAGAAAAGGCCCGGATCGCTCCGGGCCTTTTTGCTGTCGGGTCAGGGGGCGGGGGCGGCCTCGACGGGCGGCGGGGTTCGCTGCTCCCTCGCGCCGGGCAGGGCGGCGGGGGTGGCGTCCTTGCTGCCGGCGCTGGCGTGCTTCATGTGCTTGGCCTGCTCCTCGGCGCCGATGTCGAGGAAGGCGGGGGCCGAGGCGTTGAACTGCTCGGCGTGGCCCGTGCGCACGATGACCGAACGTCCGCCGTCCCAGATCATGTGCAGGGCCACATAGAGGACGATGGCCAGGCCGATGTAGGCGATCCAGCGATAGCGGTTCAGCAGCTTGGCGATGAAGCTGGCGGCCAGGCCCATGAGGGCGATCGACAGGATCAGGCCGAAGACCATGATCCAGGGGTGGTCATGGCTGGCGCCGGCGACGGCCAGCACATTGTCCAGGCTCATGGTCAGGTCGGCGATCATGATCTGGATCAGGGCGGCGCCGAAGGTCTTGCGCTTCAGGCCCAGTTCCTCGGGCGAGGGACCGCCGCCGTTCTCGATGGCCATGGCCCGTTCGATCTCGGCCTCGGCCTCGGCCTGGTCGTGGGTGGCCTGTTCGCGCAGTTCGCGCCACATCTTCCAGCACACCCACAGAAGCAGGAAGCCGCCGGCCAGCAGCAGGCCGACGATGGCCAGAAGCTGGACGGTGATCAGGGCCAGGCCGATGCGCATGACGACGGCGGCGGCCAGACCGATCAGGATGGCCTTGCGGCGTTGTTCCTGGGGCAGGGCGGCGGCGGCCAGGCCCACGGCCACGGCGTTGTCGCCGGCCAGGACCAGGTCGATCATCAGGACCTTGCCGAGGGCGGAGGCCTGACTGAGCAGATGGGGGTCTGAAAGGAATTCCATCCGGGTTTCTTAAGCCCCGGGCCGGGCTGCGCCAAGACGCCGCAGCGGCAAAGTCACGCTCCCGCCGACTGGCAGCCGGCGGGAGTGAAGTGATCAGCCGACGCGTTGTGCGCGCGCGACTTCATAAAGGGCGATGGCCGCCGCGTTGGAGACGTTCAGGCTCTCGAAGCCGCCCGGCATGGGGATCTTGGCCAGGACGTCGCAGTGTTCGGCCACCAGGCGGCGCACGCCGTCGCCTTCGGAGCCCATGACCAGGACGGTCGGGCGCGAATCGAGGGCTTCTTCCAGCGTCAGCTCGGCGGCGCCGTCCAGGGCCACGGCGCGCCAGCCCATGTCGGCCAGCTTTTCCAGCGCGCGGCTCAGGTTGGTGACGCGGGCGCAGGGCAGGCGTTCGGTCGCGCCGACGGCCGCCTTGGCCAGGGCGCCGGCCAGGGCGGGCGAATGCCGGTCCTGCACCACGATGCCCTTGGCGCCGAAGGCCAGGGCCGAGCGGAAGATGGCGCCGACGTTCTGGGTGTCGGTCAGCTGATCCAGCATAACGATGACGCCTTGGGCGTCCTCGGCCAGGTCCTCCAGAGAGACGCCTTCCAGCGGCTGAACCTTGAAGACCATGCCCTGATGGACGGCGCCGGCGGGCAACATGCGGGCCAGGGCGGTCGAATCGATCACCTCGATTCGGTGGCCGTTCGCCAGATTTTCCCGTTCGATTTCAGCGGCTCGGTCCTCTGTGACCATCAAACGGCCCATGCCGCGGCGCGCCGGATTGGCCAAGGCGGCCAAAACGGGATGGCGGCCCCAGAGAAAATTATCCGCGTCGGCCTTGCCGCGCGGGGTTTTGGGGGCGGAATCGCCCCCGGAACGGCCTGTTGGCGCAGGCGACCAACCTTTCTCGGGCCGACTTTCCACGCGCTTGTGGAAAGACTGCTTTTTACCGGGTTTCCGGTCGTTGCGTTCTGAAAATGACGACACTATAAGACGGCCTCCGATTTGGGCCCTAGGGCTTCGGGTCAGGCGCTTCCTCTACTGCAGGCGTCGCCGGACACGAAGGCTTTCGCAGCGAAAATGATCGAAAGATCACTCCGTTGCGTATCCAGACCGGTTTTGAGAACGCGCGCTGGGGGAATGTCCCGAGTGGCAAAGGGGGCGGACTGTAAATCCGCTGCGAAAGCTTCGAAGGTTCGAGTCCTTCTTCCCCCACCACGCGCGTTTCGAAGCCGAGAGGACGGAACCCCAGAAAAGGAATCGGGTGCGGAAACGCCAACCTCTCACGGGGTTGGGGCAACGCATTCTTCGCGCGGGTATAGCACAATGGTAGTGCAGCAGCCTTCCAAGCTGAGGATGTCGGTTCGATCCCGTCTACCCGCTCCAGGTTTTTTGAACTGAGCAGAAGCGCCCCTCCGCTTTGGACCCGGGCCACAGGAGTTTGGCCATGGCCAAGGAAAAGTTCGAACGCACTAAGCCGCACTGCAACATCGGCACGATCGGTCACGTTGACCACGGCAAGACGACGCTGACGGCTGCGATCACGATCACGCTGGCGAAG
>NZ_DASWXW010000105.1:0-5266 GCF_036405315.1 Brevundimonas sp. | reverse complement strand
GGTACGCGCGCGCAGGTAGCGGTCGATTTCGGCCGCGGCGTCCTGGCCGTCGCGCACGGCCCAGACGACGAGGGAGGCGCCGCGCACGGCGTCCCCGGCGGCGAACACGCCGGGCAGGGTGGTGGCGAACCCGCCGCGCGCTGTCTGCAGGGTGTTCCATCTGGTCAGGCCGAGCCCGGCGTCGAGCTGCTCGGCGAAGGCTTCCGGCTCGAAGCCCAGGGCCTCGATCACCAGGTCGGCGGGCAGGTCGAAGTCCGAGCCGGCCACCGGGGCGATGTCGCGGCGACCGCCGGCAGAGGCCTCGGTCAGGGCCATGCGCTGGGCGCGGACGGCGATGACGGCCTCGCCCCTCGACATCAGGGCCTTGGGCGCGCCTAGCCATTCGAAGCGGACGCCTTCCTCCTCGGCGTTCTGCACCTCGCGGGCCGAGCCGGGCATGTTGTCGCGGTCGCGGCGATAGAGGCAGACGACGCTGTTCGCGCCCTGACGGACGGCGGTGCGGACGCAGTCCATGGCCGTGTCGCCGCCGCCGACGACCACCACGTCGCGACCGACGGCGTGGGGCGCGGCGGCATCGGCGGCGTCGCCGCAGTCGATGCGGTTCTGGGCGATCAGGAAGTCGAGCGCGGCGACGGTGTCGTTGGGGCCGCGCCCGGGGACGCTGAGGGTGCGGGCCTGATAGACGCCCATGGCCAGCAGGACGGCGTCATGGCGCGCGCGCAGCTCGTCCATCGAGACGTCGACGCCGACGTTGGTGTTCAGCACGAATTCGACGCCGCCCTCGATCAGGCGGTCGATGCGGCGCTGGACGATGCGCTTCTCCAGCTTGAAGCCGGGGATGCCGTAGGTCAGCAGGCCGCCGGCGCGGTCGTGGCGGTCATAGACGACGACAGCATAGCCTTCGCTGCGCAGGCGGTCGGCGGCGGCCAGGCCGGCGGGGCCGGAGCCGACGATGGCGACGCTCTGGCCGCGCTCGGTCAGGGGACGGATAGGCTCGACCCAGCCGTTGTCGAAGGCCGTGTCGGCGATCCAGGCCTCGACCGAGCCGATGGTGACGCCGTCCCACCCCGATTGCTGCAGGGTGCAGGCGCCTTCGCACAGGCGGTCCTGCGGACAGATGCGGCCGCAGATCTCCGGCATGGTCGAGGTGGCCGAGGCGACGCGCCAGGCCTCGCGCAGGTCGCCGTCCGCCGACAGGGCCAGCCAGTCGGGGATGTTGTTCTGCAGCGGGCAGGCGTTCTGGCAGAAGGGCACGCCGCAGTCGGTGCAGCGCGACGCCTGGGCCGCGCCGCCGGCGGCGGTCGGTTTGAGCGTGATCTCGGTAAAGGCGCCCACGCGCAGCTCAGCGGGCTGTTTCTCCAGCCGACGCTGCTCGATCAGAAAACCACCAGGGTTGGAACGGCCGCCTTTTTGCATTTGCTCATTAAGCGAAACATGGCGCGGTTGTGCAAATATTTTCCGCAGCCAGGCCTAAAATTGATGACTGATGGCATGAAATAGTGCCACTATTGAAGTGTCGAGCATTTTATGATCGGCGAGCGGTGTGCATCGCAGCATGATTTGTCGTGCCGGAGCGATGTAGCGGACTCTCCGTGGGATTAAATTTTAGAAAGGTTCGTTTCTGGCGACGTAGCGCCGTTACGGTTCGTCCATCGCGATATCGCACTGGGGGAATTCATGACCATCGCCGCTCGCCGCCTGGCCCTTCTGGGCGGGGCCGCTGTCAGCCTTCTGGCCGCCGCCGCCCATGCTTCTCCGGCGCCCGCCGCCGCGCCCGCCGCCCAGAACCGGGCCGCAGCCGCCGCGCTGCCGGCCCTGCCGGACGTGGACATTCCCTACACCAAGATGGTGCTGCCGAACGGCCTGACCCTGATCGTCCACGAGGACCACAAGGCGCCGATCGTGGCGGTGAACATCTGGTACCACGTCGGGTCGAAGAACGAGCCGCAGGGCCGTTCGGGTTTCGCCCACCTGTTCGAGCATCTGATGTTCAACGGGTCGGAGAATTTCAACAACGACTTCTTCAAGGCGACCGAGCTGCTGGGCGCCACCGACCAGAACGGCACCACCAACACCGACCGCACCAACTATTTCCAGAACGTGCCCAAGTCGGCGCTGGATAGCGTGCTGTGGCTGGAAAGCGACCGCATGGGCCACCTGCTGGGCGCCATCGACCAGGCTCGTCTGGATGAGCAGCGCGGCGTGGTCCAGAACGAGAAGCGCCAGGGCGAGAATCAGCCCTACGGCCGCGTCTGGGACGCGATCACCAAGGCCACCTATCCGGCCGATCACCCTTACGGCCACACCGTCATCGGCGAGATGGCCGACCTGAACGCCGCCAGCCTGGACGACGTGAAGGGCTGGTTCCGCGACTACTACGGCGCCGCCAACGCGACGATCGTTCTGGCCGGCGACATCACGCCGGAGGAGGCCCGCGCTAAGGTCGAGCACTATTTCGGCGACATTCCCTCGGGTCCGCCCGTCACCCAGCCGCAGCGCATGGTGTCGCGGATGGAAGGCGTCCAGCGCGAGGTCATGTACGATCGCGTCGGCCAGCCCCGTCTCTACAAGGTGTGGAACGTGCCGCCGACCGGCGACGCCGCCACCGACTATCTGGGCCTGCTGGGCCAGGTCCTGTCGTCGGGCCGCACCTCGCGCCTGCACAAGCGCCTGGTCTTCGATGATCAGGTCGCGACCAGCGTCTTCGCCGGCACCTCCGAGAGCGAGATCGGCAGCCAGTTCCTGGTCATGGTGACGGCCAAGCCGGGTCAGGACCTGGCGGCCATCGAGCGTGTCGTCGATGAGGAGATGGCCCGCCTGCTGCGCGACGGCCCGACCGCCGATGAACTGGAGCGCGCCCGCACTGTCAACGGCGCCGCCTATGTGCGCGGCCTGGAACGGATCGGCGGCTTCGGCGGCAAGTCCGATCGTCTGGCCGAGAGCCAGGTCTTCCTCGGTGATCCGGGCGCCTGGAAGGTCGGTTATGAGCGCCTGCTGAGCGCCACCCCCGCCAATCTGACGGCGGCCGGGCGCGAGTGGCTGACCGACGGCAGCTATGCGCTGGAAGTCCTGCCCTTCCCCGACTTCACCACGGCGGCGAACGGCGCCGACCGCACCAAGATGCCGGACCCGGGCGCCGCGCCCCAGGCCGACTTCCCCAGCTTCGAGCGCTTCACCCTGTCGAACGGGCTGAAGGTGGTGCTGGCCCCGCGCACCGGCGTGCCGACCGTCAGCATGAACCTGATCGTCGAGGCCGGTTCGGCGGCTGATCCCTCGGGCAAGAACGGGGTGGCCCAGCTGGCGCCCGCCGTCATGACCAACGGCACTGACAGCCTGAACGCTCTGCAGATCAGCGACCGGCTGCAACTGCTGGGCGCCTCGGTCGGGGCGGGCTCCACGGTCGACTACACCAACGTCTCGCTGAACGCGATCGAGTCGCGTCTGGAGCCGTCGCTGGCCCTCTACGCCGACATCATCCAGAACCCGGCCTTCCGGGCCGAGGATTTCCAGCGGGCCCAGACCCAGCAGATCTCCGGCATCCAGCAGTCGAACCGCAATCCCGGCGCCATCGCCAGCCGCGTGCTGGCGGCGAACGTCTATGGACCGGAAAACCCCTACGGCCGCCCGACCTCGGGAACGGAGAACAGCGTCAAGGCGCTGACCCCCGCCGACGCCGAGGCCTATCACGCCGCCTGGTTCCGTCCCGATAACGCCACCCTGGTGGTGGTCGGCGACACGACCCAGGCCGAACTGGCCGCGGCGCTGGAGAAGGCCTTCCGCAACTGGCGCGCGCCTTCGACCGCGCTGCCGGTCAAGCCCGCCGCGCCGGCCCTGCCGTCTCCGGCGGCGCCGCGCGTGTTGATCGTGGATCGCGCCGGTCCGCAGTCGTCGATCACCGCCGGCCGTCTGGCCCCGGCCTTCGACGCGGCGAACGAGGGGGCCTTCGACGTGGCCAACACCGCCCTGGGCGGCGCCTTCACCAGCCGCATCAACATGAACCTGCGCGAGGACAAGCACTGGTCCTACGGCGCCGGGTCGGGCCTGCGGACCGCGCGCGGCGAGCGGATGTTCCTGGTCTCGACGGGGGTCCAGTCCGACAAGACCGCCGAGAGCCTCAACGAGATCCGCAAGGAACTGAACGATGTGGTCGGTTCGCGGCCGCTGACCGAGAGCGAGATCGCCGCCGTGCGCTCCAATCTGGTGCTCGGCATGGCCGGGGGGTGGGAGACCAACGCCGCCGTCGCCGCCGACCTGACCCGCATGGTCGTCTACGGCGTGCCGGAAAACTACTACGACGGCTACGCCGCCTCGGTGAACGCGACCAACCCGCAGCGGGCCTCGGTCGCGGCGCGCGCCCTGGTCGGCGACGGGCCGACGACCTGGGTGGTGGTCGGCGATCGCGCGGCGATCGAGCCGAAGATCCGCGCCCTGAACCTGGGCGAGGTGCAGGTGGTGGACACCGAGGGCCGTCCCGTCAACTGACGGATCGGTTCTGGGGCAGGGGGAGGGCGGCGCTGCGGCGTCGCCCTTTTTCGTGGGGCCTACCGCGCTTCGCGCTGCTTGAGGCCTGGGGCTCTGAAGAGGGTTGGGCTCAGAGCCGGGTCTGGCCCTGACCGCGCACCACGTATTTGTAGGTGGTCAGCTGTTCGGCGCCGACGGGGCCGCGGGCGTGCAGTTTGGAGGTCGAGATGCCGATTTCGCCGCCGAAGCCGAACTCGCCGCCGTCGGCGAACTGGGTCGAGGCGTTGATCAGGACGATGGCGCTGTCGACGCCGCCCACAAAACGCTCAGCGGCCTCGGCGTTGGTGGTGATGATGGCCTCGGTGTGGCCCGAGCCGTAGCGACGGATGTGGTCGACCGCGCCGTCCACGCCGTCGACGATCCGCACCGACAGGATGGGGGCTAGGTATTCGGTGGTCCAGTCGGCCTCATTCGCCTCGGTCACTGCGGGGATCAGGGCGCGGGTCTCGGCGTCGCCGCGCAGTTCGCAGCCGGCCGCGAGCAAGTCAGCGGCCACGGCGGGCAGCAGGCGGTCGGCGGCGGCGCGATCGACCAGCAGGGTCTCGGTGGCGCCGCAGACCGAGACGCGGCGCATCTTGGCGTTGACGGCGACGCGGCGGGCGACGTCGAGGTCGGCGGCGGCGTCCAGATAGGTGTGGCAGAGGCCTTCCAGGTGGCCCAGCACAGGCGCTTTCGCCTCGGCCTGAACGCGGGCGACCAGGCTCTTGCCGCCGCGCGGGATGATCAGGTCGATGGCGCCGTCGAG
>NZ_DASWXW010000104.1:0-24217 GCF_036405315.1 Brevundimonas sp. | reverse complement strand
CGGCATCCGCAACGTGTCGGACGTGGCGGGCGCGCTGAAGGAGGCGCGGCGTGCGCTGAAGCCCGGCGGCCGCTTCATCTGTCTGGAGTTTTCGCGCCCCACGGCCGGCGCCCTGCGCAAGGCCTATGACGCCTGGTCCTTCCACGCCATTCCGCGCATCGGCGAATGGGTCGCCAAGGATCGCGACAGCTATCAGTATCTGGTCGAGAGCATCCGGCGCTTCCCCGATCAGGCCGCCTTCAAGCGGATGATCGAGGACGCCGGCTTCAGCCGCGTCAGCGTCACCAACCTGTCGGGCGGGATCGCGGCCATCCACCACGGGTGGGCGATCTGAGCCGGCTGTCCGTCAAGACCCCGCCGCCCGCGCCGACGCCGGAGCCCGTCCGCGATCCGCTGGGCGCGACGCTGCGCCTGATCGGCTGGGGCTGGGTGCTGGCGCGTCACGACGCCCTGATCCCGCGCGAGGTCAATCCCCTGCTGCCCGCCTGGACCCGGCCCTTCGCCCAACTGGTGCAGGCCTTCGCCAGCCGCAAGCACCGCGCCGGACGGCCCGGCCAGCGCGTCGGGCAGGCCTTCGAACATCTGGGCCCCGTGGCCATCAAGCTGGGCCAGGTGCTGGCGACGCGCGCCGACATCTTCGGCATCCAGTTCGCCCAGGACCTGGGCCGGCTGAAGGACAAGCTGCCGCCCTTCCCGCTGGAGGAGGCCCGCGCCGAGATCGAGCGCTCGCTGGGCCGCACCGTAGAGAGCCTGTTCATCGACCTGGGCCAGCCGGTCGCCGCCGCCTCTCTGGCCCAGGCCCATCCCGCCTGGCTGGCCGACGGCCGCAAGGTGGCGGTCAAGGTGCTGCGCCCCGGCGTCGAGCGCCGCGTGGCGCGCGGTCTGGATTCCATGCGTCTGGGCGCCAAGCTGGTCAACCGCTTCGTCGAGCCCGCCCGGCGGCTGGAGCCCCAGGCCTTCGTCGAGATCATCGCCCGCGCCCTGTCGCTGGAGCTGGACATGCGTCTGGAGGCCGCCGCAGCCTCCGAACTGGCCGAGGTCATGGCCAAGGACGGCTATATGTCCGCTCCCGCCATTGTCTGGGACGGGGTCGGCAAGCGGGTGCTGACGCTGGAGTGGGCCCCCGGCCTGCCCATGACCGACCCGGCGCTGGAGACCCTGCCCGGCCTCGACAAGGACGCCCTGGCCGACAAGGTGGTGCGCGCCTTCCTGATCCAGGCCCTGGACCACGGCGTCTTCCACGCCGACCTGCACGAGGGCAATCTGTTCGCCGACGCCCCGGCCCAGATCACGGCCATCGACTTCGGCATCGTCGGGCGCCTGGGTCCAGCCGAGCGCCGCTATCTGGCCGAGATCCTGTGGGGCTTCATCAGCCGCGACTACGACCGCATCAGCCGGGTCCATTTCGAGGCGGGCTACGTGCCGCCGCACCATTCGGTCGACACCTTCGCCCAGGCCCTGCGCGCGGTCGGCGAGCCGGTCATCGGCCGGCAGGCCAGCCAGGTGTCGATGGGCCGCCTGCTGGGCCAGCTGTTCGAGATCACCGCCCTGTTCGACATGCACATGCGGCCCGAACTGGTGCTGCTGCAAAAGACCATGGTCTCGGTCGAGGGCGTGGCCCGCCGCCTCAACCCTGACCACGACCTGTGGGAGGCGGCCAAGCCCGTGGTCGAGCGCTGGATCAAGCGCGAGCTAGGTCCGCAGGCCCAGATCAAGGAAACGGTCGAAGAGGCGGTCGCCGCCCTCAAGGCCCTGTCGCGACTGGTGCAGAACCCGCCGTCGTCTCAGACGTTGGTGATCGAGAAGGCCGGAACCCGGCCCTGGGTGGTCGCCGCCGTCACCGTCGCCGTCTGTGCGTCGGTCGCCGCCTTGGTCCTGACACTCTGGCCGATGATCGTCGCCTGACGTTTCTTCGGAGCCTGCCCGCATGAAGACCCCGATCCTCGCCGCCGCCGTCATGAGCGCGAGCCTGATCGCCCTGCCGGGCGCGGCGCAGACGGCCGCCGCGACCCTGCCCGACGCCTTCGGCGGGCCGAGCCCGGCGCCGACGGCGTCGGCCGCCGTCCCGGCGGCGGTCGCGCCCGACATCGCCCGTTCCGAACAGGCGCTGCGCGCCGTGATCGCCTCGCTCCAGTCCGAAGCGATCGATTATTCGGTGTTCAGCCCCAACCTGGCCGAGCAGATCCGCAGCCGGGCCGCCGTGTTCGCGCCGCGCGTCCGGCAACTGGGCCCGGTGCTGGCCATGGAATACCGGGGTCAGAACGACGGCGCCGAACTGTTCCGCGTGGTGTTCGAGAAACAGGCCACCGACTGGGTCATCGCCTTCGACGGCGAAAACCAGATCAACGCCCTGCTCTATCGCCCGGCGCGCGGCGACTGAAACTCAATCCAGCGACGGCTTGCCGCGCCCGCTCTTGATCGTCGAGCGGGTGGACTTCGACTTGAGACGGCGCTCCTTGGAGGCCCGCGTCGGACGGGTGGGCACGCGATAGACCGGCTTGATCGAGGCCTCGGCCACCATCTCCTCCAGTCGCGCGACGGCGTCGGCCTTGTTGCGCTCCTGGGTGCGGAAGCGGACGGCGGTGATCAGGATGACTCCCTCCAGCGTCAGCCGACTGCCCGCCAGCTTCATCAGCCGCGCCTTGACCGGCTCGGTCAGGCTGGGCGAGTTCCTGACGTCGAAGCGCATCTGCACGGCGGTCGAGACCTTGTTGACGTTCTGCCCGCCCGGACCGCCCGCGCGGAAGAAACGGAACTCCAGCTCGTCCTCGGGAATGCGGCTCACCGGCTGATCTTCCGTGCACGGACGACCGCCGTGTCCAGGGCCTGAAGGAAGCGCGAGCGGTCGGCGTTCGAGAAGGGCGGCGGGCCGCTGGTGGCCACGCCCATCGATCGCAGGTGCTCGCCCACCATGCGTCCGGCCAGGGCCGAGCCGATGGAATCGGGCGTAAACGGTTGGCCGTTCGACTTCAGCGCCTGGGCGCCGGATTTCAGGCAGCGGTCGGCCAGGGGAATGTCGGCGGTGATGACGATGTCGCCGGTCGCCGCCCGTTCGGCGATCCAGTCGTCAGCCACGTCAGGCCCGGCGTCGACCACCACCTGTTCGATCAGCGGCTCGCGCGGGACGTTGATCCAGGCGTTGGACACCACGAAGACCTTGAGCCCGTAGCGGCGGGCCACGCGATAGACCTCCTCCTTCACGGGGCAGGCGTCGGCGTCGATGTAGAGGGTGGCGGCCATGACGTCCTTCTATCCGGCCTGAGCCGCATACGAAAAGGGCGCCGGTCCTGCGACCGACGCCCTCAACGTCATTCGACCTGCGCCTTACTGCGGATAGGCCGCCGGCATGGCCCCTTCGCCGCCGGTGCGGTAGCGGTCGCGCAGCAGGAGGTTGCGGGCCTGGAGCGGCTGCTCCACCCCGTCGATGAAGACGGCCGAGGGCTGGCTCAGCGGCTCCAGCGGGTCGCCGGACCAGACCACGACGTCGCCCGCCGCGCCGGGCTTCAACTCGCCGAACTGGCCGTCGAAGCCGAAGATGCGGGCCGGGTTGGCCGTGATCGCCTGGATGGCCGCAGCAAAGGGCAGGCCGTGCGAGACGGCGTTGCCGGCGTTGTAGCGGATGTCGCGGGCCCGGTGGGTCGAGCCCTCGTTGCCCTTGATGGCGATGACCACGCCCGCCGCGTTCAGCGCCGCCGCGTTCTGCATCCGCGCCGCCCGCATCTCGAAATTGCCGGGCAGGTTGGTGATCGGGTGCAGCAGGACCGGGACCTTGGCGGCCGCGATCTCGTCAGCGACCAGCCAGCCCTCGGCGGCGCCGTCGAGGATGACCTTGACGCCCTCCTCGCGGGCCAGACGCAGGACCTGCTGGATGTCCGAGGCGCGGTTGACGCTGACGATCAGCGGCATGGCGCCGTTGGCCACCGGGATCAGGGCCTCCAGATCGGCGCGCGACAGCGACAGGTCGCGCAGCGCCGCCCGGTCATAGGCGGCCTTGTTGCGGGCGTAGAGGCGGACCTCGGCCAGGGTCTCCTTGAACAGGACGAACTCGGCCCCGCGCGCGCCGCCGGCCACGCCCTTTCCGGCCTCGCCGAAGGGGGCGACCATGGCCACGCGCGGCTTCACCAGAATGTCGGCGCCGCCCAGCTTGATCACCGCCGCCTGACCGGCGAACAGGCCCGGCGTCTGGAAGCCGCCCGCGCCGGCCCCGGCGAAGTCGCTGTCGTCATGGCTGTGGCCGCCGCCCGAGCCCGCGTGCTGGGGCGTGACCACCGCGCGGGTGACGCCGCCGAGGCGAGCCACCGGCAGGGTGAAGGACCAGGGGTCCAGACCATAGGACAGGTCGAAGGCGGCGCTGAGGGTGTTGGCGCTGTTCGACAGGTCGTTGGAGCCGCGCACCGAGCCGACTTCCGAACCGCCGAGGCCGGAGTCCACGGCGACAAAGCCGGGGGTCACGACCTTGCCGCGCGCGTCGATGGTTCGCAGTCCGGCGGGGGCCGCGCCGGTCCCGACCGAGACGACCCGGCCGTTACGCACGACGACGGTGCCGTTCTCGATCACCGAGGTTCCGGTCAGGACTCGGCCGCCGGTGATGGCGACATCCTGGGCCGCTGCGGGACCGACGAGGGCGAGCGCCGCGACAGCGCCCGCGAGGAGGGTTTGGATACGCATGGTTCAGCGAGCTCCCTGGGCGACGCCGGCGGCGGACTGGCCGAAGCCGGGCTGACCCAGTTCGAAATCGGATACGGGCTGGTAGGCGGGATTGGCGCGGTCATAGGCCAGGCCGCCGTCGATGAAGACCTGATCGGCGCGGGCGTAGACCGAGAAGGGATCCGCGCTCCAGATCACCACGTCGGCGCGCTTGCCGGGCTCCAACGAGCCGGTCTCCTTGTCGATGCCGATGGATTTGGCGGCGTTCAGGGTGATCCAGCTGATGGCGTGCTCTTCAGAGACATTCATCCCGGCGCGGCGGCCGGCCGACAGGGCGGCGGCGGCTTCCTGGTTCAAACGCTGGGTCAGTTCCGCGTCGTCGGAGTGTATGACGGCGCACGAGCCCTCGGGCGCGTCGGTCAGGGCGGCGTTTTCCTCGATGCCGTCCAGGGCCTCCATCTTGAAGCCCCACCAGCCGGTCCACATGGCGGCGCAGACGCCTTCACGGGCCAGCAAGGGCGCGATCTTGTAGGCCTCGACCGCGTGGTGGAAGGTCGTGACCTTGTAGCCGAACTCCTTGGCCACATCGAGCATGACCGCCATCTCGTCGGCGCGGTAGCAGTGGTTCTGGACCAGGATCGAGCCGACCAGCACGCCCGCCAGGGTCTCAAGCTGCAGGTTGCGGGTCGGGGGCGCGCCCTGCCCCGTCTCGCGCCATTTGTCCCACTTGTCCTTGTAGTCGCGGGCGGCGATGAAGGCGGCGCGATAGCCGGCGACATTGCCCATGCCGGTGGCCGGCGAGGTGTTGCGGCCGCCGTAGACGCGGCTGGGGTTCTCGCCGCAGGCCATCTTCAGGCCGTAGGGGGCGTTCGGGAACTTCATGCCCTGCATGGTGACGGACGGGACGTTGCGCACCGTCACGCCGCGCCCGCCGAACAGGTTGGCTGAGCCGGGCAGGATCTGGAGCGTGGTGACGCCGCCGGCGCGGGCGGTGTTGAAGCCGGGGTCCTGGGGCCAGATCGAATGTTCGGCCCAGACCTGGGCCGTGTTCGGATTGGTCGCCTCGTTGCCGTCGCTCATGCCCATGACGCCGGGCGAGGGATAGACGCCGAGGTGGCTGTGGATGTCGATAATGCCCGGCGTGACGAAGCGGCCGCGCGCGTCGACCACCTTGTGGCCGGCCGGGACCGGGGTGTCGACGCCGCCGACGGCGGCGATGCGGCCGTCGGTGACGATCACCACGCCGCCTTCGATCTTCTGACCCGCGCCGGTCAGGACCGTGGCCCCGACCAGGGCCAGGTTCTCGCGCGGCAGGCCGCGATAGGTCGAGGGATAGGGGTCCGCATTGGCCCAGCCGTCCAGGCCCGGGGCCATGGTGCGGTCCTTGGACGCGGGCGCGGCCGAGGCGGTCTCGGCCTTGGGCGCGGCGTCGCCGGTCGTGGCGCAGGCCGACAGGGCCAGGGCGCCGAGCGCGCAGGTGAGGACAGCGAGGCTTGGGCCCCGCAAGCGGTTAAGCGACATGAGCGAGATCCCCCTCGCGCCCGCATACAGCGGGCAAACAATGGGACCGCATACAAAGGAGCTTCAGCCTCGCCGTAAAGGGGAAATGTCAGGCACCGGACAAGCGGTCGCGGGCCTCGTCGTCGCTCAGCCCCTCGACCTCGATCATCTTCAGCCGCGACTGGCCGCCGCGCGCCAGGGTCACGGCGCGCTTGGGCACCTTCAGCGCCTTGGCCAGAAAGGCGGTCAGGGCGGCGTTGGCCTCGCCCTCGACCGGCTGGGCGCGCACGCGGACCTTGAGCACCGGACGCCCGTCGGGGTCCACGTCCCAGCCGTCGATGCGGTCGGCGGCGGCGCGGGGGGTCAGCTTGATGGCGATGCGGGCGGTCATGCCCCTATGTCCGTCATCCCGGCCCAGCGGCGCAAGCCGCGCTTCATCCTCCCCTGCGAAGCGGGGGAGGATAAAAGAAAACGCGCCGGACGGTCTCCCGTCCGGCGCGCTTCATGTTCAGCGTGAAGGCTGCCCTTAGCCCAGGGCGGCCATCAGCTCCGGCACGGCGGTCTTGTAGTCGGCGACCAGGCCGTAGTCGGCGACCTGGAAGATCGGGGCGTCGGCGTCCTTGTTGATGGCGACGATCACCTTGGAGTCCTTCATCCCGGCCAGGTGCTGGATGGCGCCCGAGATGCCGATGGCGAGGTAGAGGGCCGGGGCCACGACCTTGCCGGTCTGGCCGACCTGATAGTCGTTGGGGGCGTAGCCTGCGTCGACCGCGGCGCGCGAGGCGCCGATGGCGGCGCCCAGCTTGTCGGCCAGGGGCTCCATGACGGCGTGGAATTCCTCGGCCGAACCGAGGGCGCGGCCGCCCGAGACGATGATCTTGGCGGCGCCCAGTTCGGGGCGGTCCGACTTGACCATTTCCTCGGAAACGAAGGCGGTCCTGGGCGCGTCGCCGGCGGCGACGCTCTCGACCGAGGCCGAGCCGCCTTCGGCGGCGGCGGCGAAGGCCGTCGGACGCACCGTGATGACCTTCTTGGCGTCGGCCGACTGGACGGTCTCCAGGGCGTTGCCGGCGTAGATCGGGCGCACGAAACTATCAGACGACAGGACCTCGACGATGTCCGAGATCGGCGCGACGTCCAGCTTGGCGGCGATGCGCGGCGCGAAATTCTTGCCGTCGGTGTTGGCCGGGGTCAGGATGGCGTCGTAGTTCGCCGCCAGCGGCAGGACGGTGGCCTCGACGGCCTCGGCCAGGCCGTGAGCGACGGCGTCGCCCTCGGCCAGCAGGACCTTGCGCACGCCCGAGATCTTGGCGGCGGCGTCGGCCACGCCCTTGGCGTCCTTGCCGAGGACCAGAACATCCACGTCCGGCGACAGGGCCAGAGCCGCCGTCACGGTCTTGTGGGTGGTGTCGCGAACAGCCGAGCCGTCGTGGTCGGCGATGACGAGAACGGCCATTTACAGGACCCCCGCGGACTTGAGCTTGGAAACCAGTTCGGCCGCGTCGGCGACCTTGACGCCCGCCGAACGCTTCGGCGGCTCCGTCACCTTCAGGACCTTGAGACGATCCGCGACATCGACGCCGTAGTCGGCGACCGCCTTGACCGCGATCTCCTTCTTCTTGGCCTTCATGATGTTGGGCAGCGAGGCGTAGCGCGGGGTGTTCAGGCGCAGGTCGACCGAGACCACGGCGGGCAGGGCCGCCGAGACGGTCTGCAGACCGCCGTCGACTTCACGCGTCACCACGGCCTTGCCGTCTTCGATCGCCAGCTTGCCGGCGAAGGTGGCTTGCGGCCAGTCCAGCAGGGCGGCCAGCATCTGACCGACCGCGTTATTGTCGCCGTCGATCGACTGCTTGCCCAGCAGGACCAGATCCGGCTTCTCTTCGTCCACGACCGCCTTCAGCAGCTTGGCGACGGCCAGCGGCTCCAGGTCGGCGTCGGACTGGATCAGGACGCCGCGGTCGGCGCCCATCGCCAGGGCCGTACGCAGGGTTTCCTGGGCCTGGGTCACGCCGATGGAGACGACGACGATTTCCGTCGCCGTGCCTGCGGCATGGTGGTCCTTGCCTTCCTTCAGGCGCACGGCCTCTTCGACGGCGATCTCGTCGAAGGGGTTCATGCTCATCTTGACGTTGGCCAGGTCGACGCCGGTCTGGTCCGCCTTGACGCGGGCCTTGACGTTGGAGTCGATCACCCGTTTCACCGGGACGAGTACCTTCATGAGCCTATCCACTTGGTCATCGAAATATGGCTCGAGGGATTGGACCGGGGAAACCGGCCTGTCAACGTAACGCTACGTGAACTGCGGCCCTGTCGCGGGCGCATTTTTCATCTATGAGACCTGCATGAAACGCTTTCTGACGATCCGCCGCCTCAGCGTCCTGTTCTTCAGCATCTTCGGCCTGATGGTCGCGGGCATCTTCGTGTTCCAGCGTTACTGGATGGAGCCGGGCGAACGCTGCGAGGCCCAGGGCAAATGGTACGACATCGAAAGCCGCATCTGCGCCCAGCCGATCTCAATCGCCGAGATCACCGGCCGCCCCATCGGCGTCACCCGCGCCCAGGCCTCGGCCGAAAAGAACAAGGAGCTGGTCGTCATCGAGGATCAGTTGAACGCCGAGAAGCGCGCTCGCGCCGCCGCGACCGAGGCGGAACGCAAGCGGGTCGCGGCCCTGCAGCAATAGGGGTTTTTCGCCCTAACGCGCTGCGCGCTGCTTGAGGGCGGTCAGCGCGTCGCGCCGGGCTTCCACAGGATGTCGGCGGCGCCGTTGGCGTTGGCGCGGCGGGCGGCGACGAACAGGTGGTCGGACAGGCGGTTCAGGTAGCGGACCGCCTCAAGGTTCACCTGCTCGCCCGATTCCATCAGACGGATGGCGTCGCGCTCGGCCCGTCGGCAGACGGTCCGGGCCAGATGCAGGTGGGCCGACAGGGGCGAACCGCCGGACAGGATGAAGCTGTCGAGCGGCTTCAGGCTCTCGTTCATCCAGTCGATTTCGGTTTCGATGCGCGCGACCTGCGAGGCGACAATGCGCAGCGCCTCCCATTTCGGGGCCGGCTCCAGCGGGGTGGCCAGGTCGGCGCCGAGGTCGAACAGCTCGTTCTGGATGCGGCCCAGCATGGCGTCGATGCGGTCGTTCTGGCCGCTGTTGAGGCGAGCCAGGCCGATGACGGCGTTCAGTTCGTCCACCGCGCCGTAAGCCTCGACCCGCAGATCGGTCTTGGACACAGGCGCGCCCGAAGCCAGTCGGGTCTGACCGCCGTCGCCGGTGCGGGTGTAGATCTTGTTCAGCGTGACCATGACTTCAGCCCCCCTCTTCGGCTCAACCGCCGTGCGTGGCTTTCCACCACATCCCGCCGATCAGCAACAGGACCGCCGTCGCCTGCAGGATGATGCGCAACCGCATCAGCTTGTTCGAGTTGGAACGGGCGAAGTCGCCGCCGCGATACAGGGTGTAGACCCCGAAGCCGAGGGTGATGGCCACGGCCGCGATGGCGATCAGGATCAGGATGTCGAAGATTTCCATGACCGCCTTCTAGGCTCGCCGCTCCGGTCGCGCCAGCACCGTCGCATCAACTCGCAATTGCGACCTATTCGCACACCCCGGTTGTCACGTCGCCGCCCTTGCTGTTGAGAGGCGCTCGCAAATCAACCGGGACTGTTCATGTCTTCCTTCACCGTCTCTCGCCGCTCGACCCTTCTGGCCGCCTCCGCCCTGGCCGTTCTCGCCACGGGTCAGGCCGCGACGGCCGAGGAGGTGGACGACGAGCAGGGCCGGACGACGACCCAGGTCGCCGACGTCGTCGTCACCGCCTCGGGCTTCGAACAGCGCATCACCCAGGCCCCGGCCTCGATCAGCGTCGTGCCGCGCCAGGACATCGAGGAGATGCGCGCTGTGTCCATCGCCGAGATCCTGACCCATATCGAGGGCGTCGATGTCGGCGCGGCGGTCGGCAAAACCGGCGGTCAGACCATCAACATCCGCGGCATGGGCTCGGACTACACCCTGATCCTGATCGACGGCCGCCGCCAGAACACCGCCGGCAGCGTGACGCCCAACGGCTTCGGCGAGACCTCCAGCAGCTTCATGCCGCCGGTCTCGGCCATCGAGCGCATCGAGATCGTGCGCGGCCCCGTCTCGACCCTTTATGGGTCCGACGCCATGGGCGGGGTGGTCAACATCATCACCCGCAAGGTCGGCGACGTCTGGGGCGGCTCGGCCTCGGCCAACTACACCCTGCAGGGCGACGACGAGTTCGGCGACCTCTGGGGCGGGGACTTCTACGCCAACGGCCCGCTGGTGAAGGACCTGATGGGTCTGGCGGTGCGCGGCTCCTATTCGACGCGCGAACAATCCAGCCTGACGTTCGAAAACGTCGGCGGCGTCGAGACCCCCGTCACCGGCTTCGGCCGCAGCTCGACCGAGAATGAGATCTGGACTCTGGGCGGCCGGCTGACCCTGACGCCGCACGCCGACCACGACCTGTGGCTGGACGTCGACGTCTCGCGTCAGTGGTACGACAACGCCAAGGGCCAGATGGGCACCAACACCACCGCCGGCGGCTATGGCGACGCCCTGGAGTTCAACCGCGACCAGGTCGCCCTGGCCCACAACTGGCGCCTGCCGTTCGGCGTGCTGGAATCCAACCTGTCCTACGGCAAGACCGAAACCATCGGCCGCATCATCCCCAACGGCGTCGCCGGCGCCGGCGGCGTGCGCGCCCTGGAGTCGGACAACACCATCTTCGACACCAAGCTGTTCTCGCAGTGGCGCAACCACAGCTTCACCGTCGGCGGCCAGTATTGGGACGCCCAGATGGTCGACGGCGTGGCCCCGACGACCTTCGAGCACACCCAGTGGGCCCTGTTCGCCGAGGACGAGTGGCGCTTCACCGACAGCCTCGCCCTGACGCTGGGCGCACGCCACGACGACCATTCCAAATTCGGCTCGCACTTCAGCCCGCGCGCCTATCTGGTGTGGAACGCCAACGACCAGTGGACCCTCAAGGGCGGCGTCAGCCAGGGCTTCAAGACCCCGCGCCTGGAGCAGCTGGCCGAGGGCATCAACGGCTTCGGCGCTCAGGGTCGCCTGCCTCTGCTGGGCTCGCCGGGCCTGAAACCCGAGACCTCGACCTCGAGCGAGATCGCGGTCTTCTACGACAACGGCTCGACCTTCCGCGCCAATGTCACCGTCTTCAACAACGTGTTCCAGGACAAGATCGCGGCCGGAACCCCGGTCGTGAACTGCACCTTCGGCCTGACGCGGGCGCAATACGACGCCGGGACCTACAACAAGACCGGCTGCACCGACGTCGGCTACTGGGCCGCCTACGCGACCTTCGGCCAGCAGGTGAACGTGGATGAGGCCGTCACGCGCGGGCTCGAGGCGGCGGCGCGCTGGCGCTTCGCCCCCGACTGGACCCTGTCGGGCAACTACACCTACACCGACAGCGAGCAGAAGTCGGGCGCGGCCGAGGGCCTGCCCCTGACCGACACGCCCGAGCACATGGTCAACGCCAGCCTGCGCTGGAACGCCACGGACAGGATGAATCTGTGGCTGCGCGGCGAGTATCGCTCGGAGCGTTTCCGCGGCCTGGGCGCGGCCCGCGACGCCTGGGGCGACTACAAGGCCTATGAGCTGTTCCACCTGGGCGGATCCTACGACGTGAGCGAACGCGTCACCATCCACGCCGCCGTCTACAACCTGTTCAACAAGGACTTCGTCAGCTTGAAACCCTATGGCGCGCCGGTCGCCTATGCGCCGGAGTACGCCAACAACCAGGAGCCGCGTCGTCTGTGGGTGTCGGTGACGACCACCTTCTGATCCGCTTTTCCTTCTTCGTTTCCTCCCCAACTCAGGGCCGCCTCTTGCCAGGCGGCCCTCTTTCTTTGCCAGCTAAGCCGTTAGTCATCTTTGACTGGCAGTCTGGGCGCCATGACTGATCGCGCCATTCGAAACCTCGAGCATCTGCGCCGCACCGCCTCGACGGCGCGGGTGCTGAACCTGCTCAAGGTCTATGACGAGCACGGCGAGACCGACGACTGGGCCGAGCGCCCCATGTTCCGCACCCCGGCGCTGAACACCTGCCTGATCATCAAGCACCGGCTGCGCCGCAACGAGACTGACGCCTTTCCCGGCCGCCGTCAGGTGGCGACCAAGATCGTCGTGCCCATCGACAGCACCGACCTGAAGACCGGCGGCCGCTTCGTCTTCGTCAACCAGATCGGTTTCGAGCGGGCCATGCAGGAAGCCTTCGGCATCGCCCCCGACCACCCCGACCTGCGGACCCTGCGGCTGATGGACCAGCTGCCGTCGCTGGACCCCTTCCTGCTGCGCGAGCAGCTGCGGCGCGGCGAGGTCGATGCGGCCCCCTGCTATTTCGCGCTCAGCGAGGCCGACCTGGAGCGGATGCTGGCCTTCGTCCAGAGCGAGATCGAGCCTCTGGTGACGCTCAGCATGGGCGGCGGGGTGGCGGCGGTCGGCTCGACCGCGCGCATGGCGTCGAAGATCCTGTCCAACGCGCCCGGCGACCGGCTGGAGGCCCTGCGCGCCACCCTGCGACTGGAGCCGGAGCAGTATCAGGAGGGCGTCTTCTGCTGGAAGGGCTTCCTCTACTACAAGTGGTCGCTGGCCAGCCTGATGAACGACATCGTCGACGTCGCCGACGAGGTGGGCGCGGTCAAGCCGGTCGGTCCCAGCGACCGCGCCGCCAAGGAATACATCGAGCGCGGGCGCGGCGTCCTGCGCGGCCGGATCATGAAGACCTGCGAGGACGTCAGCCGCACCCTGCGCTATTACGACGACGCCTATGCGGGGCTGACCCGCGAGGGCAATCCCATCGCCTTCCGCGACTTCCTGCTGGAAGCGCCGACCCTGTTCGCGCGGCTGGGCGACCAGTTGGGCGCGGTGCAGCACATCGTCAGCTTCTGGCGCTTCCGCTTCGGCCCCAAGGCGCCGCCGGTCGGGGTCGATGAGCTGATCGACATCTTCATGGACTTCGAAACCGGCCTGATGGGCCGCGAAACCGACGCCTACGACCCCCGCGACGCGGCCTGAGGCCAGCCTGCCCGCAAAGAAAAACCCCGCGCCGTCGCCGGCGCGGGGTTTCTGCATTCAGGCCCTGGACAGGTCTTAGTAGCGGTAGTGCTCCGGCTTGAAGGGGCCTTCGACCGGCACCGAGATGTAGTCGGCCTGGGCCTTGGTCAGCTGGGTCAGCTTGGCGCCCAGCTTGGCCAGGTGGAGGAAGGCGACCTTCTCGTCCAGGTGCTTGGGCAGGGTGTAGACCTTGTTCTCGTAGGCCGAGACATTGGTCCACAGCTCGATCTGGGCCAGGGTCTGGTTGGTGAACGAGGCCGACATCACGAAGGACGGGTGGCCCGTGGCGTTGCCCAGGTTCACCAGGCGGCCTTCCGACAGCAGGATGATCTTCTTGCCGTCCGGGAACTCCACGTGGTGGACCTGATCCTTGATCTTGTCCCACTTGAAGTTCTTCAGGCCCGCGACCTGAATTTCCGAGTCGAAGTGGCCGATGTTGCAGACGATGGCGTTGTTCTTCATCCGGCGCATGTGGTCGACGGTGATGACGTCCTTGTTGCCGGTCGTCGTCACATAGATGTCGGCGCGGTCGGCGACGTCGTCCAGGGTCTGGACCTCATAGCCTTCCATCGCGGCCTGCAGAGCGCAGATGGGGTCGATCTCGGTGACGATGACGCGGGCGCCGCCGTTGCGCAGCGAAGCGGCCGAACCCTTGCCCACGTCGCCGTAGCCGCAGACCACGGCGACCTTGCCCGACAGCATGACGTCGGTGCCGCGACGGATGGCGTCGACCAGGCTCTCACGGCAGCCGTACAGGTTGTCGAACTTGGACTTGGTGACGCTGTCGTTGACGTTGATGGCGGGGAAGGGCAGCTCGCCGCGCTCGGCCATCTGATACAGGCGGTGAACGCCCGTGGTGGTCTCTTCCGACACGCCGCCGATGGCGTCGCGGATGGCCGAGTAGAAGCCGGGCTTCTCGGCGATGTAGCGCTTCATGACGGAGAAGAGGGCTTCTTCCTCCTCGTTCTGCGGGTTCGACAGGACCGAGATGTCCTTCTCGGCCTTCGGGCCGAGCACGCACAGCAGGGTGGCGTCGCCGCCGTCGTCGAGGATCAGGTTCGGATAACCGCCGTCGGCCCATTCGAAGATCTTGTGGGCGTAGTCCCAGTACTCGACCAGGGTCTCGCCCTTGGTGGCGAAGACCGGGGTGCCGGCGGCGGCGATGGCGGCGGCGGCATGGTCCTGGGTCGAGAAGATGTTGCACGAGGCCCAGCGCACTTCGGCGCCCAGGGCTTCCAGCGTCTGGATCAGAACGGCCGTCTGGATGGTCATGTGCAGGCTGCCGGCGATGCGGGCGCCCTTCAGCGGCTGGGCCGCGCCGTATTCCTCGCGCAGCGCCATCAGGCCCGGCATTTCGGTTTCGGCGATGGCGATTTCCTTGTTGCCGAAATCGGCCAGGGAAATGTCGCGAACGATATAGTCGGTCATGCAGGAGTTCTCGCGGCGGGGATTTTCAAGGCGCCGCTATAGCGCGCCCGGCCGAGCGGGGCAATCAACCCATAAGGATAGCTTTATATGACGGCTCGATCCGCGCCGCTCGCGCCGCCTACGGGATTCTACGCAGACCGCTTTTAAGGAGCGCAATACCCCTAAGGTTCAAAGGGATAAGCAGACGCGCTCCCCTGCGTCGGCGTTGCGTAGAAGAAAACTCGAACATGGCGGGCGAAGACATCGAACATCGCATGAAATTCATGAGCCTGGGGCCGGCGTCCGCCGGCTACCGCGCCATGGGACCCTTGCTGCGTCAGGCGACCCCCGTCGCCCTGGCCGCCTTCTATGACCGGGTTCGCGCCGAGCCGACCACCCGCCGCTTCTTCCGCGACGAGACCCATATCAGCGCCGCCAGCAAGGCGCAGGAGCGCCACTGGGACGCCATCATCGACGGTCGCGCCGACGAGGACTACGCCAAGTCCGTGCGCACCATCGGCCACGTCCACGCCCGCATCGGGCTGGAGCCGCGCTGGTACATCGGCGGCTACAGCGTCATCCTGGCCCATCTGACCCGGACCATCGCCGAACGCCCCCGGAAATTCTGGGCCAACAAGCGCGAGCATGACCGCGTCACCGCCGAGGCCATCGCCGAGCTGACCCAGCGCGTCATGCTGGACATGGACCTGGCCATCTCCATCTACCTCGACGTGCTGCAGGAGCAGCGCGACAAGGTCCAGGCCGCCCACGACGAGGCCGAGGCGCGTCAGACCGAGGTCGTCCGCGCCCTGGGCGCCGCCCTGCACGACCTGGCCGAGAACGACCTGTCGACCACCATTCCGGGCGTCTTCCCCGAGCAGTACCGCAGCCTGCAGAACGACTTCCACGCCGCCACCCGCGCCCTGCGCACCGCCGTGCGCGCCGTGGCCGACAGCGTCGAAAGCCTGAGCGCCGGCTCGAACCAGCTGGCCACCGCCTCGGAAGACCTGGCCAGCCGCACCGAGCGTCAGGCCGCCAACCTGGAGCGCACGGTCAACGAGGCCGACGCCATCGCCCGCGCCGTGGCCTCGACCGCCGACAACGCCCGCCAGACCGCCGAGGCCCTGGCCGCGGCCCGCGTCGACGTCGAGGCAAGCAGCCAGGTGGTCGGCGAGGCGGTTTCCGCCATCCACGCCATCGCCGAGTCCTCGACCGGCATCGCCCGCTTCACCAGCCTGATCGACGAGATCGCCTTCCAGACCAACCTGCTGGCCCTGAACGCCGGGGTCGAAGCCGCCCGCGCCGGCGACGCCGGCCGCGGCTTCGCCGTGGTGGCCCAGGAAGTCCGCGCCCTGGCGCAACGCTCGTCCGAAGCCTCGGGCGAGATCCGCAGCCTGATCTCGACCTCCTCGGCCCAGGTGGCGCGCGGCGTCGATCTGGTCGAACGCACCGGCGAGGCGCTGGAGCGGATCGGCGGTCGCGTGGTGGCCATCGACGGCCTGGCCGGCGGCATCGCCGGCTCGGCCCAGGAACAGGCGGAAGGGTTGGCCCGCGTCCGCCGCACCATGGGCGAGATGGACGACATCACCCAGCAGAACGCGGCCATGACCGAAGAAGCCACCGCCGCCGCCCGCCAGCTGGCCAACGAGGCGGTCAGCCTGAACCAGCAGGTGGCTCGCTTCCGCCTGGATCGCGGCGGCGCCGCCCCGCACCTGCGCGCGGTGAGCTGAACGGCGGCGTTTACGGACTGGCGCCCGGCGCCGGACACGGCTTAACTCCCCCCGAGTTCGAGGGGGAGTTTCGACCATGAAGACCATGCTGACCGGCGCCGTCTGCGCCCTGGCGCTTACCGCAGCCCTGGCGGCGGCCCTGCCCGCGGCCGCGCAAGCCGCAGCACAGGCCGCCGCGCCCGCGCCCATGCTTGCACCAGGCGCCGTGACCCTGATCCAGGCCGGTCGGCTGCTGGACCATCCCGGCCGGGCGCCGCGCGGGCCCTCGACCCTGGTGGTGCGCGACGGGAAGGTGGTCGAGGTCCGCGACGGCTTCGTCAACGCCTCAAGCTATCCCGGCGCGACCGTGGTCGATCAGCGCGACCGCTTCGTCCTTCCCGGCCTGATCGACAGCCATGTGCACCTGGTGTCGGACGTGGCCGGTCAGGCGGGCTTCCTGTCCGGCGTCACCGACAGTCTGCCGGTCCACGCCTACAGCGCCGCCATGAATGCGCGAAAGACCCTGATGGCCGGTTTCACCACCGTCCGTAACCTGGGCGACAGCGGCGGCGTCACCCTGGCCCTGCGCCAGGAGACGGCGGCGCACCGCCTGCCCGGACCGCGCATCATCGACGCCGGGAACAGCATCTCGACCACCTCGGGCCATATGGACGGGCGGCTCGGCTTCAACGACGACCTGCGCGAGCACGTGGCTCACGACAATGTCTGCGACGGAGTGGACGGCTGCCGCGAAGCCGTGCGGCTGCAGGTCGGACGCGGCGCGGACGTCATCAAGATCGCCACCACCGGCGGGGTCAACAGCCGCATCGGCGCCGGCCTGGGCGCCCAGATGTTCGAGGACGAGGCCAAGGCCCTGATCGACACGGCCCACCTCTACGGCAAGAAGGTCGCGGTCCACGCCCACGGCGTCGAGGGCATCAACCTGGCTCTGCGCATGGGCGCCGACTCGATCGAGCACGGCACCATTTTCGACGACGAGACCCTGCAACTGCTGCGCCGCACCCGCGCCTATTACGTGCCGACCCTGTCGGTGGTGAACGGCTACACCGAGCGGCTGGCCGCCGACCCCGAGGCCTATCCGCCCGAGGTCCTGCCCAAGATCCGCTGGCGCATCCAGATCACCGGCCAGTCGCTGCAGCGCGCCGTGCCTGCCGGAGTGCGCATCGCCTTCGGCACCGACGCAGGCGTGTCCAAGCACGGCCGCAACGCCGACGAGTTCGAGCTGATGGTCAGGAACGGCATGACCCCGGCGACCGCCATCGAGGCCGCCACCGTCAACGCCGCCGACCTGCTGGGCCTGTCCGAGGAAGTCGGCGTGCTGGAGCCGGGCAAGCGGGCCGACGTCATCGCCGTGGCGGGCGATCCGCTGAGCGACGTGACCACGCTGAAAACCGTAGCCTTCGTCATGCGCGACGGCCGCATCTACAAGGACGAACGCTGAGCGAGAGAACGGCGGCGCGTCAGTTCCGGCTTGGCCGCGCCGCCGCGCGCGGTTAAGCCGTCGTCCCATGGCTGACGACGCATCGATCCGACCCGCCCGCGATCTCTCGATCCCCCGGCACGACTGGACGCTGGAGGAGGTCGAGGCCCTGTTCGCCCGCCCCTTCATGGAGCTGGTGTTCGAGGCCGCAAGCGTGCACCGCGCCACCTTCGACCCCAGCGAGGTGCAGAAGTCGCAGCTGCTGTCGGTCAAGACCGGCGGCTGCGCCGAGAACTGCGGCTACTGCTCGCAGTCGGCCAGCTTCAAGACCGGGCTCAAGGCCGAGAAGCTGATGGAGCCGAGCGCCGTCATCGCCGAGGCCATGGCGGCCAAGGCGGGCGGGGCCAGCCGCTTCTGCATGGGCGCCGCCTGGCGCGAGCTGAAGGACCGCGACACGCCCAAGCTGGCGGCCATGATCTCGGGCGTGAAGGCCCTGGGTCTGGAGACCTGCGCCACCCTGGGGATGCTGAACGCCGACCAGGCCAAACAGCTCAAGGACGCGGGCCTGGACTACTACAACCACAACCTCGACACCGGGCCTGAGTATTACGCCGAGGTGGTGACGACCCGCTCCTATCAGGACCGGCTGGAGACCCTGCAGCACGTCCGCGACGCGGGCATGAGCACCTGCTGCGGCGGCATCGTCGGCATGGGCGAGAAGCGCCGCGACCGCGCCGGCCTGCTGCACGCCCTGGCCACCCTGCCCGTCCACCCCGACAGCCTGCCGGTCAACGCCCTGGTCCCCGTCGGCGGGACGCCCCTGGGCGAGCGGGTGCTGAAGGAGGGCGAGATCGACCCGATCGAGTTCGTCCGCACCGTGGCCGTCGCGCGTCTGGTCTGCCCCAAGTCGATGGTTCGCCTGTCGGCGGGGCGCGAAGGCATGACGCCGGAAATGCAGGCCCTGTGCTTTATGGCCGGCGCCAACTCCATCTTCGTCGGCGGCAAGCTCCTGACCACGCCCAACCCGGAAGAGGACGACGACGCCCGGCTGTTCGCCCTGCTGGACCTCAAGCCCATGCCGCTGAGGGTCGAAGCGCGGGGCTGAGGCCAAGCGTCGCCCGCGTCGGATTACCGCGATTTCATTGGCGCGCAGCCTTGCTCAACGGCAAAGCGTGGCCATGAATTCCAAGCTCGACTTGCCTGCGACGGATTTCCGGCGGCCCTTTCAGGGATGGCTGGCGTTCGATATTCGAACCGGGTTGATCCTTCTGGCCCTGTTCAGCGTGTCGCGCTTCGCCCTCGTCATGCTGGCGAACGTCACCGGCGACTATGGCCTCGTGTCGGTCTTCTTCGTCGTCATGGCGTTGACGCCGCTGGTCCTGCTGACCCGATCGGGACGGGCGCGGATCGGCCTGAACTGGCGCCCGCGTCTCGCGGGAGCGGGGCTGGGGGTGCTTCTGGGCGCGGGCTGCTGCGTCGTCCTGATCGCCACCGCCGGTCTGTTCTTCGGCTCCGGCGACGACAACGCCTTCGTCTATGTCGCGGGCACCTATGCCGCCCTGCCGGACCAGATGGGCGGCACGCTGCGGCTGATCATGTTCGCCGTCTTCGCCCTGATCGGCATGAGCTTCAGTCCGATCGGCGAGGAGTTGTTCTACCGCGGCCTGATCCATGAATCGTTTGTCGCCCGTCTGGGAGAAAATCGCGCCGCCTGCGTCGACGCCGCCGCCTTCGCGGTCGTCCATCTGGCCCATTTCGGGCTGGTGTGGCGTGGCGCGGGCTGGGTGCTGCTTCCGCTGCCGGCCCTGTGGTGGCTGTGCGGCATGTTCGCGACCGCCCTGGCCTTCACCTGGGCGAGGCGCGCGAGCGGCTCGGTCCTGGGGGCCGTCGCCGCCCACGCCGCGTTCAACCTGATGATGACCGCATGGATCTTCTACGGGCTGAGGGTCTAGCCCAGCCTCAAGGCGGCGCTTCTACCGCCCCGGGCGGCGCGTCATGGCCGAGGCCGGGGCCAGTTGCAGGCCGCGCGCTTCGAGCCCGGCCGACCAGCGGGCGGCGGCTTCGACGGTGACGGGGTAGGAGAAGCCGGTTCCGAGCGCCGCGCCGCGCGTCTTGGCGGCGGCTTCCAGGGCGTTGAGCTGGCCCATGATGGCGGCGGGGTTCTGGGTCTCGTCGATGACGCGGTCGGCGCTGGCGCGGGCGAAGGCGCCGGGCTTGCGGCGCATGGAGCCGTCGTCGAGGAAGGCCACGCCGCGCTGACGCAGCACGCCCAGCATGGCGCCCATGCCCTCGTCCGAGGTCGCGAAGCGGTCGCCCAGATAATTGGTCACGCCGAAATAGCCGGTGGCGCGGCCCAGCAGCCAGTCCAGCTTGGCCTCAACGTCGTCGGCGCCGCCGCTGGACAGCAGGGTGTAGGGGCCGGGGTCGTTATCGGGATAGCCGGTCGGCTCCATCGGCAGTTCGATCATCACCTCGTGGCCCTGGGCGCGAGCCAGGTCGATCCAGGCCTGCAGGCCCTCGGCGTAGGGGACGAAGCTGAGCGTCACCTCGGCGGGCAGGCGTTCGATGGCGGCGCGGGTGGTGACGGCGTTCAGACCCAGCCCGCCGACGACCAGCGACACCATGGGCTTGCCGTTCGAGCGGAAGGGGCGGGCGTAGGCCTGGGCAGGGACACGACCGTCGGGCGCGATGCGCGGCAGGGGGCCGTTGGGGCCGGGCTGGAACAGGCCGGCGATCGGGGCCTTGGGCAGGGGGTTGGAGGGCGCGCGCACCGGGGCGGAAACGGCCGAGCCGCCGGCCACGCTGGCGCCGTCCGGCAGGGTGATCAGGGCCTCGTTTCCGGCCGCGCCGCTGGGGTCCAGCAGGGCCGGATCGACGCCGGCCAGGTCCTGATAGAGATCCAGCCCGCTCATGCCGAAGGCGTCGGCGCCGGTCGGCGCGGGATCGACGGCGGCGGCCGGACGTTGCAGCGCCACCCGTGCCGAGGGCGCCCCCGCGCGCGGATCCCCCAGGACGGCGACGAACAGGGCCCCGGCGGCCAAGACGAAGACGCCCGCCGCGCCCACGGCGACCGGCGGCTTCTTCAGCGTCGCCATGACGGCGTCGAGGCTCAGGCGCGGCCGGGCTTCCGGCGGCGCGCCGGCGGCGGCGGCGAGAGCGGACTGGCGCTTGGCGAACATGGACAGGGCGGCGCTCGAACGACAGGGGCGGGACTGGAGAACCGCACGGCGCGGCTCCCCTCAATCCTCACTTATCCCCAGCGCCGGTTAAGAAACCCTAACGCAGCGTTCACCACGTTGGCGAAGAACGGTCAGTCCTTCTTCGGCTCATTGCCCGGCGTGATTTCGGGACCACGCGTCGGGCGGTCGGACAGCGCGCCCGTGTCCGCCTCGGCGGTCTCGATCGGCTTGGCGTTCGGATCGGTGATGACGACATTGGCGGGGGCCGCGGCCAGCCTGGTCAGGTCGCCGCCCGCGCGCAGCACGTCCAGGGCGCGCTGCAGCTGATAGTCCTTGGTCTTGTCGAAGTCCGCGCCCGGCGCCTCGTGCGGAGTGTGCGGCCCCTTGCGCTCGGCGCCGATGGAGGCGTCCAGGGCCGTGGCGTAGGCGGCCTCGGAATAGATGAAGCTGGAGCGCGAGACGATGCGCGCCTCGGCCTCGGAACGCGCCACCTCCAGATCCGGCTCGATCCCGATCTTCTGGATCGAGCGGCCCGACGGCGTGTAGTAGCGCGCCGTGGTGATCGACAGGGCGCCGTCGGCGCCGCCGCGCAGGGGGATGACCGTCTGCACCGAGCCCTTGCCGAAGCTGGTCAGACCCACGACCGTGGCCCGCTCCTGATCCTTCAGGGCGCCGGCGACGATTTCCGAGGCCGAGGCCGAGCCGTAGTTGATCAGGACGACGACCGGCAGCCCGCCGCTCAGGTCGCCCGGCTTGGCGGCGTAGCGTTCGATGTCGTCCGGCTTGCGCCCGCGCTGGCTGACGATCTCGCCGCGCTCCAGGAAGGCGTCGGAGACGTCGATGGCGGCGGTCAGCAGACCCCCGCCGTTGTTGCGCAGATCCAGCACATAACCCTTGATGCCCGGCTTCTCGCGCTTCAGGCGCTCGATGGTCTCGGTCAGCTCGCGGCCGGTGTTCTCGTTGAAGGTCGAGATGCGCAGGTAGCCGAAGTCGCCTTCCAGACGGCCGGTGACGGATTCGACCTTGATGACCTCGCGTGTCAGGACCACTTCGCGCGGCTCCTCCCCGTCGCGCAGGAAGGTGACGGTGACGCTGGCGCCGATGGGGCCGCGCAGCTTCTCGGACACTTCGGACACGGTCAGGCCGGCGGCGTTCTGGCCGTCGATGGCGCTAATGACGTCGCCCGCCTGAACCCCCGCGCGGCCCGCGGGGCTGTCGTCCATCGGCGAGATGACCTTCACCAGCCCGCCCTCGGCGGTGATGGTCAGCCCGACGCCGGAGTATTCGCCCGTGGTGCGTTCGCGCAGGTCGCTGAAACCCTTGGGCGGCAGATAGTTGGAGTGCGGATCCAGCGCCGTCATCATGCCCGACAGCGCCGCCTCGATCAGCTTCTTGTTGTCGACCGGCACCACATAGGCCTGTTCGACGATGCCCAGCACGTCGCCGAACATCTGCAACATGCGGAAGGTCTCGTTGCGCGGGGTCTGGCTGGCGACGGCCGCCGCCGATCCGCCCAGGGCCAGGGCGGCGCAACCGATGAGAAGCAGCTTACGCATTCGGTGTCTTTCCATCGGACCCGCGCGGGCTCCGGTCTTCCAGGGAGGCGCAGGCGTTCACACGCCAGCGTCAGATCAGCCGATACAATCAGCCTCGACGCGGATTTGAAAGGACTTTCGCGCGGAGACGCGGCCTATGACAGCCCTATTGCAGCCAGGGCGCGGGGTCGATGGGGCGCTCGTCGCGGCGCAGCTCGAAATAGGCCTCGCCGTCCTCGCCCGTGCGGCCCAGAGCCTGGCCGTCGGCGACGCGCTGGCCGGTGTCCACCGACAGCTGGTCCAGCCCCGCCACGACGACGCGCCAGCCGGGTCCGAGATCCAGAATGACCACCTCGCCCCATTCCTTCAGCGGCCCGGCGTAGGCCACGCGGGCGGCGGCGGGGGCGGCGATGACCTCGTGGCTTGAGCGCCAGCGCCAGCCGCTGGAGCCGCCGCCGAAACGCTGTGACGGCGCGCCCTGGACCGGGGCGGTCAGGCGGCTGCGCCCGGCGGGCAGACGGGCGGCGGGGGCCTCGACGGCCGCCTCGGCGATGATCGGGGTCTGGCCGCCCAGTTCGCGGATGCGGGCCTCCAGCGACCGGGTGGCGCGCTCGGCGCGGGCGGCCTCGGCCCGCAGCACGGCGCGCAGGGCCGTCTTGCGGGCGGACAGGCTTTCGATCTCGGCGCGGCGGTCGCCCTGGGCGCTCTCTACGGTGAACAGGCGTTCGCTGGACAGGGCGGCCAGACGGCGGATGCGGATGACCTCGGCCTGACGCTCGACCAGGGTTTTCGCCCGCGCCTGAAGCTCAGGCGTCATGGCCCGGATCAGGATGGAGGCGCGCACCGTGTCCACCGCCTTGTCCGCCGGCACCAGCAGCGGCGGCGGCGGCTTGCGGCTCATCATCTGCAGGGCCGAGAGCAGACGCCCCTGCCCGGCCCGCTCGCGCGACAGGGCGCCGACCAGGGCGGCCTCCCGGTCGCCCAGTTCCTTGAGGCGGGCGCGCTGGGATTCCAGTTGCACGTCGTCCTCGGCCTCGGCCAATCGCAGGGCAGCCAGTTGACGATCCAGTTCGACCACCTCGTCCCCGGCGGCGGCGGCCTCGGCGCGCAGGCGTCGGGCGCGCGCGGTCTCGTCGCGGTATTCGGCCTGCAGTCGGGTCAGTTCAGGATTGAGCGCGGCGGCGCGCTGGCTGGACGCCGGACCCGCCAGCATCAGCGCCAGCCCCGTCGCCAGCAGCAAAAGCCCCGCCTCCCGGCGCATCAGTCGCGGTGATAGGGCGAGCCGGACAGGATGGTCACGGCGCGATAGATCTGCTCGGCCAGCATGGCGCGGGCGAGGGCGTGAGGCCAGGTCTGCGGCCCGAAGGCCAGGGTCGAGCGGGCGGCGCGGCGCACGCTCTCGTCCAGACCATCCGCCCCGCCGATGGCGAAGACCAGCCGCCGCTCGCCCTGATCGCGCAGGGTGGCCACGTGGTCGGCGAAGGCGCGGGAAGAGTAGGTCTTGCCACGCTCGTCGCAGGCGATCAGGTGCGCCCCCTCGGCGGCGGCCAGGATCAGCTCGCCCTCGGGAAGCTTGCCCGATTTGCGGGGTTCGAGATCCACAAGCTCCAACGGCCCCAGCCCCAGCGGCCGACCCGCCAGGGTCGCCCGCCGGGCGTAGTCGTCGGCCAGGGCGGCCTCGGGACCGCGGCCCGGCTTGCCGATG
>NZ_DASWXW010000103.1:0-2163 GCF_036405315.1 Brevundimonas sp. | reverse complement strand
CCGGTCGGCGCCTGCGTCGGCATGCGCGGCTCGCGCGTTCAGGCGGTCGTCGCCGAACTGCAGGGCGAAAAGATCGACATCATCCAGTGGAACGACGACGAGCCCACCTTCATCGTCAACGCCCTGGCCCCGGCCGAAGTGGCCAAGGTGGTGCTGGACGAGGAAGCCGACCGCGTCGAGGTCGTGGTGCCCGACGAGCAGCTGTCGCTGGCCATCGGCCGCCGTGGCCAGAACGTCCGTCTGGCCTCGCAGCTGACCGGTTGGCAGATCGACATCATCACCGAGTCGCAGGATAGCGAGCGTCGCCAGAAGGAGTTCGCCGAGCGGACCTCCCTGTTCCAGGAAGCCCTGGACGTCGACGAGACCATCGCTCAGCTGCTGGTCACTGAAGGCTTCGCCACGGTCGAGGACCTGGCCTTCGTCGAAGCCTATGAAGTCGCCGAGATCGAAGGCTTCGACGAGGACACCGCCGAAGAACTGCAGACCCGCGCCCGCGAATTCCTGGAGCGCAAGGCCGCTGAACTGGACGCCAAGCGCGTCGCCCTGGGCGTCGAGGACGCGGTTCTGGACGTGCCGGGCGTGACCGGCGCCATCGCCGTCGCCCTGGGCGAAGGCGGGGTGAAGACGGTCGAGGACCTGGCCGATCTGGCCACCGACGAAATCCGCGGCGGCTATGAAATCCGCAACGGCGAGCGCGTGAAGGTTCCGGGCGTTCTGGAAAGCTTCAACCTGTCGCAGGAAGACGCTGAGCTGCTGATCCTGCACGCCCGCGTGGCGGCCGGCTGGATCGACGCCTCGGAACTGCCGCAGCCGGAACCCGAGCCCGAGTATGAGGAAGAAATCTTCGCCGAAGCCGGCGAAGAGGGCGCCGAATACGAAGGCGAAGCCGTTGATGTCGATGCGGAGGTCTTCGACGAAGACCTCGAGCCGTCGCAAGACGCCTGATGAAAGCCGCAGCCGTCCATGACCCCGAACGAGGCGCTGATCGATAGAGACCGTCAGGACCTGGTGACCCGCCAGGTTCTCGATGAAACTCGCCTGATCCGCTTCGTGCCGGCGCCGGACGGCTCGGTGGCCCCCGACCTGGCGCGCAAGCTGCCCGGCCGCGGCCTGTGGGTCGCCGCCGACCGCGCCTCGGTCGAGACGGCGATCAAGAAGAACCTGTTCGCCCGCTCGGCCAAGGCGCCGCTGAGGCCGGCGGCGGACCTGGCCGACATGGTCGAGAAACTGCTGGTTCGGCGCTGTCTGGACCAGTTGGGTCTTGCCCGGCGCGAAGGCGTGCTTATCTCCGGCTTTGAAAAGAGCGCCGCCGCCATTCGCAGCGGGCGGGCGGCTTGGGTCATCGAGGCGGCGGACGGCTCCGCCGACGGTCGCGGCAAGCTTCTGGCCCTGGCGAAACACCCGTCTCCGGCGCCCAAAATCTGCGGCGCTTTCACGGCCGACGATTTGAGTTTGGCCCTTGGGCTGGAAAATGCGATACACGCCGTCCTGCTGAAAGGCGGGCGAGCTGATCGTTGGACCATTGAGGTCGAGCGACTGGCGGGATTTCGGCCTCTGCGTCCAGAGAGCTGGCGCCGGGATGGCCCCGGCGACGGCGCCGAGGACGGCCGGGGCGAGACCCCGGAACGAGAGCCTGAGGCTTTTGGCGGGCGAGGACCTGTTTCCTGATCAGGGAGCGGGACCACGCCCGGCTGTGGGTGTTTGAAGAGACGACGGCGGAATTCTCCGCCCCGAGTAAAGCGACCGGATGAGCGACGAAAACGACAAGACCGAAGACGGCAAGACCCCTGCCAACGCGCCTTCTCAAACGGGGCCGCGCGCTCCGCTGAGCCTGAAGCCGCGCGCGGCGGGATCGGTCTCGACCGGCACCGTGAAGCAGAGCTTCAGCCACGGCCGATCCAAGACCGTGGTCGTCGAGACGAAGCGCCGCGCCGGCGCGGTTCCCGGACATCAGCGTCCGCAGGGCTTCGACGTGTCGCGCCCGCGCGCCGATCAGGGCGCGCCCCAGGCGCCGCGTTCCAACGCCCCGCGCGGCGGTCCCGCCGGCGGCGCCCTGTCGGTCGAGGAACAGGAGGCGCGTCGCCGCGCCATCGCCCTGGCGACCCAGGCGCAGGCTGAGCGCGAGCGCGCCGCCGTCGCCGAGAAGGCCGCTCGCGAAGCCGC
>NZ_DASWXW010000102.1:0-4941 GCF_036405315.1 Brevundimonas sp. | reverse complement strand
CGAGAAGTCCAAGCGCCTGGTCAAGGGCGTGGTCGCCGGCATCGGCGGCTACGGCAACTGCGTCGGCGTGCCGACGGTCGCGGGCGAGACCAACTTCCACAAGGGCTACAACGGCAACATCCTGGTCAACGCCATGTGCGTGGGCATCGCCCGCGCCGACGAGATCTACTACTCGGCCGCGCCAGAAGCCGGTCATGACGTGGTCTATTTCGGTTCCAAGACGGGCCGCGACGGCATCCACGGCGCCACCATGTCCTCGACCGAGTTCACCGAGGATTCGGAAGAGAAGCGCCCCACCGTCCAGGTCGGCGATCCCTTCGCCGAGAAGCTGCTGATCGAGGCCACGCTGGAGTTGATGGCCTCGGGCGCCGTCGCCGCCATTCAGGACATGGGCGCGGCGGGTCTGACCTCTTCGTCGGTCGAGATGGCCGGCAAGGGCGGCGTCGGCGTCGAGCTGGACCTCGACAAGGTGCCCCAGCGCGAAGAGGGCATGACCGCCTATGAGATGATGCTGTCGGAAAGCCAGGAGCGGATGCTGGCGGTCCTCAAGCCCGGCTTCGAGGACGTCGGCTATCGCATCTTCCAGAAGTGGGGCCTGGACTTCGCCATCATCGGCAAGACCACCGACACCGGCCATCTGGTGCTGAAGCATCACGGCGAGGTGGTCTGCGACGTGCCGCTGGCCCCGCTGTTCGACGACGCGCCGCTGTATGACCGTCCCTGGGTCCAGCCCGAGCTGCAGCCGCGCCTCGACCCGGCGGAAGTCCCGGCCCCGGAAAGCTGGAACGACGCGGTGATCAAGGTCGTCGCCTGCCCCGACATGGCGTCCAAACGCTGGATCTGGGAACAGTACGACCGCCACGTCATGGCCGACACCCTGCAGGACTCCTCGACCGGCGCCGACGCCGGCGTGGTCCGCGTCCACGGCACGGACAAGGGCCTGGCCGTCACCAGCGACTGCACCCCGCGTTATGTCCAGGCCGACCCCTATGAGGGCGGCAAGCAGGCCGTGGCCGAGGCCTGGCGCAACCTGACCGCCGTGGGCTCGCGCCCCATCGCCATCACCGACAACCTGAACTTCGGCAACCCGCAGCGCCCCGAGATCATGGGCCAGATCGTCCGCGCCACCGACGGCATGGCCGAGGCCTGCCGCGAGCTGGACTTCCCCGTCGTGAGCGGCAACGTCAGCCTCTATAACGAGACCAACGGCGTCGCCATTCCGCCGACCCCGACGGTCGGCGCGGTGGGTCTGCTGACCAACTACGACGTGACCACTGGTTTCGGCGGCATGGCCGAGGGCGACGTCCTGGTCCTGATCGGCCAGACCCATGGCGAACTGGGCTCGTCCATCTACCTGCGCGAGGTTCTGGGTCGCGAAGACGGCGCCCCGCCGCCGGTCGACCTGAAGCTGGAACGCAAGACCGGCGACTTCGTGCGCGGCCTGATCGAAGCGGGCGAGCTGACGGTCGTTCACGACCTGTCGGACGGCGGCCTGGTCGGCGCGGCGGCGGACATCGCCCTGGCCTCGGACGTCGGCATCGAGCTGAACGCCTCCAGCGCCGCCCACGCCCACGCCTTCCTGTTCGGCGAGGATCAGGCCCGCTATCTGGTCGCGGTCTCGGACGCCGAGGCCCTGATCGCCAAGGCTCAGGAAGCCGGTCTGCACGCCTCGGTCGTCGGCGTGGCCAAGGGCGCGGACTTCGCCTCCTCGGGTCCGAAGGGCGAGCTCTACCGCATCCCCGTCGCCCACCTGCGCGAAATCCACGAAGGCTGGATGCCGAACTGGATCGAGGGCTGATGCGAGCCGGCGTTCTCGCCTTCGTCGTTTGCAGCGCGGCCCTGCTGGCCGCCTGCGACTTCGAGGGCGGCGACCCGGTCCAGCACGCCCTGCGCGACGCCGCCGCCGCGAGGCAAGCAGCGGCGCTGAAGACCACCGAGGAAGAACAGGCGGGCACCGCCCGACGCGCCGCGACCGCTCCGGCCTCTGCCGAGGGCGACGAACTCTCGCGCCTGATCGCCGCGCGCCGCCAGGCCGTCGAGGACACCCGCGCCCTGCTGGCCGCCACCACTGACCCGGCCCTGAAAGCCCAACTGACCGGCGACCTCAAGGCCGAAGAAGGCCGCCTGCGGGCGCTTGAGGCGCGTTCAAACTAACCGCGGCCGGTTCCTCCCCGCGGAGGCGGGGATGAGCGGTGACTTAAGCCTAGTCGCGCCGTCAGATCTGCGGAATCGCCTGGCTCAACCGCCCGCCCACCCGGATCGGCTCGACGCGCTTGGCCAGCCCCGTGCGGTCGTCGGTCTCGACGAAGACGCCGCAGATGGTGGCCGGGCCGCTGGCGGGGACGTAGCGCCCGCCGGAGAGCCGTGTGGTGAAGCGGCGCAGCGGCTCTTCCTTGTCGTTGCCGATGACCGAGTCATAGTCGCAGCAGCCGCCGGCGTCGGTCTGATAGGCCGTGCCGTGGGGCAGGATCTGCGCGTCGGCGGTCGGGACGTGGGTGTGGGTGCCGACCACCAGGCTGGCGCGGCCGTCGCAGAAGTGGCCCATGCCCATCTTCTCGCTGGTCGCCTCGGCGTGCACGTCGACGATGACGGCGTCGGCGACGACGCCGAGCGGCGCGGCCTCCAGCTCGCGCTCCACGGCGCTGAAGGGGTCGTCCATCGGGTCCATGTGGACGCGGCCCAGGACGTTGATCACCAGCACCCGGCGGCCGTCGGCGGTGATGAAGACGTCGGCGCCCCGCCCCGGCGCGTCCATCAGGCGCGGATAGTTTGCCGGACGGATCAGGCGCGGCTCGCGCACGATATAGGTCAGGGCCTCGCGCTGGTCCCAGCTGTGGTTGCCCAGGGTCAGGACGTCGGCCCCGGCGGCGAAGATCTCGCGCGCCGTGTTCTCGGTGATGCCGAAGCCGCCCGCGGCGTTCTCGGCGTTGACCACCACGAAGTCGAGCTTGAGGTCCCGCCTCAGTCCCGGAAGATGATCCGTCAAACCATCGCGGCCGGACTTGCCGACCACGTCACCGAAAAATGCCAATCTCATACGGCGGCTCTATAGCCGGTCTCGGTCAAAACGCCATGCAGGCGCATATCGTGCGGCTCCAGCTTCAGACGCTCGACCTGCTGCCCGGCGTAGGCGAAGCCGACCCGCACGGCGTCCGGCAGGAACGCGAAGGTCCGGTCGTAATAGCCCCCGCCCTGCCCGAGCCGCCCGCCGTGGGCGTCGAAGGCCAGCAGCGGCGTCAGGATCAGGTCCGGCGTGACCGTCTCGGCCAGCGGCAGGGGCGCGGGGCATCCGGCGGTGTCCAGCTCCAGCGGCTCGCCCGGCGCCCAGGCGCGGAAGATCATGGCGGCGTCGCGCTCGATCACTACCGGCAGGCACAGGCGACGTCCCGCCCGATGCAGAGCGACGGCCAGGGCGTCCGTGTCCAGCTCCGACCCCATGGCGCGATAGAGGGCGACGGTTTCGCCGGGCGGCAGGGCCCCGGCGTGACCCGCCGCGCGCTCGGCCGCCTCGTTGTCGACCTCGGCCAGCCGCTTGCGCAGGGCGCGCATCGCCGCGCGGAGTTCGTGTTTGGTGGTCATCACACTGGGCCTTCCGCCAACGGGCGCGCGGGCGCACAACCGCGCTCAAGCAGCGAGCCGCCGCGCGACGAGTGATAGCGCAAAAAGAGTGAGGGTGGCGGCGCCGCGTGAACCGTGAAGACGGTTTAAATCCTCTCGACCTGGGTAGCCAGGTGGGCTCCGTATGCCCAAGCCCTCGAGCCCGGACAGGGACAGATCCCTATGAGTGAATTAAGGTCAGAAGGATATGTTGTCTTCGACGTGAGCCGCAGCAGGACCCGCCGTCGGACAAGATAGGCGGTCCAGGGCGTTTCAACAATGGTGGATGAAGCCTTCTCTTTCCTCCCTACTCATGGGGAGGGGGACCGCGTAGCGGTGGAGGTGGCGACACAGACGTCCGCCGTGGAGTCGCCCCCTCCGTCTCGTCGGCTGCGCCGCCGATCCACCTCCCCACGAGCGGGGAGGAAAGAGCGCAGCCTCAGATCGTCTGGCAAATCTTCTCGATCCGCGCAGCCACGGCGTTGAGGGCCTCGGCCACGCCGTCGCTGGCGGGGGGCGGCGGGGCCTTGATCGGGCCGTCCTGAGCGGCCGGGCCCTGCCCGTTCTCCAGCCGCTGACGCGCCTCTTGCAATTCGTCGGCCAGCATCAGCGAGGCCATCAGGAACAGGCGCAGGTCGCCGACATGGCCGACGTCGCCGGCGATCTGGCGCACATGGGTGTCGAACTGGCGGGCCAGGATGCGGACGCGCTCCTCCTGGCCATCGGCGCAACCGACCGCATAGGGACGGCCGTTGACCTCTACCGTGACGGTCGCCATCAGCGCGCCTCCTGCTCGGCCAGAACCTCGCGCACGGCCTCGGCCGCGCGGCCCAGGGCCTCGGCCGCGTCACGGCCCGCGGCCTCCAGCTCGGCGATACGCACCAGGTCGGCGGCGTTCGACGGGCGCGGCGCGAACAGGTCGTCGTCGGTGATGGCGGGGGCGGTGGCCGGACGCGCCTTCAGCTCCAGCACCTTGCGTTCCAGCAGGGACAGGGCCTTGTCGATGCGTGTCTTTGCGGCCGTAACGGCGTCCATTGGGGTCCTTTCGTCCAGATTCCGTATAGAACCCGTGCGCGCGTCGGGGTAAAGCGGCGCGCCCCCGCTTTATCCTGTTCCTGAGGAAAGGTCTCGCCGTGACCGACGCCCAAGCTGCATTCGCCAAGCCTTCGCCCAAGCAAATGGCCGACGCCATCCGCGTCCTCGCCATGGACGGCGTTGAAAAGGCCAAGAGCGGCCACCCCGGCATGCCCATGGGCATGGCCGACGTCGCCACCGTCCTCTACTCGAAATTCCTGAAGTTCGACGCCAGCCGCCCCGACTGGGCCGACCGCGACCGCTTCATCC
>NZ_DASWXW010000101.1:0-9668 GCF_036405315.1 Brevundimonas sp. | reverse complement strand
ATCGCCAGCCTCGCAAAGATATCGAATTTGATGCGGTGCCAGAACGACGTTGGCGTTCACCCACCTTTGACTGGGATCGTCGATCTCAAGCCAAAGAAGCTTGGGGTCGCCATCTGCGGCGCCGACGATCACAAGCTTGGTTCCGGGCTGGAGCGAGATCGGTTCGAGTTGATCATCGAAATGCTGGAGCACCAACTCAACCGGCGTGACCACAGAATACATGCGAACCGGCTTGCCATCGGCGTCTTCGCTAGTCCCGTCGAACCACATCGGCTTGGAAACACGCCGGGCGAATTCTTCGACAGTGCTCACCCCACGCTCCCCTCAAGGCTGATCGCCACCAGCTTCTGCGCCTCGACGGCGAACTCCATCGGCAGCTTCTGCATCACGTCGCGGACGAAGCCGTTGACCAGCAGGGCCACCGCCTCTTCTTCCGACAGGCCGCGCTGCTGGGCGTAAAAGAGCTGGTCTTCCGACAGGCGCGTCGTCGTCGCCTCGTGCTCCAGTTGAGCCGAGCCGTTGCGGGCCTCGATGTAGGGGATGGTGTGCGAGCCGCACTCCTTGCCGATCAGCAGGCTGTCGCACTGGGTGAAGTTGCGCACGCCCGTCGCCTTGGGATGCACCGAGACCAGGCCGCGATAGGTCGAGTCCGACTTGCCCGCCGACACCGCCTTGGCGATGATCCGCGACTTCGAGTTCTTGCCCAGGTGGATCATCTTGGTGCCGGTGTCGGCCTGCTGATGCCCATTGGTGATGGCGATGGAGTAGAACTCGCCCGAGCTTTCCTCGCCCTTCAGGATGCAGGACGGGTACTTCCAGGTGACGGCCGAGCCGGTCTCGACCTGGGTCCAACTGACCTTCGAGCGGTCTCCGCGGCAGTCGGCGCGCTTGGTGACGAAGTTGTAGATGCCGCCCTTGCCCTCGGCGTCGCCGGGATACCAGTTCTGGACCGTCGAGTATTTCACCTCGGCATCGTCCAGGGCCACGATCTCCACGACCGCCGCGTGCAACTGGTTCTCGTCGCGCATCGGTGCGGTGCAGCCTTCCAGATAGGAAACGTAACTGCCCTTGTCGGCGATGATCAGGGTCCGCTCGAACTGGCCCGTCTGGCTGGCGTTGATGCGGAAATAGGTCGACAGCTCCATCGGGCAGCGCACGCCCGGCGGGATGTAGACGAACGACCCGTCCGAAAAGACCGCGCTATTCAGCGCCGCGAAATAGTTGTCGGACACCGGCACGACCGATCCCAGATACTGACGCACAAGATCAGGATATTCGCGCAAGGCCTCGGAAATCGGCATGAAAATCACGCCGACCTTGGCCAGCTCTTCTTTGAAGGTGGTCACGACCGAGACGCTGTCGAACACAGCGTCCACGGCCACCTTGGGCGCGCCCTGCACGCCGGCCAGCACTTCCTGCTCCTTCAGCGGGATGCCCAGCTTGGCGTAGACGGCCAGCAGCTCGGGATCGACCTCGTCGAGGGACTTCGGCCCCTCCTTCTGCTTCGGCGCGGCGTAGTAGTAGAGGTCCTGATAATCGACAGGCTCGTACTTCACCGCCGCCCAGGTCGGTTCCTCCATCGCCAGCCAGCGCTCATAAGCGGCCAGACGCCATTCCAGCATCCATTCCGGCTCGCCCTTCTTCTCGGAGATGAAGCGGATGATGTCGGCGTTCAGGCCGCGCGGCGCATATTCCGTTTCGATGTCCGAGGTGAAGCCGTGCTCATACTTTTCCAGAGCGGCGACAGCATCGACAGTTTCCTTAACAGCAGCCATGACTTACGCGACTTCCTTCACGCGCTCAGACAGGCGCGCTTGATGCTTGTTCCAGGCCGTGACCCAGGCCTCGGCGAACCGATCCCAGTCGCCTTGCGTCGTGCCCCAGCCCCCGGAAACGCGCACGCCCCCGGTCGCCAGGTGTTCCAGGCCCATGGCGCTGATCGTCTTCGACGGCTTGACCTTGCCCGACGAACAGGCCGAGCCGGCGGAGACCATGACCCCGACCAGGTCCAGGGTGATCAACTGCTGCGGGCTGTCCCAGCCTTCGACGGCCATGAACAGGGTGTTGGGCAGACGCGGAGCCGCGCCGCCGATGATGGTCGCGCCCGCCGCCTTGACCTTCGCCTCAGCGGCGTCGCGCCAGACGACATGCGCCATGGCCTCGTCCAGATCGCGCCCAGCGCAATCGGCGGCCATGCCAAAACCCGTGATGCCAGGCACGTTCTCGGTCCCGGCGCGCAGGCCGCGCTCCTGACCGGCGCCATGCAGGATGCGGACGGCGGCGACGCCTTCCTTCAGCACCAGAGCGCCCACGCCCTGCGGCCCGCCCAGCTTGTGCGCCGACAGGGTCAGGCTGTCCGCGTCCAGCGTCCGCATATCGACGGGGATCTTGCCCGCCGACTGGATGGCGTCGACGTGCAGCCAGCCGCCCGCCGCGCGGACCAGAGCCGCCGCCTCGACGATAGGCTGGATCACGCCGCTTTCATTATTGGCATGATGAATGGCCACGACCGCCCGGCCAGGACGCGCCAGCGCCTCGGCCAGCCAGACCAGATCGACCACGCCGTTGGCATCGACCGGCAGGACCTCGACCGGCGCGCCCGACGCCGTCGCCGCCTCGGCCACGCACGGATGCTCGGTCGCCCCGACGATCAGCCGCTCGCAGCCCGCCGCCAAAGCGCTGACGATGGCCTGGGCGTTGGATTCCGTGCCGCCCGAGGAAAAGACCACGGCGGTCGGATCTGCCCCGACCAGTTCAGCCACCTGAGCCCGCGCCGTTTCGACCCGCGCCCGCGCCCGACGTCCCGCAGCGTGAACCGCCGACGGATTGCCGTTGTCGGCCAGAGCCTTGGCCATGATTTCCTGTACTTCGGGTCGCACCAGACCCGAGGCGTTGTAATCCAGATAGACGCTCACGCCGCCGCCTCCATGCCCAGCGCGGCCGCCGGGGCCGCGCCCATGCGGGCCTGACCGGTGCGGTTCTGGATCACGTCCTCCAGGCTGACGCTGGCGAGATAGCGGTGAATCTCCTGTCCCAGGTCTTCCCAGAGGTGGTGGGTGATGCAGCGTTCGCCCTTGATCATGCAGCCCTTGGGCGATCCGGCGCCGACGCAGCGGGTCGCGCGGATCGGCTCGTCCACCGCCAGAACGATCTCGGCCACGGCGGTCTCACAGGCTTCGCGCGCCAGACGATAGCCGCCGCCGGGACCGCGCACGCTCTTGACCAGACCGCTCTTGCGCAGGCGCGCGAACAACTGTTCCAGATAGCTGAGGGAGATTTCCTGACGCGTGGCGATCTCGGCCAGCGAAACCGCCCGGTCCGCGCCGTTGCGCGCCAGATCGGCCATCGCCATCACGGCGTATCGTCCCTTCGTCGACAGGCGCATGGAATGCCCTCAAAAATTTCACGCTTTTCGGGGCTCATGTGTTAGAACCCGCGCCCTCGCAGACAAGTGCGTCACGCCGAGCGGACTTAGAAAGTCCTACTGCGTTGGTCAAGTATTGTCCGCCCGCGAAACGACAGTTGAAGACAGGATTCCGCTGATCCATGCCTGAAGTCATTCTTCCCGGCGCCTCGGGCCGCATCGAAGGCCGCTATTCGCCCGGCAAGCGCCCCAATGCGCCGATCGCCTTGATCCTGCATCCCCACCCCAAGGCGGGCGGGCACATGAACAACCCGGTGGCGGTGACGCTGCACCAGTTGTTCGTCCAGCGTGGCTTCGCCACCCTGCGCTACAACTCGCGCGGCGTCGGCAAGTCGCAGGGCGAGTTCGACAGCGGCATCGGCGAACTGGCCGACGCGGCCACCGCCCTGGACTGGCTGCAGGCCAACAACCCCGCCGCGACCCAGACCTGGGTCGCCGGCTATCAGTTCGGCGCCTACATCGGCATGCAACTGCTGATGCGCCGCCCCGAGACGGACGGCTTCATCTCGGTGTCGCCGCCCTCGAACATGTACGACTTCAGCTTCCTGGCCCCATGCCCGGCATCGGGCCTGTTCCTGCATGGCACGGCCGACACCGTCGTCCCGCCGGTCGAAGTCGAGCGCGTGGTCAACAAGCTGCGCACGCAAAAAGGCATCGTCATCGATTATGAACTGGAAGAAGGCGCCAGCCACTTCTGGCAGGACCACATCGGCGCGGTGGAACGCCGCGTCGGGGCCTATCTGGACAAGCGTCTGGCCGAAAACCCGGCCTAAGCGCGATTTATGTGTCGACCCGGGTTTCGGCCCGGGTCTTCCACATCGACCACAGAATGCCCGCGGCCAGGATGGCGGCCGTCACGCCGAGCGAGATCGCCGGCGGAAACTTCTCCAGCCCCATCAGCGGCGCGGCGATGACCTTCCCCCCGATAAAGACCAGCAGGATGGCCAGCGCCTGCTTCAGGTAGGCGAAGCGGTGGATCACCGCCGCCAGCGCGAAATAGAGCGCCCGCAAGCCCAGAATGGCGAAGATGTTGGACGTGTAGACGATGTAGGGGTCCGTCGTGATAGCGAAGATCGCCGGCACCGAATCCACCGCAAAGATCACGTCCGCGAACTCGATCGTCACCAGGGCCAGAAACAGCGGCGTGGCGTGCCAGGCCATCCGCCCCGCCGCATTGGGCTCCCGCACAAAGAAGTGCGCGCCGTAAAGTCTGTCCGTCACAGCTACGCGCCGTCTCAGCCACTTTACGATGCCCTGCCCCATCTGCGCCTCCTCGGCGGGGCTGGTGGCGATCATCCGTCCTCCTGTAAAGATCAGGAAGCCGGCAAAGAGGTAGAGCGCCCACTCATAGCGGCTGACCAAGGCCGCTCCGGCGGCAATCATCACCGCCCTCAGCACGATGACGCCCAGCACGCCCCAGAACAGCACGCGGTGCTGATGCAGGCGCGGAATGCCGAAAGCGCCGAAAATCATGGCGATGACAAAGACATTGTCCATCGCCAGGCTCTTCTCGATGGCGAAGCCGGTCAAATAGTCCAGCCCGCTGTCCGCCCCCAGCCGCACCCAGACCCAGATCCCGAACAACAGGGCGACGGCGACGTAGAAGGCCGACAACAGCAGGCTTTCTCGCACCCCGATCTCATGCGCCTTGCGGTGCAGGACCCCCAGGTCGAAGGCCAGCAAGGCGACCACGACCATTAGAAAACCCGCCCACATCCACGCGGGCTTGCCCATCCATTCGACTGTCAGGAACTCCATCCGCGCCTCTGGACCGTTCACGCCGCCGACGCCCGAGCGGACGACCGGCGCGGCCCGACATCACGACCATCTTCTCCCATAGGGTCGCCAGAGGGGCCCGGTCCGCTGATGGATCAACGCGGTAAGCGCGAGGATGTTCAACTGCCTTGGGTCATGGCGTGCATGGCGGGTAGCGGGCGAAATTGGCTTCGTACTGGGCCAGATTTTGCCCGAATCCCATCTCGGACCTTCGCTGGTCAGGCCTGTTTGTGTCCGCTTCCGCCCGCAGGTCCTGCGAACCAAGCAAGGCCAGCGCCATTAGCAATGCGATCATCTACCCCTCCCGAGTCGGCAGATAGCGCCTGCTTCTGATGGCCGAATTTTGGCGTATCAGTGATCGCCCTCCGCCGCCGCGAGCGCCGCCGGGCGGTGGGCCCGCACGCACCAGATGACGCTGACCACCATCAGGATCATGGCCACGACCTCGATGACCGTCGGCCCACGGCCTTCCCACAGGAAGCCGTAGAGGAAGGCGAACAGGGTTTCCGACACAATCATCTGACCCAGCATGGTCAGGGGCAGCAGGCGGCTGGCCTGGTTCCAGAAGGCGTTGCCGATGATGGAGGCGAAGACGGCGACGCCGACGCTGACGCCGAGGAAACGCACCCAGGCCTCGCCGGACCAGACGCCCAGGGTCAGCATCGCCGGAACCGCCAGCAACAGAGCGAACCCGCCCGTCACGACGCCCGTCAGCAAGGACCAGTCGTGCGGCGAGACATCGGGCAGCCGTCCCATCCATCGGCTGTTGCCGACCGCGAAGGCCGACCACGACAGCAGGGCCGCCAGGGCGCAGGCCAGACCGATCAGGGTCTGAGCCCCGTCATGACCCGCATTGCCGGTCTGGCTCAGGGATTCCCAACCGATCAGGCCGACCGCCAGGGCCGCGACCGCGATGGGCGGCGCCACGCGCGCCAACGGCGGCGAATCCCTGTCCTTCAGCCCCCACAGGGCGACCACGACCGGCACCATGCCGACGATCAGGGCCGAGGCGCCGACGCCCGCGAAATGGACGCTGACCACCAGAAAGACGAAATAGACGATGTTCCCGGCCAGGCTCAGCCAGGCCAGCGCCCGCCACGCCTTGAAATCCAGCGCCGCCGTGACCCGCCGCCAGCGCGGGGCGATCAGCAGGGCCGCGATCAGGCCATAGGCCAGGTAGCGCCCCGCCGTCAGCATCATCGGCGAGGCCTCGGGCGCGACCTTTGGCGCCAGGAAGACCAGCCCCCACAAAGCGCCCGCCGCCATGCCGCTGGCGACGCCCCAGAGACGCTGCGTCGCGGCCGTGGTCACTGTTCGCCGGGCTCCACGATACGGCCGCCGGTCATCGGCTCCGGCACGCCCGTCGTGCCGGGGAAGCTGATCGGCAGACCCAACAGGCAGCGCGCCGCCAGGAAGGCGAAGGCCTCGGCCTCGATCGAGTCGCCGCGCCAACCCTCATCCTCGGCGGTCGTCACCGGCACGCCCGCGCGCTCGCGGATCGCCGCCAGCAGGACCGGATTATGCCGCCCGCCGCCACAGGCCACGACCTTGGCCGGCGTCTCGGAACAGCGCGCTACGCCCAGCGCCACGGCCTCGGCGGCGAAGGCCGTCAACGTCGCCGCCGCATCCTCCAGCGACAGACCCGCCACCGGGTCCAGCGAGAAGTCAAAACGGTCCAGCGACTTCGGTCCCTTCGCCGCAAAGTAGGGATGCGCCAGATAGGCCGCCAGCACGGCCTGATCGACTGTCCCCGCCGCCGCCAGCTTGCCGCCTTCGTCCATGCGTTTCTTGCCGCGCGACTGGACCAACAGGTCGACCATGCCGTTGGCCGGGCCGGTGTCGAAGGCTTCCAGCCCGCCGTCGGCGCGGATCAGGGTGATATTGCCGACCCCACCCAGGTTCAGCACGGCGACCGGCCCGCTCAGGCCGGCCTTCTTCACCAGGGCCGCGTGATAGACTGGCGCCAGCGGCGCCCCCTGCCCGCCCGCCGCCACGTCGGCGCTGCGGAAATCATAGGCGGTGCGCACGCCCAGCCCCTCGGCCACGCTCAAGGCGTCGATCAGTTGCACCGTCCGGCCCGGCAGGTCCGGCGTCGGGGCTTCGTGCAGCACGGTCTGGCCATGCACCCCGACCAGATCCAGTGAACTGGCCTTGACCCCGTTTACCGCCATGAAGCCGAGCGCCGCCGCCAGATGGGCGTCGGCCACCGCCATGCGGGCGTCCTCGAAGCTCTCGGGCTCCTCCTCGTCGCGCTCCCAGTCCAGGGCGTCCTCGATGGCGTCCTCGACGATGACGCGGGTTTCCGCGTCCAGCTTCATCTCGCCGGCGGGACCGAAGCTAATGATGTTCTCGCCGTCGGTTTCGATCACCGCCATGTCCACGGCGTCGAGCGAGGTGCCGGTCATGAAACCGAGCACGCGGAGGGTCTTGGTCGAGGAGGAGGTCGTCATGGCGGGTTGACTGCCACGTCGCGCACGCCGTAGCTAGCGCCCATGATCGCCGCCCGCGCCATTTCCGGCCTGTATTACCGTTCGCTGAGCTAGCGAGCGGCCGCGATCTCGTGCCGCCTTCGCTGGCGGCGCGACTTCCCGACAAGGAAGACGGCCGCCGGCATCCCTGCTACGGAGCCGTCCATGACCGACCAAGCCTTCAAGTCCGACTTCCTCAAGACCCTGCAATCGCGTGGCTACATCCACCAGGTGACGCACCCGGTGGAGCTCGACGACGCCGCCTCGAACGGGATCGTGACGGCCTACATCGGCTTCGACGCCACGGCGCCCAGCCTGCACGTCGGCAGCCTGATCCAGATCATGATGCTGCGTCGCCTGCAGCAGGCCGGGCACAAGCCCGTCGTCCTGATGGGCGGCGGCACCACCAAGGTCGGCGACCCCACCGGCAAGGACGCCTCGCGCCCGCAACTGACCGACGAGACGATCCAGGCCAACATCGCCTCGATCAAGACCGTGTTCGAGAAGTTCCTGACCTTCGGCGACGGCCCGTCCGACGCCGTCATGGTCGACAATGACGAATGGCTGTCGAAGTTCGGCTACGTTGAGTTCCTGCGCGACTACGGCACCCACTTCACCGTCAATCGGATGCTGAGCTTCGACTCGGTCAAGCTGCGCCTGGAGCGCGAGCAGCCGATGACCTTCCTCGAGTTCAACTACATGCTGATGCAGTCGGTGGACTTCCTGGAGCTGAACCGTTCGCTGAACGTGACGCTGCAGATGGGCGGCTCGGATCAGTGGGGCAACATCACCTCGGGCGTCGATCTGGTGCGCCGCGTGGACCATAAGGCCTCGTTCGGCCTGACCACGCCGCTGCTGACCACGGCTTCGGGCGGCAAGATGGGCAAGACGGCCCAGGGCGCTGTCTGGCTGAACGCCGAGCAGCTGAGCCCCTACGACTACTGGCAGTTCTGGCGCAACGCCGAGGACGCCGACGTCGGCCGCTTCATGCGCCTGTTCACCGACCTGCCCTTGGACCAGATCGCGCTCTATGAAGCCATGGAAGGCGCCGGCATCAACGAAGCCAAGAAGGCTCTCGCCGACGCCGCGACCTCGATGCTGCACGGCTCCGAGGCCGCCCAGGCCGCTCGCGCCGCCGCGGAAGCCGCCTTCGAGAAGGGCCAGCTGTCGGCTGACCTGCCCACCGTCGAGCTGCCGCGTGACCAGGTGATCGGCGCCATGATCGCCGCCGTCGTCGCCAAGGCCGGTCTGACGGCCTCCAACGGCGAAGCCCGTCGCCTGGCCCAAGGCGGCGGTCTGCGCCTGAACGACGAAGCCATCGCCGACGGTGCCCGCCTGATCGAAGACGCCGACGTCAACGCCGACGGCGTGCTGAAGCTGGCGGCCGGCAAGAAGAAGATCGTCTTGGTTCGGCCGGTCTAAGGAGCAAAGAGGATGACCAACATCACCGAAGGCCAGGCCGCCCCCGCGTTCGATCTCGCCACCGATGGCGGCGGCCGCGTCACGCTGGACGGGCTGAGAGGCCAGTCGGTCGTCCTCTACTTCTATCCCAAGGCCGACACGCCCGGCTGCACGACCGAGGGACTGGACTTCTCGGCGCTGGCCGATCAGTTCGCCGCCGCCAACGCCGTGGTCATCGGCGTCTCCCGCGATGCGGTAAAGAAGCTAGACCGCTTCAAGGCCAAGAACGACCTCAAGGTGGTCCTGGGTTCCGACGAGGACGGCGCGGTCTGCGAAGCCTGGGGAACCTGGGTTCAGAAGCAGCTCTATGGCCGCCAATACATGGGTGTTGAACGCGCCACCTTCCTGATCGACGGCGCGGGCGCGGTTCGTCGCGCCTGGCGCAACGTCAAGGTCAAGGGTCACGCCGAGCAGGTGTTGGAAGCCGTAAAGGCGCTTTGATCCACGCAATGCTCTGAGGCCAAGCTTGCCTCCGCCGCCGACCTGCTCCTAACTGCCGCCCAAGGGGCTATAGTAGGATTAGGCCGGCCTTGCTGGCG
>NZ_DASWXW010000100.1:0-2219 GCF_036405315.1 Brevundimonas sp. | reverse complement strand
AAGGGCGAGGCGGGCGCCCTGGAATGGGCCGTCACCTGGTCGCCCATCGGCTTCGGCGACGCCGACAGCTTCATCGCCTCCTACTGCAACACCGTCTCGACCCCCGACGGCGGCACGCACGAGGCGGGCTTCCGCGCCGCTCTGGTCAAGGGCCTCAAGGCCTACGGCGAACTGATCAACGAAAAGCGCGCCGCCCAGATCACGGCCGAGGACGTCGTCGCCAACGCCGGCGCCCTGATCTCCATCTTCATCCGCAACCCGGAATTCCAGGGCCAGACCAAGGACCGCCTGTCCTCGCCCGAGGGTCAGAAGCTGGCCGAACAGCTGCTGCGCGACCCCTTCGACCACTGGCTGACCGAAAGCCCAAAACAGGCCAACGCCCTGCTCGGCTTCGTCATCGACCGCGCCGAGGACCGCCTGCGCCGCCGCAAGGACAAGGAAGTCCAGCGCGCCGCCGCCACCCGCAAGCTGCGTCTGCCGGGCAAGCTGTCGGACTGTTCACGACAAGCCGCCGAGGGCACCGAACTCTTCATCGTCGAAGGCGACTCGGCCGGCGGCTCGGCCAAGCAGGCGCGCGACCGCACCACCCAGGCCATCCTGCCCTTGCGCGGCAAGATCCTGAACGTGGCCTCGGCCACCGCCGACAAGCTGCGCGCCAACGTCGAACTGTCGGACCTGGCCCTGGCCCTCGGCGTCCAGCCCGGCAGCCGCTTCAACATCGAAGACCTGCGCTATGAGCGCATCGTCATCATGACCGACGCCGATGTGGACGGCGCCCACATCGCGGCCCTGCTGATCACCTTCTTCTACCGCTCCATGCCCGAGACCATTCGTCAGGGCCGCCTCTTCATGGCCCTGCCGCCGCTCTACCGCATCAGCGCCGGTCCCCTGTCGGAATACGCCCGCGACGACGCTCACCGCGACGAGCTGCTGGCCACCGTCTTCAAGGGCAAGAAGGTCGAGATCGGACGCTTCAAGGGTCTGGGCGAGATGATGGCCTCCCAGCTGAAGGAGACCACCATGGATCCGAAGAAGCGGACCCTGGCGCGCGTCTCCCTGCCTGAGAGCGAAGAGGAGATCGAGGATCTGGTCGAACGCCTGATGGGCCGCAAGGCCGAGGCCCGCTACCAGTTCATCCAGGACAACGCCCGCTTCGCCGTGGCGGATCTGGACGTTTAAACTCAAAATCCGCTCATCCCCGCGGAGGCGGGGATGAACGGATAGATAGCTTAAGGCCTCAACAACCGATCCCGCGCGGCGTTGACTCGCGTGGCGAGCCCCTCCGTCCCGCCCTGATCAGGATGCGCCCGCGCCATCAGGCGGCGCCAGGCGGCCTGCACGTCTTGCGGCGTCGCATCGGCGGAGACCCCCAGGATAGCCCGCGCCTCGGCCTCAGACAGGCGTTCAGCAATCGGCGCGCGCGGCGGCACGGTGCGAACCCGCGACTGAACCGCCAGCCACAGCCCGGCCCCCGCCAGACCAATGGCCGCCAGCCAGACCCCGCGCGACGCGGCCAGAACCGCCCCCGCGAACAGGGCTGTGCTGAGGATGGTCGCGGAAATGCGCCAATGGCCGCGCCGGGCGCGCTCGGTCTGACGGCCCAGCCGGACCAGCGCCCAGACCGCCACGGCGGCCAGCGCCAGCCAGATCAGGCCCATGCGACGATCAGGCCGCCGCCGCGTCCAGCGGAGCCAGCGATCCGCCCGCCGCGTCGTCCAGACCCATGGCCTGCATCAGGTTGCGCATTTCCTGGCGCGCGGCCACGTGGGCCAGCGACACCGAGACCGGGCGGATGTCGTTCGACAGGTCGGCGACCGTCAGGCCGAACGGGAACAGCTCGCGATAGATGACCCGGTCGCGCAGGCCCGGCCCGACGCGGAAGCCGACGCGCTTGGCCAGCTTCATCATCCGCTCTTCCAGGCGACGACGGTTGCGGGCCTCGGCCACGGCCAGGCGGTTGGTGACGACGATCCAGTCGATCGTCACCTGACGCCCCTCGGTGATGGCGCGGTGCTTGCGCGCCTCCCAGACGCTCTCGGAATAGATGGAGGGCTTCTTCAGCTCCAGCGTCACCGGATCGACCTCGCCCAGCAGGTCGAAGTCGACAAAGCTGTCGTTCATCGGGGTGACGATCTGGTCGGCGCGGCCGTGCGCGGCGCGCGACAGGGCGGTGTCCCCGCCAGGGGTGTCGATCAGGATGACGTCGGCCACGGCCTGCG
>NZ_DASWXW010000099.1:0-4327 GCF_036405315.1 Brevundimonas sp. | reverse complement strand
GCCGGCAAGGACGTGGAAGGCGCCGTCCAGCGTCTGGCCCAGATGGCCCGCGCCGCCGGCATCCACCTGATCATGGCCACCCAGCGCCCGTCGGTGGACGTCATCACCGGCACCATCAAGGCCAACTTCCCGACCCGGATCAGCTTCCAGGTCACGTCCAAGATCGACAGCCGCACCATCCTGGGCGAGCAGGGCGGCGAGCAGCTGCTGGGTCAGGGCGACATGCTCTACATGGCCGGCGGCGGCCGTATCACCCGCCTGCACGGCCCGTTCGTGACCGACCAGGAAGTCGAGGAGGTGTGCAAGCACCTGCGCCTGCAGGCCGAGCCGGATTATCTGGACCTGATCACCGACGAGCCGGACGGCGACGGCGACAACGCCCTGGGCGGCGACGGCGACGGCATGTCGGGCGACGACCTCTATGACCGCGCCGTGGCCGTGGTCACGCGCGACCGCAAGGCCTCGACCTCCTACATCCAGCGCCGCCTGCAGATCGGCTACAACCGCGCCGCCACCCTGATCGAACGGATGGAACAGGAAGGCGTCGTCAGCCCCGCCAACCACGCCGGCAAGCGGGATATCCTCGCGGGTCCGCCGCCCATGTAGCCTCGGCAGCTTTGCTGCCGGGCGCTACCGCTCGCCGCGCGGCGGCTCGCTGCTTCAGTGCTGAGCGCTCAGAAACGGAACCGCCCGCGCCCTGCGCCCGTTGGAACGCCTCACGTCCTCAAACAGTGAGCGACCGCGTCGCGAACGATAGGACCCTGAAAACAATGAACAGCGCTTCATCGGAGCGCCGGAATATGGTCAGGCTGGCGTCATCAGCCTGCCGGATGAAGCTCACACCCTCGTCGGGTCGAAAACCGTTCAGAACGGGAGAAGAAAAGACATGACCCTTTCACGCCGCGCCTTCGGCTTCAGCGCCGCCGCATTGGCGATCATCGCCGCCGCGCCTGTCTCGGCCCAGTCCAGCCTGTCGGCCGAGGATCAGGCAAGCCTGCGTCAGGCCCAGGCCTATCTGACCGCCCTGACGGCGGCCCAGGGCAACTTCATCGAGACCGGCCCCGGCGGCCAGCAGCGTTCCGGCAGGTTCTGGCTGCAACGTCCCGGCAAGATGCGCTTCGAATACAGCGATCCGGCGGGCCTGCTGGTCGTGGCCGACGGCAATAACGTCAAACGCTATGATCCGCGTCTGAACGTCTTCCGTCAGGTGCCGCTGGGCGCTACCCCGCTATCGACCTTCCTGGCTCGCGAGGTCCGTCTGGATCAGGGCGTGCGCGTCGACCGCGTCACCCGCATGGCGTCGGGCGCCTTCGCCATCACCGCCCGCGACGCCTCCAAGCCCAACGAGGGCTCGGTCATCCTGGCCTTCGCCGGTTCGCCGTTGCGCCTGCAGGAATGGACCATCACCGACGCGCAAGGCTCGCGCACCCGCATCCAGCTGACCTCGCTGCAGCCGGCTTCCGGCCTGGCCGCCAGCCTGTTCCAGCTGCGCGACCCGACGCGCCGCCCCAGCCGCAACTAGGCGTCGCAACCAGAGCGGGGCGTCGCTGGAACGGCACAACCTCGACTCATTTTGTTGATTTGACTTTTTTCGCTCGTGTGACATTCTGACCACAGAACGGCGGCGGCCGTTCTGTCCGCCATGGAATCATCCCCTCCCGGCGGCGAGAGAGACGAACTGAACAGCGCCCGGACCCGTTCCGGGCGCTTTTTTCACGGCTCCTCCGTGCTAAGGCCGGGCCATGACCCTTCGCATCGTCACCTGGAACATCAACTCGGTCCGCCTGCGCGTGGACCAGATCGCCCGCTTCGTCGCCGAGTACGCGCCCGACGTCCTGTGCCTGCAGGAGATCAAATGCACCGAGGACCAGTTCCCGCGCGAAGCCTTTGAGGCGATGGGCCTGCCCTATCTGAAGATCCGCGGTCAGAAGGGCTGGCACGGCGTGGCCATCGCCAGCAGGCTGCCCATTCTCGACGGCCAAGGCGCCGCGCTCGACGTCTGTCGCGAGGGTCATGGCCGCTGCGTCTCGGGCCTGATCGGCGGGGTCGAGGTGCAGAACTTCTACATCCCGGCCGGCGGCGACGTTCCCGACCGCAAGCTGAACCCGAAGTTCGATCACAAGATGGACTTCTATGAGCGGCTGACCGCCGAGATGAAGACCCGCGACCAGCAGCGGCCTCTGGTTCTGGCCGGCGACTTCAACATCGCCCCGGGCGACAACGACGTCTTCAATCACAAATTCATGCTGAAGGTGGTCAGCCACACGCCGGGCGAGATCGAGACCCTGCGCCGTCTTCAGGAGGCCGGCGGTTTCGCCGACGTGGTGCGCGATCAGATCCCGGACCCGGTCAAGCTGGCCAGCTGGTGGAGCTATCGCGCCAAGGACTTCCGGGTGTCGAACCGGGGCTTGCGGCTGGACCACCTGTGGACCTCGCCGGGCCTGACGCCCGCCGTGGTCAAGGGCAGCGCGCGCATCCTCGACACGGTGCGCGAATGGGAACGGCCCAGCGACCACGCGCCCGTGGTGATGGACCTGGACGTCTAGAAAACTTCAGATGAGCGCAGGACAGGCGGTCGGGGGGAGCGACCGCCTGTTCACGCGTCTCAGGCGACGCCGAACAGCTTGGCGCCGGCCAGAACGCCCAGCAGAATCAGGGTGACGCTGCCGGTGAAGACGACGACGGCTTCGAACGAAGCGTCGGCGCGGGGATGCACGAGTTTCATGTCTTGGTCCTTTCGGCGGGGAGATCCGAACCCGCCGAACATGGTCCATCGAGCGCCTGTGGACAAACCACGCTTAGGCTAGGTCGAGTGAGTTCAGATCACTCGACGGGATCGGCGTGGGCCTCGGCCTCGATCCAGTTGAGGAAGCGCCGCAGCTTGGGCTCGTCCGCCCGTTCCGGCAGGACCACGGCCCAATAGGCCAGGTTGTTGGTCAGTGCGTGATCGACCGGCTGGATCAGCCGCCCCTCCTTCAGATCGTCGGCGGCCAGGGGGGCTGAGGTCAGGGCCAGGCCGCGTCCCGACAGGGCGGCCTCCAGCGCCAGGTGGCTGTGACTGAAGACCGGGCCGCGCAGGTGGTTGACGCGCGGGTCAGAAACCCCCGCGCTCTCGAACCAGGCCTTCCAGCCCATGCGGTCGGCGAAGGGCAGGTCGTGCCAGGATTCGTGGATCAGCACGGCGTCCAGCAGGTCGGCGGGCGTCCGCATCGACCGCGCCGCCGCCAGCGACGGGGCGCAGACCGGGATCAGGCGTTCGCTCATCAACCGACGCGCGACCTGGCCGGGATAGGGGCCTTCGCCGTAGCGCAGGGCCACGTCGGCCTCGCCGTTCGACAGGTCGGCGATACGGTCCTCGGCGAAGACGATCAGGTCGAGGTCGGGATTGTCCTCGCTGAAGCGGTGCAGGCGCGGCGACAGCCACTTGCCCGCCAGTGACGGCAGGGCCGAGATCCGCAGTTGGCGGCTGCGGCCGGGGCGCACGGCCTCCAGGGCGCTCTCCAGCCGTTCGAAGGCGTCGGCCACGCCCTGGGCCAGACGACGGCCGTCGGCGGTCAGAACCACCGAGCGGTTGAAGCGGTCGAAGAGACGCAGGCCCAGCCGCATCTCCAGCGCCTTGATATGGCGGCTGACGGCGCCGGGGGTGACGCCCAGCTCCTCGGCGGCCTCGCGGAAACTGCCGAGACGGGCGGCGGCGTCGAAGGCCCGAAGCGCCACCAGAGGCGGGGTCGGACGACGCTCGCTCATCAGTTCGTCAGGCCAAGGTCAGGGCTGAAGGCGGTAGCCGCCCGCGTCGGTCAGCAGCAGGCGCGCCTGACCCGGCTCGGGCTCGATCTTCTGACGCAGGCGATAGATGTGGGTTTCCAGGGTGTGGGTGGTGACGCCGGCGTTGTAGCCCCAGACCTCGGTCAGCAGCTCCTCGCGCGACACGGGCTTGGCCCCGGCGCGATAGAGGTATTTGAGGATGTTGGTTTCCTTCTCGGTCAGCCGGACCTTTTTTCCCTTGTCGTCCAGCATCATCTTCGACGCCGGGCGGAACTCGTAGGGACCGATCTGGAAGACGGCGTCCTCGGACTGCTCGTGACTGCGCAGGTGGGCGCGGATGCGGGCCAGCAGGACCGCGAAGCGGAAGGGCTTGGTGACGTAGTCGTTGGCGCCGGAGTCGAGGCCCAGGATGGCGTCTGAATCCGACGACTGGGCCGTCAGCATGATGACCGGGGTCGAGACCCCCGCCTTGCGGATCAGGCGGCAGGCCTCGCGGCCGTCCATGTCGGGCAGGTCGACGTCCAGCAGGATCAGGTCGGCGCGAACCTCGCGCGCCTGACGC
>NZ_DASWXW010000098.1:0-11424 GCF_036405315.1 Brevundimonas sp. | reverse complement strand
TTTGCTCGCTCAAGCGCGTCTGGGCCAGTGACGGTCGGGCCTGCAGGGCCCGGCGGACCACAGGGCGACGAACGGTTTTCCGAGCACATCGATACGGGGATTGGCCCCGACCGAACGGAACGACGAACTGGGTCCTGCCCGCCCTCAACCGGCGGCGGCCCGCACCAGCACGGTAAGCTCCGATGAGAGATTTCAAGGGCATGAAGCGTCAGCGCGGACGCAACCGGAAGCCCGGCGGCGGCGGCAACAACGCCAATGCGACCAACCCGAACCGGTCGTGGGACTCGCAAGGCCCCGAGAACATCAAGGTCCGCGGCAACGCCCAGACCGTTTATGAGCGCTACATGCAGCTGGCGCGCGACGCCTCGGCCGCCGGCGACCGGGTCCTGGCCGAGAACTACACCCAGCACGCCGAACACTATTTCCGCGTCTTGCGCGCCCTGCAGCCGCAGCGTCCGGTCAGCGAGATCGCCCAGCGCGAGCTGGCAGGTCAGGGCTTCGACATCGACTTCGAGGACGAGTCGGGGGCCCAGGCCGCCGCCATCATCGCCGCCGCCGCCGCCGAGCAGCAAAAGGCCGAGGACGAAGCCCGTCGCCAGGCCGAGCGCGCCGAACGTGACGCCAATCGCGACCGTGACCGTGATCGGGACCGCGACTACAACCGCGACCGGGATCGTGAACCGCGCGAGCCGCGCGACAATGACCGCGAACCCCGCGCCGAGGGCGAGCCCCGCGAGGGCGGCCGTCGTGAAACCCGCCGCGAGCGCTGGGAGCGCCGCCGCGAGGAACGCAACCGTCGCTTCGAGGCCGGCGAGGCCACGCCCGAGGACGAAGCCCGCGCCGCGGCCGAGGCTGAATACGCCGCCGAAGCCGTGTCGGACCAAGCCGTCGTCTCAGCGCCCGAGGGCGAAGAGGTCGAGGCCCGTCCCGCCCGCGCCCCGCGTCGTCCGCGCGCCGAGCGTGCGCCGGCCGAAGGCGAGGCCAGCGACGGCATGGGTCTGCCTGGCTTCCTGACCCGCCCGACCGCGCCGTCTTCTGATGAGGTGGAGGCCGCGTCGGAAGAAGCGCCCGCGCCCAAGCGTCGCGCCCCGCGCCGCAAGGTCGAGCCGGCGACCGACGAAGGCTGATCGACGGCGCGCAACCTTGGCGCGCATGTTTACATAATTGCAATCTATAGTCGTCACTCTCGAGGCATCGGAGGGACGTGCGATGGAACTCGTTCTGGTGGTGGTCGCCCTGGCCCTGTCGGGCTGCTGGGCGGGGTTGCGGATGGCGGTGAAGGCCCGACGCGAGGTGGCGATCCTGCGCCGGGTCAACGCCACGCTCGAGGCCTGTTCCGAGCAGCGGGCGCGTGAACTTCAGGCGGCCCTGACCGCCGCCGAAGGCCAGGCCGCCCAGGTCGAGGCGGCGCACCGCGCCAAGACCGAGTTCCTGACCAGCATGAGCCATGAACTGCGCACTCCGCTGAACGCGGTCATCGGCTTCTCCGACCTGATGCGGATGAACGAGGCGCAGGAGCCCCTGACCCATCGCCAGCATCAGGCGGTCGAGCAGATCCGCACCGCCGGCGCCCGCTTGCTGACCCTGGTCGACGAAGTGCTGAACCTGGCCGACATCGAGGGCGGCCGGCTGGCGACGGCGATCGAGCGGGTCGATCCGCTGCTGATCGCGCGGCAGGCGTGCGAGAGCCTGCGCCCCATGGCCGAGGCGGCGGGGATCGAACTGCGCGAGCCGCCGCCGGTCGCCGGCCTGGCCGCCCGGGCCGACCGCGAGCGTCTGCGTCAGGTGCTGACGGCCCTGATCGCCAACGCCGTCAAATACAACCGCCCCGGCGGCGTGGTTCTGATCGAGGCGCGCCAGTCGGGCGAGGGCGTCAGCCTGGACGTCCGCGACACCGGCCCGGGCCTTCCGGCCGCGCGGATGGACGAGCTGTTCCAGCCGTTCAACCGTCTGGGCCGCGAGGCTTCCGACGTTCCGGGCGCGGGGATCGGCCTGGCGGTGGCGCGCCGGTTGATCGAAGCCATGAACGGTCGGCTGGAGGCCGAAAGTCGCGAAGGCGAGGGCGCGGTCTTCACCATCCGTCTGCCGCTCGCCGTCGCGGAGGCGCGCGCCGTCGTCGCCTCTCCGGTCCCGGTCGCCCGCCTGCCCGAGGCGACCTTGCTCTACGTCGAGGACAATCCGTCCAACATCGCCCTGATGCGCCACGTCGTCATGGCGCTGGGACGGATTCAACTGCACGTGGCCGAGACCGGTCCGGAGGGGCTGGCCCTGGCCCGCGACCTCCGGCCCGACGTCATCATCCTCGATATCAACCTGCCTGGCATGGACGGGTTCGAGGTCAAGGCGCGGCTGAGCGAAGACCCCCTGACCCGCGACCTGCCGGTCCTGGCCCTGTCGGCGCGAGCCATGCCGGCCGACATCCGGCGAGGCCGCGCGGCGGGCTTCGCCGAGTATCTGACCAAGCCGCTGCAGATTCCCGCCCTGGTCGAGGCGCTGTCTCTGGCCCTGGAGGCGCAGGCGTCGCCGCCCGCCAACGCCGCCTGACCCCGTTGGCTGAGAGGGCGCGGGCCTTCGCCCGGGGTTGACGCGGCGCGCCCGGAGGGCTTCCTAGGAAATGGGGGCTTTTCGACCCTGTGCGAGGGAGCGTCCATGTCACGTTCGTCGGCCGGCATTTCGCGTCTCAAGACGAAGATTCCTCGCGCCCTGATTCCGAGCCTTCTGGCGACGGCCCTGCTGGCCAGCTGTGCGACCACGCCGCCGCCGCCGCCGCCGCCGCCTCCTGCGCCCAGCGCCCCGAGCGGCGCTGTGCTCAGCGACTGGCGCGGGGTCATCACCGCCGCCGACCGCGACCGCTATCAGCGGCGCGCCGCCGCCTGGACCCTCGCCCTGCAACAGGCGAAACGTCAGCCGGGCTCCGGCGATCTGGCCGGCCTAGGCGATCTGATCGTCCCTGATGCGGCGCGTCCCTCGGTGACGCCGCCGGTCGGCAACTATCGCTGCCGCACCGTCAAGCTGGGGTCCCAGGGCGGCGAGCAGGGCCTGGGCTATGTCGTCTACGGCTGGTTCGCCTGCCGCATCGAGCAGACCCCCGCCGGGCTGAAATTCTCCAAGCTGACGGGGTCGCAGCGGCCCAGCGGCCTTCTGTTCCCGGAGAATGATCGCCAGATGGTCTTCCTCGGCTCCATGTCCCTGGCGTCAGAGCCCGCTGCCCGTTCCTACGGCCTGAGGCCCGATCGCGACATGGTGGCTGTGGTCGAACGCATCGGCGAACGGCGCTGGCGACTGGTCATCCCCTGGCCGGCCAATGAGTCCAACCTCGATCTGATCGAGCTGGTCCCGGCCGCGCGCTGAGCTTGACGCCCTTGACCGCAGTCGTGGGCGCCGTCCACCCTGAGCGTCGTTTCATTCAGGGGAGGCGCTCATGCGCGGGGTTGGTTTCACCATCGGTTCGGTCATCGCCATCGGCATAGTGGTCGCCGTCGTCCTGGTCGGCTTCCCGACCTACAACGTCTATTCCAAGCAGATGGCGGGCAAGGCGGCCTATGAGGAGGCGGTGCAGAACCGTCGCATCCGCGTGCTGGAGGCCCAGGCCGCCCTGGACTCGGCCAAGCTGACCGCCGCCGCCGAGATCGAACGCGCCAAGGGCGCCAACGAGGCCAACCGCATCATGGCCCAGGCCTTGGGCGGCCCCGAGGCCTATCTGCGCTGGTCCTACATCAACATGCTGCAGGAGACGGCCGGCAAGGAAGGCCGGCAGACCATCTACATCCCCACCGAGGCCGGCATGCCCATCCTCGAGGCCGGCCAGCGCCCGGCGGCGCGTTGACCTAAGCCCTTCTCCCGCAAGGGGAGAAGGATAGGGCGCGCCCTTAGACCCGCGTCAGCCGCAGGTCCTGATAGTCGTAGCTGAAGTCGATGTCGGGCGAGACGCCCTTGAGCGTCGCCGTCGCGGGCTTGGCCGTCAGAATGTTGAAGGTCACGAAGGCGTCCTCCTCGCGCTTGTCGGGGAAGCGGGTGCGGAAGGTCTCGCCGTCATAGGGCTCCAGCCAGCCCTGCAGCGCCGGGGTGCGGGTGAAGGCCAGCCACAGGCCGGTCTTGCGGTTGCGGCCGCGCCCCTCGGTCTTCGGCGCGATGACGATGTCGCCGTACCAGGGATCGCGCCAGGTCCCGGCATAGGCCTCCAGCGGCATGGAGGGCGCGGCGCCCGCCGCCTGCTTGGCGTCGATCTCGACGGCGGCCTTCAGCGACTTCTCGGTCCCTTCGGCCTCAAGCTTCTTGGAATCCGCGATCCAGTCGACATCCACCTTGTTCATGGCGATGTCCGACAGGCCCGAGCGCAGGGCGCGCAAGAGGAAGCTCTCCTCGGCGTTGGTGAAGACCGAGAAGCCGATCTTGCGGCCGGGGATCAGCACCGTGGCCGAGATGCCGCCGGGCGAGCCGCCGCCGTGGGTGGCCAGCCGTTCGCCGCGATAATCCTGCACCTGCAAGCCCATGGCGTAGGTCGAGGCCACGGCTTGGTTGGGCAGTTCCGCCGTCGGTCCGCCTAGCGCCGAGACGATGATGTTGGGTTTGTACATCTCGCGCGCGGCGGCTTCCGAGAACAGGCGCGAGCCGTCGGCCAGCAGGCCCTCGTTCAGACGCACGGCGATCCATTTGGCCCAGTCGGTCGCGCTGGCGCAGATGCCGCCCGCCGCGGCGGCCGAATCCCAATTCCACACCTCGACGATGGAGTCCGCGATCTGCGTCATCGCGCCTTGATAGCGCAGAGGCGGGCCGACGCGGCCGTGGGGCAGGGCGGACTTGGTCGGATCGGCCAGACGCGCCAGGGGCACGCTCTCGCTCATGCCCACCTTGTCGAAGATGCGGGTCTGGACGAAGGCCTCCCAAGACAGGCCCGATACGGCCTCGATCACTGCGCCCGCCACCACGAACATCAGATTGCAGTAGTGGTAGTCCTCGCGGAAGCCGTCTTCGATGGGCACGAAGGCGGTCTGGGCCAGAATCTCGGCGCGGGTCCGGTCGCTGTTGGGCCAGAACAAGAGGTCCCCGGCGCCCAGGCCGAAACCGGCGCGGTGGCTCAGCGCGTCGCGCACCGTGATGCGCTCGCCGATCACCGGGTCCGACAGGGTGAAGCCGGGCAGATAGGTCTTGATCGGCTCGTCCCACTTCACCTTGCCCTCATCGACCAGGATGGCCAGGCAGGCGGCGGTGACGTTCTTGGAGTTGGAGGCGAGGGCGAACAGGGTGTGCGCGTCGACCGGCTCATTCTTGCCCCGACGGCGGACGCCGTAACCCTTGGCCAGCACCGTCTTGCCGTCGCGCACCAGGGCCAGGGAGACGGCGGGCTGGTCGGGCCAGGCGGCCATGCAGCCTTGCACCCAGGCGTCGGCGGCGGCGGCGATCTCGTCGTCGGTGCGCGTGTCCGAGCTGGTCTGGGCCCAGCCCGTCGCGGGCAGGGCCGCGCCCGATGCGGCGGCGGCGGAGGAAAACAGCGCCGCGCGGCGCGACAGGCGGATGGACATGGACACGCTCCGAAAAACAGAACGGCGACGCTAGCGCCGCCGACCGCCGAGGCCAAGCCGTCAGGCCGCCAGCCGCCACCTTTGCAGATGCTCCAGCACGTCGGCGACGATCTGGTTCCGAGTGAAGCCGGTCAGGTCGCGGGGCCGCGTGCCGTCCCCGGTCTGGGCCGTCATCCGCCATTCCAGGGCGCGACGGGCTTCCGGGGCCTCCAGCGCGGTCAGGGCCGGCAGGGGGCGCGACCGGGCGCCGATGCGATAGAGGAAGTCGCGTCCATTGGCGTGTTCGACCACCAGCCAGACCCCGCTCTCATCCATCTCGACGCGGCTGTGGTCCAGGCCCTCGTTCGACAGGGCGTCGCGCACATCGAGCAGGGCCGGGGCGGCCTGCCGTTCGATCTGGCGGGCGATGTCCTTGCGGCTGGCGGGCGAGAAGATGCGCTTCAGCCGCTCGCCGATCGGCGGGGCCTCGGTCTCGACCGCCTCGCCCTTGAGGTCGGCGTTCATCTGTCGCGCCAGCCCGAAACAGGCCAGGATCATGATGACGGCGAAGGGAAGCGCGGCCACTAGGGTCGCCGCCTGCAGCGCCCCCAGTCCGCCGGCCAGAAGCAGCAGGGCCGCCGCCAGGCCTTGCAGCACGCACCAGTAGATGCGTTGCCAGCGCGGGGTGTCCTCGGCCCCGCCCGAGGCCAGGGTGTCGATCACCAGCGACCCCGAATCCGCCGAGGTGACGAAGAAGACCGCCACCAGGGCGATGGCCAGGACCGAGGTGATCGCCGTTCCCGGCAGGTATTCGAAGAAGCGGAACAGGGCCGTCGACAGGTCCGCCTGCACCGCCTCGGAAATGGCCCCCGCCGCTACGCCCAGGTCCAGGCTCATGGCCGAATTGCCGAAGACCGTCATCCACAGGAAGGTGAAGCCCGACGGGACCAGCAGCACCCCGATCAGGAACTCCCGCACCGTCCGCCCGCGCGAGATGCGGGCGATGAACATGCCCACGAACGGCGACCAGGCGATCCACCAGGCCCAGTAGAACAGGGTCCAGTCCGCCATCCAGGCGCGCGGCTCATAGGCGTAGAGGGTGAAGGTGCGGACGAAGAAGTGGTCCAGATAGAGACCGAAATTCTGCACATAGGCCCGCAGCAGGAACAGGGTCGGTCCCGCGATCAGCACGAACAGCATCAGGCAGACGGCGATGACCAGGTTCAGCTCGGACAGCCGCCGCACCCCCTTGTCCACGCCCGTCAGGACCGAGATCGTCGCCGCCCCCATGACCACGGCGATCAAACCCACCTGCATGACGACGCTGCTGGGCAGGCCGAAGACGTAGTTGAGGCCGGAGTTCATCTGGGCCACGCCCAGGCCCAGGGAGGTGGCGATGCCGAACAGGGTGCCGCAGATGGCGAAGATGTCGACCGCGTCGCCCAGCCAGCCGTTCACCCGCTTGCCCAGCAGGGGATAGAGGCTGGAGCGCATCGTCAGGGGCAGGCCCTTGCGGTGCGCGAAATAGGCCAGGCTGAGGCCCACCACGGCGTAGATGGCCCAGGCGTGGACGCCCCAGTGGGTATAGGTGATGACCATGGCCTCGCGCGCGGCGTTGAGCGTGCCGGGCTCGGCTTCGGGCGGGGCGATGTAGTGCTGCACCGGCTCGGCCACGGCGAAATACATCAGGCCGATGCCCATGCCCGCGGCGAACAGCATGGCCAGCCACGAGACATAGGGGAAGTCCGGCTCGGCCTCGTCCGGTCCCAGCTTCAGGCGCCCGGTCGGTCCGACGGCCAGCACGGTTACGAACAGCAGGAAGCCCGCCACCGCCGCCACATAGAACCAGCCGAAGGTCTCGATCACCCAGGCCTGGGCCGCGCCGAAAATCAGGCCGGAGGTGGAGGGCGCCAGAAGCGCGAGCAGCAACAGGGCGCCCGCGATGGCGCTGGCCCCCCAAAAGACGCGGGGGTTCATCTTGGTCGTCAGCATGGGGACCTAGCGCACGGCGACGCTTGAAGTTCCGATTTTGGTCACAGACCCGCCATGCGGATGAAGAAGATGTAACTGGGGTATCTGAGGTTCGCCTGATAGCTCAACGGATTATGGAGCGTTGTCAGAACGTTCCGTGCGGGGCTGGATCATGTCGAAATACAAGTTTGCGCCATTGCTCGGCGCCGTTCTAGCCTTGCCGGCGGGCGCTGCCCTGGCCCAGACGTCTCCGACCTCGCCTCCGGCCTCTGCTCCGCAACAGCGCCAGATCTCTCCGGCTCAGCCCGCGCCCGAGAAGGCCGAGGACAAGGCCGCCGCCGTGGGCGACGTGGTGGTCACGGCCCGCGCCAACGATGTGCGGACCTCGATCGATTCTGTCAGCTACAGCCTGGCCGACGACCTTCAGGCGGCGAACGGGACCCTGGCGGAGGCCCTGCGCAACGTGCCCTCCGTCGACGTCGATCCCCAGGGCAATGTCTCGCTGCGCGGGGACGGCAACGTGACCATCCTGGTCGACGGCCGACCCTCGGCCATTCTGTCCGGGCCGAACCGCGCCGACGCCGTCCTGCAACTGCCCGGCAGCCGCTATGCGCGGATCGAGGTCATGACTAACCCTTCGGCGGCCTACAGCCCCGAGGGTTCGGGCGGGGTCATCAACCTGATCACCAAGCCGACGCCGCCGGCCGCCGCCGGAGCGCCCGGCGCGCCGGCGACGACGACCACCACCGGCTCCTTGCGGGTCAATGTCGGCGACAACGGCCGCTGGAACCTCGGCGCCAGCGGCTCGCGCCAGCGCGGCAAGCTGACCCTGACCGGCGACCTCAACTATCGCTATGATGATCAGAACTTCGCCTTCGACCGGCTGCGCGAACAGCTCGACCCGATCACCGGCGCCGTCACCTCCACGACCACCACGGTCCAGGAGAACGACATGATCCAGAAGGGAGCATTCGCCCGGGTCGCCGCCGAATATCGCCTGACCGACAAGACGATGCTGACCGGCGAGCTGCGCGCCAACCGCTTCGAGGCCGACGCCGAGGCCGGCGGACTGTTCGAAACCCGCGACGCGACGGGAGCCCTGACCAGCGCCTACAGTCGCGACGGCGTCGGCGGGTTCAAGATGGACGGCTGGGGCGCCACCGCCCGCGTCCTGCACCAGTTCGACACGTCGGGCCATGAGTGGTCGAATGAGCTGCGCTACGACCGCAACGACAACGAGAACGCCTCTCTGAACGTCAACCTCTTCTCTCTTCCTGCCGCGCCGCCGGTCTATGAGGACCAGAAGTTCCTGAACGCCCAGGAAACGATCGGCTTTACCAGCGCCTACACCCGCCCGATGGACGACGGCTCCAAGCTGCGCGCCGGCTATGAGCTGAGCCTTAACCGCCCGGATCAGGACGTCGTCCTGCGGCGCGGCCCGACCGAAGGCGGCCTTGCGCTCGTGCCTGGCCTCAGCAATCGGTTCGAGGCCGAGCAGACGGTCCACGCCCTCTACGCCACCTACGAGCGCCCCTTTGGCGAGAAGCTCTCGGCCCAGTTCGGCCTGCGTCTGGAACAGGCGGACATCGACGTCGAGGACGTCACCAACGGCGTGCGGGCGTCTCAGGACTATTTCCGCGCCTATCCGACCGGCCATGTCCAGTATCAGCTGACCGAGGCCCAGACCCTGCGCGCCAGCTACTCGCGCCGCATCCAGCGCCCGCAGCCGACCCAGCTGAACCCCTTCGTCAGCTACAACGACCCGCTGAACCTGCGCTCGGGCAACCCGAACCTGGAGCCGCAGGAGACGGACAGCTTCGAGGCCATGTGGCAGATGCGCCAGGGCCAGAGCTTCTATCAGGCCACGGCCTATTTCCGCGACACGACCAAAGCCTTCACCGACGTGGCGACCGACGTCGGCGGCGGCGTCCTGCTGACCCGGCCCGAGAACCTCGGCGCCCGGCGCGACCTCGGCGTCGAACTGACCGCCAGCGGCCGTCTGCACCCGACCCTGCGCTACAACGCCAGCATCAACGCCTTCCGTCAGGAAATCGACGCCGCCGGCATTCCGGGCGCTCGCGACCGCGAGGGCGAGATGCTGACCGGCCGTCTCAGCCTCAACTGGCAGGCCACGCCCAAGGACTTCGTGCAGGTCATGGGCTTCTGGCAGGGCGACCAACTGCTGGCCCAGGGCACGCGCGAGAGCGGCGGCATGGTCAACCTGGGCTATCGCCGCAAGCTCAACGATACGCTGTCGCTGCAGTTCACGGCCCGCGACATCCTCAACTCCTTCGGCGGCGCCACCACCTATGACACGCCCCAGTTCCGTGATCGGACCGATCAGGACCTCAACCTGCGGGCCTTCTACCTGGGTCTGACGTGGTCGTTCGGCGGCGGGCCGCGCCGCCAGCCCGAACAGTTCGACTTCTCCACCGGCCCGACCGGCGGCTGATCGTCGACGTCAGATCCGCGTCTCCCAGGCGGTCCAGACGGCGATGGCGACCAGGCCCAGGGCCATGGCGGCGCGCAGCACCGGCCCCTGGGCGCGGGTCAGCAGGGCGCCGCCCGCCCGCGCCGCCGTCAGCACGATGATCGAATGGACGGCGACGCTGACGACGACGTGCAGGCTCCCCAGCGTCAGGGCCTGGGTCAGGGGCGAGCCGTGGGCGGGACGGATGAAGCCGGGCAACAGGACCACGTAGAGCAGGGCCGCCTTGGGGTTCAGCAGGTTGCCGATCAGGCCGCGCCGGAACAGGGCGCGCCGCCGCGTCTCGACCGGCGCCGTCTCTGCCCCGTCGCCGGTGCCGCGCCAGGCGTCCCAGGCCAGCCACAGCAAAAAGCCCACTCCGGCCCAGCGGATGGCTTGATAGAGGGCCGGCCACAGCAAGACCACCTCGGTCAGGCCGAAGGCGGCGGCGACCATCCACAGGCTCAGCCCCAGGGTGATCCCGGCCACCGCCGCCAGACCCGCCGTCCGCCCTTGCGACAGCGACACCAGGGCCAGCCAGCCCATGTTCGGCCCCGGCGTCAGCTCCATCAGCGCCACCGCCGCCAGAAACGGCAGGACGACCGTCGGGTCGACCGGTCCGTGCGTCAGAAAATCCATGAAGCCTCCTGCGGCCACGCTAGGCCGGGACGGCGGCGCGCATCAATCGCGCGTGACGGGTCTTGCGTGTCCGATAGGCCACACCCACCTCGGTTTGACACACCTCAAGGCGTCGCTTCGTCGAAGGGCGCGTGTATGGTTTTTCGCCTTCCGAGGGGATTGCAGCGAATGAATCTCGACCTTTATTCCGACCGCGCCAAACAGGCCGTCCAATCCGCCCAGTCGCTGGCGCTCGCCCGGCGGCACCAGCAGTTCGCGCCCGAGCATCTGCTGAAGGTGCTGCTGGAGGAACGCGACGGCCTGGCCCGCAAGCTGATCGATCAGGCCGGCGGCGATCCGTCCGCCGTCGAGCTCGTCACCGAAGGCCTGCTGAAGAAGCGGCCCCAGGTCGAGGGCGGCTCGGGCCAGCTCTATCTGGACGGCGACCTTGCGCGCGTCTTCAGCGCCGCCGAGGAGACTGCGAAAAAGGCCGGCGACGCCTTCGTCACCACCGAACGCCTGCTGGCCGCCATCGCCAAGGAGGGCGGGGCCGCCGCCGAGGCGCTGAAATCGGCCGGGGTCACGCCCAGGAAGCTGGACGACGCCGTCGCCGAAATCCGCAAGGGCAAGACCGCCGACAGCGCGGCCGCCGAGGACTCCTTCGACGCCCTGAAACGCTACGCCCGCGACCTGACCGAGGCCGCCCGCGACGGCAAGGTCGACCCCGTCATCGGCCGCGACGAGGAGATCCGCCGCACCATCCAGGTCCTGGCCCGCCGCACCAAGAACAACCCCGTCCTGATCGGCGAGCCCGGCGTCGGCAAGACCGCCATCGTCGAGGGCCTGGCCCTGCGCATCGTCAACGGC
>NZ_DASWXW010000097.1:0-12003 GCF_036405315.1 Brevundimonas sp. | reverse complement strand
GTCCGTCGATGCTAGTCGGCCCCATGCTGCCTCCGCCGATAACGCGGGGAAGAAGTTGGTGGAGCCGCCGGGAATCGCACCCGGGTCCGGTCCGCTTATTACAAGCGCGTTTATCGCCATAGTCCGGGCGAACCCGAACAGAACCAATATAGGCGTTGCGCCGTCGCGTTCCAAGGGCGGAGCGTCGCTGGCGTCGAAATTACAGCAGGATGGTCGGCGCCGGCGGCGGCTTCGGCCCTATCGCGCGCGGGCGTGAACACGCCAGCAGGCGGCCGTGAAACTGGCGACGCCCTTGGAGGTGAAGGCCTCGAAGGCCTGGTTGACCGCACGGATCACCCTGGTTCGGGTCGCCTCGTCGAGGTCGGGCAGGAGTTGGCCGACGCGACCCATGCGGGCGGCGTAGGTCGCGAGGTCGTCCGCCGACAGCGTGCAGGGCACGTCGAGCGGCTGGATGTCGATGTCGCGCCATTCGGCCTCCAGTATTCGGCGCACCCGGTCCGCGTCGGCGAAGGCGAACTGGCCGGGGGGCGCGGGATCGCGCGGCGCCGGTTCGGGCAAGAAGGGCGCGGCCGCGCGCTCGGCGGCGACCATGAAGGGATTTTCCTCGGCGCTGCGCCAGGCGATGAAGGTCAGATCGGCGCCGGGGCGAACGGCCCGTCGCAGATTGGCGAAGGCCGCCGCCGGGTCGTCGAAGAACATGACGCCGAAGCGCGAGATGACGGCGTCGAAAGCACCCGGCTCGACCACATGGCGTTGCGCGTCGTCTGCGATGAAACGGGCGTTGGTCAGGCCGTCCTTCTCAGCCCTTCGGCGGGCGGCGTTGATGAGGGGGACCGATATGTCCAGCCCGGTGCATCGTCCCTGCGGCCCCAGTCGACGTGCGGCGGCCAGCGTGGTTGCGCCCGCGCCGCAGCCGATGTCGAGGACGTCGCGAGCATGGCTGACTGCTACGGCATCCGCCAGCAGGCGCTCGAACGGCAGGAAGAGGCGGTCCAGCAGTTCCTGTTGCTCGACCCAAACCTCTCCGCCGCGCGAATTCCACAGCGCCGACTGCGTCTGACGGGTCTGAATGGTCGGCTGGGTCATGGCGGCGTCCTTGTGTCTGGCCTTGGTTCGCGCGACGATACGACTTCAAGTCAACTTGAGGTCAAGCGTGAAGCTGCTGGATATCGGCGAGGTGGCGGATCGGTCGGGGTTGCCAGCCTCGACGTTGCGATTCTACGAGGGAAAGGGGCTGATCGCCTCGGTCGGGCGGCGCGGGCTGAGACGGCTGTTCGAGCTTGAGGTGCTGGATCGGCTGTCGCTGATCGCCCTAGGGCGTTTGGCGAGTTTTTCGCTGGATGAGATCGGGGCGATGCTCGGCGCCGAGGCCGCGCCGCAGATTGATCGCGCGCGGCTGGCGGACAAGGCGGACGAACTGAATCAGACGATCCAGCGGTTGACCGCCTTGCGAAACGCCCTGCGTCATGCGGCCGAATGTCCGGCGCCCAGCCATATGGAATGCCCGACGTTCAACCGCCTGCGGCAGGCGGCGGTGGCTCGGGGGCGGGAGACTAGGCCCCCGGCGAAACGCGCGGCCAGTCGCGGGTCTGGTTCCTGAACCAGGTCAGCTGGCGCTTGGCGTAGTGGCGGGTGGCCAGGCGGATGGCGGCCACCGCCTGATCCAGCGAGGTTCGGCCGGCGAGGTGGGCGGCCAGTTCCGGCACGCCGACGGCCTTCATGGCGGGCAGGGCGGGGTCGAGACCGCGGGCCAGCAGGGCGCGGACTTCCTCCACGGCGCCGTTGTCGATCATCAGGCGGACCCGCGCGTCGCAGTGGGCGTAGAGGCGGTCGCGCGGCGGCTCGACCACCAGGGCGTCGTAGGAGCCGGAAGCCAGCAGGGGCCGCGTGGCCGCCTTCCAGTCGCTGAGCGAACGGCCGGTGGCCTGGGCCACGGCCAGGGCGCGGACCAGGCGCTGGCGGTCGCCGGGGGTGATGGCGGCGGCCGCGTTCGGATCGACCTCGGCCAGGCGGCGGCGGAAGGCGGCTTCGCCCTCAAGGTCATGCTCGGCCTGAACCGCGTCGCGCATCTCGTCCGGCACGGCGGGGATGTCGGCCAGGCCGCGCGTCAGGGCGTTGAAATAGAGGCCGGTGCCGCCGACCAGCAGGGCCGGGCGGCCTGCCGCCGCCAGTTCCTCCAGCAGCGGCATGACGGCGCGGGTCCAGCGGCCGACCGACCAGGACTCGGCGGCGTCGGCGACGCCATAGAGGCGGTGCTCGGCGCGGGCTTCGTCCTCAATGGACGGGCGGGCGCTGAGGACGCGCAGGTCGGCGTAGAGCTGCTGACTGTCGGCGTTGATGATGACCGCGCCGGTCTTCTCGGCCATGTCCAGCGCCAGACGCGACTTGCCCGAGGCGGTCGGGCCGGCGATCAGGGTGAGACGGGGCGCTTTGGTCAAGGAACAGGCTCGCGAACAGGATCAGAGGGCGATAGAACGCCCGCGACCGGCCCGGCAAGGGCCAAGGAGCAGAGCCTTGATCGACCGCACCGCCGTAATCGCCGCCCTCGACGCCGTTGTGGACCCGAAATCGGGACAGGGGCTGGTCGCCGCCGGACTGGTGCAGGGGCTGATGGTGGGCGAGGACCGGGCGGGCTTCGTCATGGAGGTTCCGGCGGGCGAGACGGCGATCTACGCCCCGGTCCGCGACGCGGCCGAGGCGGCGCTGAAGGCCATGCCGGGCATGGCGCGGGTCTCGGTCGTCCTGACCGCCGAGGCCGTGGCCGCCGCAGCGCCCCGCCGCACGGCGGGCCTGTCGAAGGCCGCGACCGATCAGGGCCGGGCCAAGGCGCCGGTTCCCACCGAACGCCCCGCCCATGTGAAGCGCGTTCTGGCCGTGGCCAGCGGCAAGGGCGGGGTCGGCAAGTCGACGGTGGCGGTCAATCTGGCCGCCGCTCTTGCTGCGCGGGGCCTGTCGGTCGGGGTGCTGGACGCCGACGTCTATGGCCCGTCGCTGCCGACCATGCTGGGGCTGTCGGGCCAGCCGGCCTATGAGGACGGGGCCATCGTTCCCCACATCGCCCATGGGCTGAAGGCCATGTCGGTGGGGCTGCTGACCAAGGCCGACGACGCCATGATCTGGCGCGGGCCGATGGCGTCGCAGGCCATCACCCAGATGCTGACCCAGACGCGCTGGGGCACGGAAGAGGCGCCGCTGGACGTGCTGGTGGTGGACCTGCCGCCGGGCACCGGCGACGTGCAACTGACCCTGATCCAGAAGACGCCCCTGGACGGCGCGGTCATAGTCTCGACCCCGCAGGAGGTGGCGCTGGCGGACGCCCGCCGGGCCCACACCCTGTTCCAGCGCGTCAACGTGCCGACCCTGGGCCTGATCGAGAACATGAGCGGCCCGGTCTTTGGGCAGGGCGGAGCGGAAGCTGAAGCCGCCCGACTGGGCGTGGCCTTCCTGGGCGACCTGCCGCTGGACGCCGCCCTGCGTCAGGCGGGCGACGCGGGTCAGCCGCTGGTTTCGGCGGAGCCCGAGGGCGAGGTGGCGCAGCGGTTCGCCGCCGTGGCGGCGCGGGTGGCCGAAGGGCTGGGCCTCTAGGCCGGCTCGACCACGACGGCGGCGCCATAGGCCAGGACTTCGGTCACGCCGGGCATGATCTCATTGGCGTCGTAGCGCATGGCCAGGATGGCGTTGGCGCCCATGTCGCGGGCATGGGCGATCAGTTCGTCATAGGCTTCCTGGCGCGCGGCCTCGGCCAGCTTGACGTAGGCGCCGACGCGGCCGCCGATCATCGACTGCACCCCGCCGATGGCGTCCGAAACGAGATTGCGCGAACGCACGGTGACGCCGCGCACTACGCCGAGATGGCGGACGACGCGATGGCCGGCCAGGTCGTTGGTGGTGGTGACGATCATAGGATGGCTCCGGTTCAGCGGCGATCCAGGGTGCGGAAGGTGAAGGCGTGGTCGTCCTTTTCGCCCGCCGGATGGGCTTCCGACAGGGTCTCGACGAAGGCGGCTTCATCAAAGGCCGGGAAATGGGCGTCGCCCTCGGGCTCGGCCTCGACCTCAGTGATGTAGAGGCGCTGGGCGCGGGGCAGGACCGCCTCGAACAGCGCCGTGCCGCCTATGACGCAGACCTCGTCCACCCCGTCCTCGACGGCGGTTTCGCGCGCGATCGACAGGGCTTCGCTCAGGTTCGAACAGACCAGCGCCCCCTTGGCCATGCCTTCGGATTCATAGGAGCCGTCCTTGGTCAGGACGATGTTCAGCCGGCCGGGCAAGGGTTTCAGCGGCAGGCTCTCCCACGTCTTGCGGCCCATGATGCAGGGCTTGCCGACCGTGACGGCCTTGAAGCGTTGCAGGTCCGAGCGCAGCCGCCAGGGCAGGTCGCCGTCGCGACCGATGACGCCGTTCCTGGCGCGGGCGACGACGAGGGCGATCTTTGGGCCAATTGGGGGAACAGACACTGGCGAACTCCGGCAGACGGGGGCGACGCGACGCCGCCCCCTCGATGCCGACTTAGGCCTCTGGCTCGAGCAGTTTCAAGCGGAAGAAGGCGGCGCCGATCACCGCGCCGATCGCCGGAGCGACAAAGAAGACCCAGACCTGGCTCAGAGCCTGGCCGCCGACCAGAAGCGCCGGGCCGAAGCTGCGGGCCGGATTGACCGAGACGCCCGTCACCTGGATGCCGACGATGTGGATGACGGCCAGGGTGATGCCGATGGCGACGCCGGCGAAGGCGCCGTGTCCCTTGGCCCCGGTCACGCCCAGGATGGCGATGATGAAGATGGCGGTGGCCACGATCTCGAAGATCAGGGCGGCGTGCAGGCCGTATCCGCCCGGCGATCCGGCGTCGAAGCCGTTCTGGCCCAGGCTGGCGAAGCCGGTCTTGGCGATCAGGCCGAGGATGGCCGCGCCGATGATCGCGCCGATGAACTGGGCGATCCAATAGACCACCATGTCCCTGGCGCTCATCCGTCCGGCGACGAAGACGCCCAGGCTGACCGCCGGATTGACGTGACAGCCCGACACCGGGCCGATGCCATAGGCCATGGCGATGATGGCGAAGCCAAAGGCCAGGGCGATGCCCAACTGGCCCACATGATCGAACCCGCCCAGCACGGCGGCGCCGCACCCGAACAGCACCAGAACCATGGTCCCGACCAGTTCGGCCGCAAACTTCCTCAACATGACAACCCTCCCGTTTCATGCGCCCGCATCGACGCGGATCAAGGGAGGGTGCGCCGAGTCTCCGGGGCTCGCCAGACGGCGTTACGGCAGTTTACGCTTCGGCTTGTTGCGCTTCCGGCTCCAGCCACTTCAGCCATTTGCGCTGCATGGCGGCTTCCAGGTCGATGCCGGCGTGGTCGCAGTAGATGAGCAGCATGCCGAGGACGTCGGCGGCTTCGTCGCCGAGGGCGGCCGCATCAGGGACGCCGCGGGCGCGCCCGGTGAGGTTCAGGTGCTCCTTGGTCAGTTCGCCCAGTTCTTCCTGCAGTTTCAGCAGGGCCCAGTCGCGGTCGCGGTCGATGGCGTGCTCGCGGGCATAGATGTCGGAGATGCGGAGGACGTCCGCCTTGAGGTCAGCGATCTTCATGAGGATCAGACCGCCACGGCGGCCTTGATGTGCGGCCAGGGCGCGTAGTCGCTGAGCACAAAGTCCGACAGCTCATAGGCGAACAGCTCGGATTTCGGCGCGACGGTCAGGGTCGGAAGGGGCAGCGGCTGGCGGGTCAGCTGCAGCTCGGCCTGCTCCAGGTGGTTCAGATACAGATGGGCGTCGCCGAAGGTGTGGACGAAGTCGCCCGGCTCCAGCCCGACCACCTGGGCCAGCATCATGGTCAGCAGGGCGTAGGAGGCGATGTTGAACGGCACGCCGAGGAAGACGTCGGCGCTGCGCTGATACAGCTGGCAGCTCAGCTTTCCATCCGCGACGAAGAACTGGAACAGGCAGTGGCAGGGCGGCAGGGCCATGTCGTCCACGTCGGCGGGGTTCCAGGCGCTGACGATGTGGCGGCGGCTGTTGGGATTGGTCTTCAGGCCGTGGACCAGCTTCTGGATTTGGTCGATGCTCGAGCCGTTCGGCGTCGCCCAGGAGCGCCACTGCTTGCCATAGACGGGGCCGAGGTCGCCGTGCTCGTCGGCCCATTCGTCCCAGATGCCGACGCCGTTTTCCTTGAGCCAGCCGATATTGGTGTCGCCGCGCAGGAACCACAGCAGTTCGATGAAGATCGAGCGCGTGTGCAGCTTCTTGGTGGTTAGAAGGGGGAAGCCCTTGGACAGGTCGAAGCGGATCTGACGACCGAAGACGCCCAGGGTGCCTGTGCCGGTGCGGTCGTCGCGGCGCACGCCGTTGTCGAGAATGTCGCGCAGCAGGTTGAGATACTGCCACTCGGGGTGATCGGCCGCGACCGCTCCGCTGCGGGTTTCCAGATCGGCGAGGGCGAGGGCGGCGTTCATGGAATGAGAGGATGGGGCCGAATCGGTCCCGTCGTCACGCGCGACGAATCGCTTGCCCACAAGAAAGCGGAATCAGCCCTTGAAGCCGTCCCCGGCCAGGAAGGCGGCCTCGTCCGCCGTCGTCTCGCGTCCCAGGCAGGCGTTACGGTGGGGGAAGCGGCCGAAGCGGGCGACGATGTCGCGGTGAATCACGGCGAACCTGTAGGTGTTCGGCTGGTCGGCCTCATCCAGCAGGGTCAGCAGGGCTTCCTGATCCGCCAAGGATTCGGAGTGCATAAGCGGCATCAGGATGAAGGGGCGCAGATCGTGGGCCACCCTGCGGTCGTCGCCGCGCGCGATCGCGGTCCTGGCGAACGTGAGGGCCAGGGGGTCAGTGGCGAACATATGGGCCGTATCGCGGAAGGCGTTTCGCGGCAGCTGGTCCAGCAGGATGATGAGGGCCAGCGTCCCCTCGGGCGTCGCCGTCCAGTGGTCCAGTTCGCGGCGGGCGGCGGCGAAGTGCGTCTCGCGGCAGTGTTCAGAGAAGGCCGCATCGAAGGCGGCGTCCTTGGCGAACCATTTTTCAGGTCCAGCCTCGATCCAGAAGGCGACGACTTCAGCGGGAGTAAGCAGCGTGATCATGCGGCATAGCTAAGCGCGCAAAGGCGCGAATGCACGGCCCCGCGAGGGGGAAATCATCTGACGATGTAAGGAAAAATGGTCGGAGTGAGAGGATTCGAACCTCCGACCCCTGCGTCCCGAACGCAGTGCTCTACCAGACTGAGCCACACTCCGACATTTCTTCTCGGCGCGGGCCAGAGGCCGTCGTTGCGTCGAGGAGGGGGCTTATAGCCACCCGTTTCGGACCTCGCAAGCGGGGATTTCGCGGCTTTTTAAAAAGTCGCCGCTCGATGAAAATTCTTTTGTTTTCAGTGTTGCATCCCCGAAAAGCTTGGCGTATCTCACCGCTCCTCGCAGCGACGAACTGCGGGGCGCGCCGGACCTGCTGGGGAATGGTGTAATGGTAACACTACGGTTTTTGGTACCGTCATTCTAGGTTCGAGTCCTAGTTCCCCAGCCATCCGCCCCTCGGGCGAGAGCATCGACCGGCTCAAAACACCCTTACTATTATAATGTGCAACCTCGAAGTCCGCTGTCTGCTTTTCAGCGCGCGCGAGACGTCGGGCTGAACTGCGTCGCCAAAGAAAAAGGCCGCCGGATCGTTCCGGCGGCCTTTGGCGATTCTGGGCTTGAGGTCAGCGCGCCGGAGCTGCAGGCGCCGTCGTGGGCGTGGGCGCGCCGTCCTTGTAACGGTCGAACCAGGCCAGGATGGCGCTGATTCTGGCGGCGTTCTGGGACGGGCGAACCGCCAGGCTGTGGCCGACGCCGGGGATCTTGACCAGGGCGGTGGGCACGCCGCGCAGCTGCAGGGCGCTGTAATACTGCTCCGACTCGCTGACGGGGGTGCGGTAGTCCTCGTCGCCGACGACGACCAGGGTGGGCGTCTTCACATTGCCGACCAGCGACAGGGGCGACCGGCGCCAGTAGGCCTCGGGATTCTCCCACGGATATTCGCCGAACCAGTAGCGGGCGAAGAAGGCCGGGTTGTCGGCGGTCAGAACGAAGCTGGCCCAGTCGATCACCGGCTTCTGGCTGGCGGCGGCCTTGAAGCGGTCGGTCTTGCCGACGATCCAGGCGGTCAGGACGCCGCCGCCCGAGCCGCCGGTGACGAACAGGCGGTCAGGATCGGCCACGCCCCTGGCGATGACGGCGTCGACGCTGCTGATCAGGTCGTCGTAGTCATGGCTGGGGTAGTCGTGGTGGATCAGGTTGGCGAATTCCTCGCCGTATGAGGTCGAGCCGCGCGGATTGACCGACAGGACGGCGTAGCCCGCCGCCGCGAACAACTGATTGTCGGTGGCGAAGTGCGGGCCGTAGGCGGCGAAGGGGCCGCCGTGAATTTCCAGGATCAGCGGATACTTCTGACCCTCGACATAGCCGGCGGGCAGGGTCAGCCAGGACTCGACCGCACGACCGTCGTGCGAGGAGGCGACCTCCAGCCGCTGGACGGCGCCCAGGGTCTTGCCGGCCAGATAGTCGGCGTTCAGCCGGGTCAGCTGGGTCTGGCGGCCTTGGCGCAGCACATGGATGTCGGCGGGGCGCAGGGCGTCGCCGCGCGTGAAGGCCACCGAACCATCATCGGCCAGAGAGAAGTCGCCGCCGGAATAGGGGCGGCCGATGTCGGCGCCGCTCAGGCCCTGAACCACCGTCGTGACGGCGCCGTCCAGCGAAACGCGACCGACCGTGGTCGAGCCGTGGTCGTCATAGGCGATCAGGATGGAGCGCCCGTCATGGCTCCACACCGGCGACTGGACCGAACGGTCCAGGCCTCCGGTCAGGACGCGGCGGTTCGCGCCGTCGCGGTCCATCACATAGAGGCGGGTGTTGTGATAGCCCATCCGCTGGTCGTCATAGCCGACATAGGCGATGCGGCGGCCGTCGGGCGAGGCGACGGGCGACTGATCCGGCCCTCGACGGTCGGTCAGGGCGGTCAGGACGCCTGAACGGACGTCCAGGGCGTAGACCTCGCTGTCGGCGGCCTCGCGCTGCCAGTCGGCGCCGCGATTGGCGCTGAGATAGAGGGTGGCGGAATCGGGCGACCAGGACAGGTCGCCGCCGTGATGAAAGTCGCCCTGGGTCAGTTGGCGCGCGCCGCCGCCGTCGGCGGGGGCGACGAAGACCTGGCGATAGCCCGGCTTCAGATAGCCCTGGCCGTCGGCGCGATAGGTGACGGTGTCGATGACCTCCAGCGGCGGCGCCCATTGGGCGCCTTCCGGCTTGGCCAGGGCCGTTCCCAGCTTCGGCGCCTGACCGGCGACCAGAACCGAATAGGCGATCCTGGTCCCGTCCGGCGACCAGCTGATTCCCGTCGGGGTGTTGGGCAGGCTGGTGACGCGCACCGTCTGGCCCGAAGCGATCCAGCGCACGAACAGCTGAGCGCCGCCGCCCTCGGCGGTTGAGATATAGGCGACGCGGGTTCCATCCGGCGACCAGCGCGGCTGGCTGTGGGAACCCGCCGTGGCGACCAGGGGCGTCTGCTGGCCGGTGCGCACGTCGATCAGCCAGATCGTCGGCCGCATCCGGTCGGTCATGATGTCGGCGGTCTGACGCACATAGGCGGTGCGCGATCCGTCCGGGTTGATCTGCGGATCCGAGGCGACCTCGAGCCCGAACAGGTCCTGGGCCTGGAAACGCGCGGATTCGGACGAAAGCGGCGCGGGCTGCGCCATGACGGGCGTGGTCAGAAGAGCCAGCGCGCAGCAGGCCCACATCGCTTTAGACATTCGGCGTTTCCCCCTCTGGAACGCCGTGATCATAGATGCGGCGAAGGGGGCGGCAAGCAGCATCGAAGCCGCAAGCTGATCTCTAATGTGGAGAGGGCGGTGTGCGCCATTCCTTTCGCTGAAAGGAATGGCGCGAGTGACGGGGCTCGAACCCGCGACCTCCGGCGTGACAGGCCGGCACTCTAACCAACTGAGCTACACCCGCGTTTCCCGAACCGAAGCGTTGTGCGCCGCGGCGAGGGGCGTCGTTTAGGCGGGGCCGCCGCGCACGTCAAGCGGCTCGCCTGTGGATAAGTGAAAATACCGCGAGACCTCCGTTACTTGGCCGCAGCGGCGGCCTGGGGCGGGGCCACGGGGCCGGCGATTCCGCCGTCCGTCGGCAGGTGCGAGGCGACGGCGGGCGGGGGCGGATCGTAGTGGACGCCCACGCCCGGCCCCAGCGGCAGGTCCAGCGCCACCCAGGTCGCCACCATGATCAGGCCCGCGACCAGGAAGGCCCCGGCGTAGGGCAGCATGGTGGCCATCAGCGAGCCCAGGCCGAAGCGGGGATCCCATCGCTGGGCGAAGGTCAGGATCAGCGGGAAGTAGCTCATCAGCGGGGTGGCGATGTTGGTGACGCTGTCGCCCATGCGATAGGCGGCGGTCGTCATCTCGGGGCTGATGCCCAGCAGCATGAACATGGGCACGACGATGGGGGCCAGCGCCGACCACTTGGCCGACGCCGAGCCGATGAAGAGGTCGAAGACGCAGGACACCAGCACCACCACGATCAGCAGCAGGGGCGTCGGCAGGGCCAGTTCGCGCAGGGAGGCGGCGGCGTTGACCGCCAGAATGGGACCCAGGCCCGACCAGTTGAACATGGCCACGAAGTGGGCGGCGAAGAAGGCCAGGACGATATAGGGGGCCAGTTGGCTGATCCCCTCGCGCATCATGCGCACCAGATCACGGTGCGACTTGATCGAGCCGGAGCCGACGCCGAAGGCCGCGCCGGCGCCGAAGAAGGTCAGGGCGAAGAAGGCGACCAGCGAGCGATACAGCGGGTTGAACCGCTGCGCGGGCTCGGCGTCGGCGTCGACGAAGGGTGAGCCGGGCAGGAGGGTGATCAGGGTCCAGATGGCGATCATCGTCAGGATGGTCAGGCCGGCGAACAGCAAGCCGCGCTTCTCGGCGCTGCTCAGAGGCGTTTTCTCCTCGGCTGTCGCCGGGGCGGCGGAGGAGGGAACCCACGGGCCGAGGCGCGGCTCGATCACCCGGTCGGTCAGGAACCAGACGATGGGGGTGAAGACGAAGACGACCCCGACGATGAAGAACCAGTTGCCGGCGATGCTGACCGCATAGGACGGGTCGATCAGGTGGGCGGCGGGCTCGGTGATGCCCAGGATCAGGGCGTCGCTGGCGCCGGGGAAGAGGTTGCCGGCATAGCCCCCGGAGACGGCGGCGAAGCCGGCGGCCAGACCGGCCAGCGGATGGCGGCCCGCCGCGGCGAAGATGACGGCGGCCAGAGGAATGACCACGACATAGGAGGCGTCCGAGGCGTGGTGCGACACCATGCCCGTCACCACCACGATCGGCGTCAGGATGAATCGCGGGGCGTTCAGCAGGGCGCCGCGAATGGCGGTCGAGAACATCCCGGTCCGCTCGGCGACCGAGGCGCCGTAAATAATTGTGATCACGATCCCCAGGGGCGGAAAATCGGCCAGGGTGCGCGGCATGCCGATGAAGAGCCGTTCCAGATTGGCGGGCGACAACAGGCTCTCGGCCTGCAGCACGTCGCCCGTCACCGGATTGACCGCCGACCAGCCCAGACCGGCGCCGACGAGACTGAGCGCGATCAGGCCCAGGATCAGCCACAGAAAGAGAAAAACGGGATCGGGCAGGCGATTGCCGACGCGCTCGATGGTGTTCAGCAAGCGGGCTGCGAGGCTCATGCTGCGACCTTGATTACAGAGGTATGGGAAAGCCGCCATTTACGCGTATCGTCGGTGCGGCTGGCAACGGTGCGGCCTGCGGCAAAACGCGCATAGGCTTGCGAACCGTTCGCAATAAAAAACCTTTGCCGACATGGGTTTGAACCTGCCGAAGGTTGGGTCTAAGAAGCCCCGAATCCGCCCCCTCCCTCGGCGGGCGAGGCAGCTCGAATGAACGCATTTCTTCTAGAATACCTCCCGATCGTCGTTTTCCTGGCGATCGCCGCCGTCCTGGGGCTCGGCTTCATGCTGGCCGCCTGGGCT
>NZ_DASWXW010000096.1:0-3483 GCF_036405315.1 Brevundimonas sp. | reverse complement strand
GAATTGGGCAACTGACATAAGCTGCGCCGCATCAAAAAAGGCCCCGGATCGCTCCGGGGCCTTTCTCTCTTTTTGGCCTACCGCGCTTTGCGCTGCTTGAGGCCGGACCGACCCGAGGATCAGTCCTTCTTGTTGTCGACGCCGTGGCCGAGGGCCTCCACAGCCGTTTCCAGCGTGGCGTCCTCGGTGATGTCGATGCCCTTGGCCAGCTTGGAGTGCCAGAAGCCGTAGGCGGCGTAGATGACCGCGCCGATAGCGGCGTAACCACCCAGCAGCATCAGCGGGAGGGGGTTGTCCTCGGCAGCGTGCTGGAACATCGGGATCAGGTTCTGGCTGGCCAGGAAGAGGCAGGCCAGGATGCCCAGAACCGCGGTGAAGATGCCGCCCGGCACCTTGAACGGACGCTCCATCTCGGGGTGCTTCACGCGCAGGACGATCACCGACAGGCAGACGATGGCGAAGGCCGTCGCGGTGCCCAGCGACACCAGGTCGCCCAGGATCGAGATGGGCAGGAAGGCCGCCGCGATGGCGATCAGGATGCCCAGGACGATCGTGCCGATCCACGGCGTGCGGAACTTGGGATGGACCTTGGCGAAGGACTTCGGCAGCAGGCCGTCGCGGGCCATGGTGTAGAAGACGCGCGTCTGGCCGTAGCAGAGCACCAGCATGACCGAGGACAGACCGGTGATGGCGCCGATCTTGATCAGGAAGGCGATCAGGTTCAGCTGGCCGCTCGGCGAAGCCGCCAGCGGAACATTGGCCCATTCGAGACCCATGCGGTCGATGGCGACGGCGATCGGAGCCGGCGACGCCAGCTCCAGATAGGGCACCACGCCGGTCATGACCGCGGCCACCGCCATGTAGATCAGGGTGCAGACGAACAGAGCGCCCAGGATCCCGATCGGCACGTCCTTGGACGGGTTCTTGGCTTCGGCGGCGGCGGTCGAAACCGCTTCAAAGCCCACATAGGCGAAGAAGATGATGGCCGCGCCGCGGAAGATGCCGCCGACGCCGAACTGACCGGCCTGGCCGGTGGGCTCGGGGATGAAGGGGACCCAGTTGTCCGGGTTGATGTACTGGATGCCGACGGCGATGAAGGTCAGCAGGACGATGATCTTGATGACCACGATGGCGTTGTTGATGTTCGCCGATTCCGACACGCCCAGCACCAGCAGGCCGCAAACGGCGGCGATGCCGACAGCCGCGACCAGGTTGAAGGTGCCCGTCATCGGGAAGGAGGTCGCGCCGGCGTTCTGGACCAGCTGGACCAGGGGTGTGGCCCACTGGGGCCCTTCGCCGCCCGCATATTGGATTGTCGGGAACAGACTGGCGCTGAGGCCGAAGTCGTTCATGATCGACACGACATAGCCAGACCAGCCGACCGCCACGGTAGAGGCCGCGACGCCGTATTCCAGCACCAGCAGCCAGCCCATGATCCAGGCGAAGACCTCGCCCAGGGTGCCATAGGCGTAGGTGTAGGCCGAGCCAGACACCGGCATGGTCGAAGCCAGTTCAGCATAGCACAGGCCCGCAAGGGCGCAGGCGAAGCCGGCGACCACGAAGGACAGCATGATGGCCGGGCCGGCGTTGGCCGAGGCCACCTGACCCGTCAGCACGAAGATGCCGGCGCCGATGATGGCGCCGATGCCCAGGCTCATCAGATTCAACGGGCCCAGGGTGCGTTTCAGCTCGCTCTTGGCGGCTTCCTTCTGGATCTGGGCAATGGATTTTTTAAGAAATAGCCGGTTGCCGGCTGGCTTTACGCCGTCTGCGGACATGAAGTCGCGCCCCCAATTACGCAACGACCCCTCCCGGGTCGTCTTCTTGGGGGCGGACGCTAACCATCCGAAGAGCCGCGCGCAACGCGGTTTCGGTTGGATGAAGCGACGACGACGCTTTCGTGAACAGTGCTGTTGCGGTTAGAGCCCATCTGATGCTGCCGATTCACTCCGTACTGGAGCCGCTGAAAACGGCCTTGGCCGCGACCAATGCGGTCGTCCTGGCCGCCCCGCCTGGGGCGGGCAAGACTACGGTCGTGCCCTTGGCCTTGCTGGATCAGGCATGGCTTGGCGAGGGCAAGGTGCTGGTTCTGGAACCGCGTCGTCTGGCGGCGCGGGCGGCGGCCGACCGGATGGCGGCGAGCCTGGGTCAGAAGGCGGGCGAAACCGTCGGCTATCGCACCCGGCTGCAGAGCCGCGTCGGCCCCGAAACGCGGATCGAGGTCATCACCGAGGGCGTCTTCACGCGGATGATTCTCGACGACCCGGCGCTGGAAGGCGTCGGCGCCGTCCTGTTCGACGAGTTCCACGAACGGAGTCTGGACGCCGATCTGGGCCTGGCCCTGGCGCGCGAGAGCCAGTCGGTGCTGCGCGACGACCTGCGGCTGCTGGTCATGTCGGCTACGCTGGATATCGCGGGGGTGTCGAAACTGCTCGACGGCGCGCCGGTGATTGAGGCCGAGGGGCGGATGTTCCCGGTCGAGACCCTCTATCTGGGCCGAAACGCCGCCGACCGATTCGAGGACGCCGTGGCGCGGGGGGTCATGCAGGCGCTGAGCGATCAGAGCGGGTCGGTGCTGGTCTTCCTGCCAGGGCAGGGTGAGATTCACCGCACGGTTCAGCGTTTGAATGAGCGGCTGCGCGATCCGTCGGTGGATCTCGTCGCTCTCTATGGCGCGCTGGACAAGGGCGAGCAGGACCGGGCCATCGAGCCGGCGCCGCCCGGACGGCGGAAGGTCGTGCTGGCGACCTCGGTGGCCGAGACCAGCCTGACCATCGAGGGCGTGCGGGTGGTGATCGACGGCGGCCTGTCGCGCGTGCCGCGGTTCGAGCCGTCCAGCGGCCTGACCAGATTGGCGACGGTCAAGGTCAGTCGGTCGTCGGCGGAGCAGAGGCGCGGTCGAGCCGGCCGTGTCGAGCCGGGCGTCTGCTATCGCCTGTGGGACGAGGAACAGACGCGGGGTCTGATCCCGCATCAGCGGCCCGAGATTCAGGAAGCCGACCTGACCGCCTTTGCATTGGACCTGGCGCGTTGGGGCGCGAAGTCGGTCGAGGGGTTGGCCCTGCTGGACCCGCCGCCCGCCGGGGCGCTGGCCGAGGCGCGGAAGGTGCTGACCCGGCTGGGGGCGCTGGACGCCAGGGGCGATCTGACGGCGCATGGGCGGCGGCTGACGCGCATCCCCCTGCCGCCGCGACTGGCGCACATGGTGGCTGTGGCCTCGGATCAGGACGACGCCCTGAGCGGGGCCAAGATCGCGGCGGTGCTGAGCGAGCCGGGGCTGGGCGGTAATGGCGTCGAACTGCATGATCGTTTGAAGGGGCTGGAGCGGGATCGTTCGCCAAGGGCGCGCGACGCGATGAAGCTGGCCGAGCGCTGGGCGCGAGCGGCGGGAGGCGGAAGCGGTGGAGAGGCGGACACCGGCCTGCTGCTGGCCGAGGCCTTCCCCGAGCGGATCGCGCGGGCGCGGGGCAAGCCGGGCGAGGT
>NZ_DASWXW010000095.1:0-3208 GCF_036405315.1 Brevundimonas sp. | reverse complement strand
CGCGTGCGACGCCGCGCCCGGCGAGACCGACCGCGCCTTCTCGTCTTCGGGAAAGATCATCGCCATGAGCGGCGGCGCGGGCGGAGCGGCGAACGCCTGCTTCACCTGTCATGGACTTCAGGGTCAGGGCGACGGCGTCTCGACGCCGCGCCTGGCCGGGCTGGACGCCGGCTATCTGCAAAAACAGATGGAGGACTACGCCAGCGGCCTGCGGCCGGACGACGTGATGAGCCGCGTCGCCAGGGGGCTAGATCCCGACAGCCGTCGCGCCGTCGCGGCCTTCTACGCCGGCTTGCCGTCATCGACGTCAACGAGCGCAGCTCTTTCCTCCGCTACGCCGCCCCCGGTCTGGCGGAAGGGCGATGTCTCTCGCGGCGTCACGGCCTGCTCATCCTGTCACGGCCCCAATGGACAGGGCGCGGGTGAAGGCCAGCCGATCGTGGCCGGCCAGCCTGTCGCTTATACGCTGGAGCAGATCGACCGCTGGAAATCCGGCAAGCGCCGCAACGATCCACGCGGCGTCATGGCTGCCGCCGTCCAGAGGCTGACGGACGCAGAAGCACTCGCCATAGCCCAGTGGCTGTCCGACCAACCCGTTTCTCCAACGCCCGCCAGCGCCTCTGCCAGCGCGTCCGTTTCGGCCGCAGCTGCGGCGCGACCGGCAGCATCGCGTGAAACACGTCGTCCCGATCGATCAGATGGTGCTTGAGCGCAGCCCCCGCATGGATCGGGATCATCAGCAGCAGGGCCGCGACCATGGCCCAGTGCACCCATTCGGCGCCGGCCTCGATCGCCCATAGCTGGGTGTTGGAGACATCCTGCATCGGCAGCAAGGGCCAGGGGATCAAACCCGCCGCAGCCAGCTGGGTGTCTAGCGCGGTGGCCGAGATCATCGCCCATCCCGACAGCGGCAGGCCGAACAGACAGATGTAAAAGACATAGTGGGTGATGTGCGCCGCCAGGCTCTCCCAGCCCGGCTTGTCCGCGTCATTGATCAGATTGGGCGCCGCCAGCCGCCAGGACAGCCGCCCGATGACCAGCAGCAGCATCAGCAGGCCGATGGCGAAATGCACGTCATAGGCCGCCGCCTTGGCCCCGCCGACCGGCAGCCGCCCCATCCACCAGCCCCAACCGAGCTGGAACAAGACCAGGCCCGCCATGGTCCAGTGAAAGACGATGGCGACCGGGGAATAGCGGCCTTCGTCGTGATGGCCCGCCGCCCATTCCAGCGCCTTTGCGATCAGCCGGTCGATCATGCCGTACGCGCCGCCTCCCCGCTCCTGAACAGGTCGCTGATCCGCCAGAGCGCGACCAGGAGATAGGCCGCCGCCGCGGGCGCCCACATGATCAGGCCCGCCGCCTGCTGATCCTCCAGCGGGGTCATGCCCCAGGCCAGGGTCGTGGCGAAGTGAGGCGAATAGAGCGGCTGACCCGCAAATACGATCAACGCCCCCAGCAAGCCCATCAACAGCATGGCCGCCAGCAGGCCCGCCACCGCCGCTGCGGCGTTCGACGCGCGCACAGCCGCCCAGAACCGGACGGCGCTGCCCAGGATGGTCAGCTGCATGACCCAATAGACCAGGTCGTTCGACAGGGCCGCAGCATAGAGATCAGGCGCGTGCCAGGCCCAGAAGACGACGGCCTGGACAGCCGTCGCCAAGGCCAGTCGCGGCGCCCTGAGCCTGGGCGGCCCCAGAGCCAGCAAAGGCGCCGCAGCGAGCAGGAGCAACAGATGATGCAGCGTACGGGCCGTAAACAGGGCTGAACTCAACGCGCACAGCGGCGAGATGAAGACGAGAACCAGCACCCCCGCCGCGCCCAGCAAGAAGGGCGATCCGGGGCGCCGCCTCATCGTTCGGAACCCACCGGCCGCGATGAAAAGGCCCAGCGCCGCCAGAAGCACCGGATCGCCGTTCCAGCGTCCCAGCACATCCACGGGATCGGGCGCGGGTCCGCAATAGGGCGTCCAGAGCGTCATCGTCATAGTCGGCTAACGACCCGGAACGGCGACGGTTCAATCATGCTTCGCGACCACGACGCCTCAGCGCGATGGGGCGATCCGCCAGACCGTGTTGGACAGGTCGTCGGCGACCAGAAGAATCCTTTTCGCAGGATCAAAGGCCACGCCGACGGGACGGCCACGGGCCTCGCCGTCCTTGAGGAAACCCGTGGCGAAATCGAGGGGCTGTCCCACGGGACGCCCGCCGCTGAACGGCACCCAGGCCACCTTGTAGCCGGACGGATCCTCACGGTTCCAACTGCCGTGCATGCCGATGAAGGCGCCGTCGGCGTACGGGCCGCCAAAGCCGCCGCTGCGCGCGAAATCGAGACCGAGCGCCGCGACGTGCGAGCCCAGGGCGTAGTCGGGTTTGACGGCCCTGGCGACCATGTCCGGCTTCTGCGGTCTCACGCGCGGATCGACGTTCTGGCCCCAATAGCTGTAGGGCCAGCCATAGAAGGCGCCGTCGCGCACCTGGGTCAGATAGTCGGGCACCAGTTGCGGGCCCAGTTCGTCACGCTCATTAACCACCGACCACAGGAGGCCGGTGGTCGGCTCGATCGCCAGGGCGGTCGGGTTGCGAATACCGGTGGCGATCGTGCGACGCGCGCCGGTGGCGCGGTCGATTTCCCAGACCACGGCCCTCTCCTCCTCCACCGCCAGTCCCCGTTCGCCGATAGTGGAGTTGGAGCCGATGCCGACATAGAGCTTGGTCCCGTCCGCGCTGATAGTCAGGGACTTGGTCCAGTGGTGGTTTATGCGGGAGGGCAGTGCTGTGACCCGCTCCCCCCGCGTCGCGATACCGGTCTGCCCCGGCTGGAAGGTGAAACGGGTCAGCGCACCTTGTTCGGCGACGTAAAGGTAGCCCTCCACATAGGCCAGACCATATGGCGCATCCAGACTATCGACCAGCACGGCGCGCAGTTCGGGGACGCCGTCGTTATCGGCGTCGCGCAGCAGGGTGATGCGGTCGCCCCCTTTGATCTTGGTGTTGCCCTGCTTCTTGATGAAACCGGCGATCACGTCCTTGGGACGCAGGCGCGGGGCATGACCGCCCCGCCCTTCGGCGATCAGCACATCGCCGTTGGGCAGGACCAGCATCTGGCGTGGAATCTTCAGGCCGGTCGCGAAGGCGCTGACGGTAAAGCCCTGGGGCACGGTGGGCGCCTCGCCGTTCCAGCCGGCGGGCGGACTGATCTTCATGGCCGG
>NZ_DASWXW010000094.1:0-6144 GCF_036405315.1 Brevundimonas sp. | reverse complement strand
GGACGACGCGCTGACGCTCTACCGCCTCGGCCGCCTCCTGGCGAGGAGAGGCGACCACGCCGAAGCGGCGCCGCTGTTCTCCCGCTCGGTGGCGATCGAGCCCTGGGGCGAGAACGCCTGGATGAAGCTGGCGCTGTCGCTTCAAGCTCTGGGAGACGACGCCGCGGCGCTCAAAGCCTGTCGCGAGGTCGTCCGCTTGCAGCCTGAGAATGAAGAGGCCAAGCGGCTGACCCTGCAACTTGTGCTTTCGACCCAACGGGCGCCGGCCGCAATCAGGCTGTCGTCGGGTCAACCCGCCGGGGTCGCGTTCAGCGGTGGCCCGACTCCCGACTGGATGCGGATCGGGCCGGCGGCTGGGGCGCCCCTCAAACCGTCGGCGCGCCCGCACACCCCTGAAGCGCGCGCCTGACCTCCCCTGCCCCGGCGCCGGACACGCCGACTTCCCTTCCGTGCATAACGGCGGTTAAGCTGGCGCTCAGTAGGGGGAAGATCTCATGTCACGTCGCCGTATCGCCACGCGTCCGTTGCTCGCGCTCAGCCTGGTTCTGGCCGCCGCGGCCACGCCCGTCATGGCCCAGCAGAGCCCCCCGACGCAGGAGACCGTCCTAGGCCATGCGCCAGGCACGCGCATCACCCGCCCGGCCGAGGTGCGCCGCTATTTCGAGGCCCTGCGCGCCTCGGCGCCCAACCGCATGGTCATGGGCGAGTATGGCGCGACCTGGGAAGGCCGCCCGCTGTTCTGGGCCGCTGTCGGCTCGCCCGCCAACATCGCCCGGCTGGATCAGATCAAGGCCGCGACGCGGGCCCTGGGCGACCCGCGCCGCACCTCGCCGGAGCAGGCCCGCGCCCTCATCAACGACACCCCGGTCATCGTCTGGATGGCCTATTCGGTGCATGGCAACGAGATCAGCCCGGCCGACGCCGCTATGGCCGCCGCGCGTCGCCTGATGGACGCCTCCGACGCCGAGGCGCAGGGCTGGATGCAGAACGCCGTGGTCGTCTTCGTGCCGACCCAGAACCCCGACGGGCGCGACCGCTTCATCACCACCTTCGAGGCCGGCCTGGGCGCCCAGCCCAACCCCGATCCCCTGTCGGCGGAACGGTCAGAGCCCTGGCCCTCGGGCCGCTATAACCACAACCTGTTCGACCTGAACCGCGACTGGTTCATCCAGTCCCAGCCGGAAACCCAGGGCCACGCCGCCCTGATCCGCGACTGGCGGCCCCAGGTCCTGGTCGATTCCCACGAGATGGGCACGGACTCGAGCTTCTTCTTCCCGCCCGAAGCCAATCCGCTGAACCCGTGGATCTTCCCCCAGATCCTCGACGCCCGCGAACGCTTCGGCCGCAACAACGGCGCGCGCTTCGACCAGGCCGGTCTGGCCTATTTCACCCGTGAAACCTACGACGCCTTCTATCCCGGCTATGGCGACGGCTGGCCGGCCTATTTCGGCGCCGTCTCCATGACCTATGAGCAGGGGTCGTCGCGCGGCCTGATGGCGCTGCGCCGCAGCGGCGAGGTCATCACCTACGCCGACACGGTCAAGGGCCACCTGACCGCCAGCCTGTCGACCATCGAGACCGCCGCCCGCGACCGCGAGAAGCTGCTGAACGATTTCTACGCCTTCCACCGCGACGGGGTGGCGGGACGCGGCGCCTATGTCCTCTCGCGTTCCGCCGCCGTCGATCCGGCCGCCGCCGACAAGCTGGCGGGCCTGCTGGTGCGCTCCGGCATCGAGGTTGGGCGCGCCACGGCCTCCTTCTCGGCCTGCGGCCAGAATTATCGCGCAGGCGACTTCGTGGTGAACCTGTCCCAGCCCCAGCGCCGCATGGCCGAGGTCCTCTTGGCCAAGGAGGTGCCTCTGGACCCGAAGTTCGTGGCCGAACAGGAGGCCCGCCGGGCGCGCGGTCTGGGCGACGAAATCTATGACCTGACCGGCTGGTCCATGCCCCTGCTGTTCAACGTCCCGACCCAGAAGTGCGCGGGCGTCCCCTCGGTCCAGACCACGGCGGTCGGCCCCGAACTGATCCGCCCGGTCGCGGTGGTCGGAAACGACGCCGCCTACGGCTATGCGGTCAATCCCGGCACGGCGGGGATGCGCTTCCTGACCGCCGCCCTGAAGGAAGACCTGCCGATCCGTTCGATCGAGGAGGCCTTCACCCTGGACGGCAAGGCCTATGCCGGCGGCGCCTTCATCGTGCCGCGCGCCGGGTCGCCCGCCGACCTGGACGAGCGCGTGCGCCGCATCGCCGCCGCCAGCGGGGCCGAGGTCACGGCACTGGCCACCTCCTGGGTGTCCAGCGGCCCCAACGTCGGTTCGGACTACGCCGTCAGCATCAAGGCCCCGCGCGTGGCCATGGCCTGGGACGACCCCACCGACGCCGAGTCCGCCGGCTCCATCCGTCATGTGCTGGAGCGCGAATACGGCTGGCCGGTCACGGCGGTCCGCACCCGCCGCCTCGGCTCAGCCGACCTGTCGCGCTATCAGGTGCTGATCCTGCCCTCGGGCGGCAATTATGAGAAGATCCTCGGCGCGGACGGCGTCGCCAGCTTGCGCGCCTGGGTCCAGTCGGGCGGCGTCCTGATCGGCGTCGGCTCGGCCAGCCGCCTGCTGACGGACCCCGACGCCAAGCTGCTGGACAGCCGTCGCGAGACCGCCGTCGTCCCCGAGGGCGACAAGCCGGAAACGGGTTCGGGCGCCACGACGCCGGGGACCGAAATCCCCTCCGAGGCCGACTATCTGGACCGCACCAACCACCACGGCTCGCCCGATTCCGTGGCCGGGGTCCTGGCCCACGCCGTCGTGGATCAGGAGCACTGGCTGGGCGCCGGCGTCGCGCGCGATCTCAGCGTCATGGTGCGCGGCTCGGACATCTATACGCCCCTGACCCGCGAGCAGGGGACCAATGTGGTGCGTCTGGCCGGACCGGACAGCGTGCTGGCCTCGGGCCAACTCTGGGCCGAGAACCGTCGCCAGCTGGCCTACAAGCCGGTGGCCATGGCCTCGGAGCTGGGTCGCGGCCAGGTCGTCGCCTTCACCCAGGACGTGACCATGCGCGCCTTCCTGGAAGGGCTGAAACCGCTCTTCCTCAACGCCGTCTTCCGCGGCCCGGCGCATACGTCGGGCGGCAACGGCGAGGATCGGCGGTGATCCCCGGCGCCGGGTGGGGACGAAACGCCGCCGCCGTCGCGGCGCTCGTCCTGCTCGGCGCCTGCTCGACCTTCCCCAAGGGCCCGCCCCTGATCGGCTATGATCCGGCGCCCTATGGCGACGCCTTCCGCGCCGCCGCGGCGGAGGCCGTCCTGCGCGACGCCCTGGGCGAAAGCGTCTACGCGGCCTTCGGCGACGAAGCCTATCGCCTGTCGAGCCCGGGCCTGTGCTCGCCCGCGACCCTTGCGGACTTCGTCGCCGGACGTCGCGGCTGCGCCATCCTGAGGCCCGCCGACGGCCCGGACTGTCGCGAGACGGACCTGTGCCTGCGCTTCGTCATGGATCGCGACCTGGCCCGCGACCCGCGCGTCCGATCCGCCATCGAGCGCGCCCTGCTGCGCCCCTGCGCGACCCTCACGCCGCCGAAAGGCCTGCCCTACGCCCGCTGGCCCTCGGCGGCCGGCAAGCCGGCCTGCGCGTCCTGGACCCTGCTGCGATGCGATCGCCGCCGCCAGGTCACAGGCTCGGCCGCCGCCCTGGACGAAGGCGGCGGTCAGACCGTCGTCCGGCTGAGCTTCGCCCTGACGCCCGCGCGTTAGCGACGGCCGCTCAGCTTCGCGTCGCCAGCGGCGGCGCCGCCGTCACGGCGAGAACCGTGGGCGCGGTCAGCGGGCGGTCGCAGGCCGCCTCGATCACCCGGCCCTCGCGCGTCTCATAGCGCACCGGCAGGGACTCCGCGCAGCGCGCCTGGACCGCGCGGAACATGGCCTCGCTCTCCGTCATCGGATCGAGGGCCTCAACCGACGCGATCTTGGGATCGCCCGACAGGACGCCGCAGCGGTCGCCCGTGTCGAGGCGTATGCCGTCCTCATTCGTGTAGTAGCCGATGGAACCGGTGCACAGCCCTTCGGCGACGTGCCACAGGGCCGCTGTCTGATAGTCAGACGGAGCCGGCCGGTTCTCCAGCCTCACCCCCAGCGCCGCCAGCCGCGCATCGACGGCCGCCCAGCGTGCGGCGCCCGGTCCGTCCATCAAGGCGGCGACGGCGCTGTCCGGCGCCAGCAGAGCGCGGAAGTCCGCCACGCCGTAGCCGTCCCCGGCGCGTCCGGCGGCCAGAAGGGCCTTCCACAGATCGAGGACGTCGCGCGCGCCGCCCGACGCCCGGCGCGTCTCCAGATCGGCGATCCACTGAACCACCACCCCGCAATTGTAGACGGACGAACCCGACTTCAGTTTTCGAGCCTCGTAATCCGCGTCGCCCAGCGTCTTGCGGCAGCCGTTCAGCCTCTGCGTCAGCGACGCCCGCGCCTGAGCTTCGTCGATCACCCCGGTCGAGACGGCGGCGACCAGGGCGCCGTATTCGGCCCCGCCCTCATGCAGCCAGGGGGCCGCATCGCCGTCCGTCGTTTCCACCCCGTGGCCGTTCCACAGGTGAAAGGCTTCATGCCAGACGAAGGTCCCCAAAGGGACCGCCACGTCCGGCGGCGGCGAGGCCCACATGTCGCCGTGGAACCGCAGCGAGATGACGCCCGTATCGGTCACGTCGCCGCGATAGGACGTCGGCCCAGGACTGTCTGTCGAGATGATCAGCGTCGGCTCGATCGGCAGGACATGATCCAGCCGCGCGCCGTAGAATTTTTGCGCCGCGAAATAGCCGTCGCGCAACAACCCGGTCAGCGCAGGCGGAGCGGAGGCGCTGGTCACGACCACGGCGCCGTTGCGGCGCATCACCGCCTCCTGCGGCCCCAGATAGACATAGCCCTTGACCGCCTCCCCCGTCGGCAGGGTCGCCTCCCCCGCGACCGGGCGCGCGGTCAGGACGGCGTCCATGCCCTGCAGTTCCAGCCCCGGCCCATAGAGGACGTGACCCGCCCCCACGCGGGTTAGACTCATGTAGATGCGGTCCACCTCGGCGGCGTCGGGCGCGATCTGGATCTCGAAGCTGTCGAAGGGTTCGGCGCCCTCAACCGCGCCGTCCTTCAGCGTCAGGCCCGGCGTTGTCACGGTCCACAGGTCGCGGATGACGCTGGTCGCGAAGAAGGCGACCCGCGTGGTCGGCTCGGCCAGCCGCCAGGTCACGACCACGCCGCCCGGCGCGGTGCGCGCTTCGATGGTCGCGGCCTGTTGGGCCAGGGCGGGCGCCGCCGCGCCGCAGGCCATCGCCACGGCGGCGAACGCGCCCGCCAGTCTCATGCTCATGGTGTTTTCCCTCCAACGCCCCGAAGGAAAGAAGCTTGGCCTTAATGGCGGAATTTGGTCAACCAGCGTTCAATCAGCCGCGCGGCGACCTCGGTCGCCCAGCACCATCGACACGACCGTGCAATTTTATCCGTCAATTCAACATGACGCCAAGCTTGGACTGCGATAGCAGACGCGCGAAACGCTGGCCGGACGCCAGCGCCTGAGGAATTCAGAGTGCGGAAACTCGCCCCCCTGCTGATCGCGCTGTTTCTGAGCGTGGGCTTCGCCCACCCCGCCTTCGCGATGCAGATCTTCGTCAAGACGCTGACCGGAAAGACGATCACGCTCGATGTCGAAGGCAATGACACGATCGAAGACGTGAAAGCGAAGATCCAGGACAAGGAGGGCATCCCCCCGGATCAACAACGCCTGATCTTCGCCGGCAAAGAGCTCGACGAAGGGCGCACGCTGGCCGACTACAACATCCAGAAGGACAGCACCCTGCATCTGGTTGCGGTTCAGCCGCCGGCGGCGGTTCCGACGATGTCGGAGTGGGCCATGATCCTGCTGGGCGTGTCGCTGGCCGGCGGCGCGGCCTTCCACCTTCAGCGGCGGCGACCAGCCCAGGCTTAGTCGTCAGTCAGCCTCCGCCGCCTCGCCGCCCTGCACCATGCGCGTCACGGCCATGTCGGCGGTGACATTGCCCAGGGTGCGGAAGATGTCGGGGATGACCTCGACCGCCAGCAGCAGGGGCAGCATCTCCAGCGGCACGCCCATGGCGATGCAGATGGGGGCGATGGAGGCGAAGAAGCTG
>NZ_DASWXW010000093.1:0-5898 GCF_036405315.1 Brevundimonas sp. | reverse complement strand
GCTTTAGGTTATAGTAGAACGCCGGTCGATGGGGGCTGGCGGTCAGGAGCCTGAGCCCATGATCGACCTGGCGGTCGTAGACCTGTCACGCCTTCAGTTCGCACTGACGGCGCTATACCACTTTCTGTTCGTGCCCCTCACCCTGGGCCTCTCCTTCATGCTGGTCATCATGGAGAGCATCTATGTGATGACGCGGCGGCCGATCTGGCGGACCATCACCCGTTTCTGGGGCGTGCTGTTCGGCATCAACTTCGTTCTGGGCGTGGCCACGGGCCTGACCATGGAATTCCAGTTCGGCATGAACTGGTCCTACTACTCCCACTATGTCGGCGACATCTTCGGGGCCCCGCTGGCCATCGAGGGCCTGATGGCCTTCTTCATGGAGGCGACCTTCGTCGGCCTGATGTTCTTCGGCTGGGACAAGCTGAAGCCGCACGCCCACCTGTTCGTCACCTTCATGGTCGCCCTGGGCACCAACCTGTCGGCCCTGTGGATTCTGGCCGCCAACGGCTGGATGCAGAACCCGGTCGGCGCCGCCTTCAACCCCGACACCATGCGCATGGAAGTCTCCGACTTCATGGCCGTGGTCTTCAACCCGGTGGCCCAGGCCAAGTTCGTTCACACCGTCTCGGCCGGCTATGTCTGCGCCGCCGTGGTCGTGCTGGGCATCTCGGCCTTCTATCTGCTGAAGGGCAAGCACGTCGGCTTCGCCAAGCGGTCGATGACCGTGGCCGCCGCCTTCGGCCTGCTGTCGTCGCTGTCGGTCGTCGTCCTGGGCGATGAGTCGGGCTACGCCCTGACCGACAACCAGAAGATGAAGCTGGCCGCTCTGGAGGCCATGTGGCGCACCGAACCGGCGCCCGCCGGCCTGACCGCCTTCGGCCTGCCCAGCCTGGAAGACCGCCACACCCATTTCGAGGTCAAGATTCCCTATGTTCTGGGCCTGATCTCGACCCGCAGCGTCGACAAGCCGGTGATCGGCATTCTTGAGCTGGTCGCGGTGGCCGAGGACCGCATCGAACGCGGCGTCGTCGCCTATGACGCCCTGGAGAAGGTCAAGGCCGACCACACCGACATGGCCGCTCGCGCCCAGTTCGAAAGCGTGCGCGGCGATCTGGGCTACGGTCTGCTGCTGAAGCGTTATGTCGCTGATCCGCGTCAGGCCACGCCCGAACAGATCAAGAAGGCCGCCTGGGACACGGTGCCCAACGTGCCGCTGATGTTCTGGGTCTTCCGCGTCATGGCCGGGATCGGCTTCCTGATGATCGGCCTGTTCGCCACGGCCTTCGTCCTGTGCACCCTGCGCAAGCACGAAACCAGGTGGTTCCTGCGTCTGGCCGTCCTGGCCATTCCCCTGCCGTGGATCGCCATCGAGTCCGGCTGGCTTTTGGCCGAGGTGGGTCGTCAGCCCTGGGCCGTGGAGGGCGTCCTGCCGACCTTCCTCGGCGCCTCGAGCCTCAGCGTGCCGCAACTGTGGACCACCATCGTCTGCTTCACCCTGCTCTATGGAGCCCTGGCGGTGGTCGAGGTCGGTCTGATCCTGCGGGCGGTCAAGAAGGGACCGTTCGCCGAACAGGAAGCCCGCGAAGCCGACGCCAGCACGGAAGGCGAACCGGCGGTCGCCTGACCCCCGGTCGTTGAAGGAAAAGAGAGATGGAACTTCCCCTCGACTACACCACCCTCCGCCTGATCTGGTGGGGACTGCTGGGCGTGCTGCTGATCGGCTTCGCCCTGACGGACGGCTTCGACATGGGCGTCGGCGCCCTGCTGCCCTTCGTCGCCAAGACGGATGAAGAACGCCGCATGGTCATCAACACCGTCGGCGCGACCTGGGAGGGCAACCAGGTCTGGTTCATCGTCGGCGGCGCGGCGATCTTCGCCGCCTGGCCCCAGGTCTACGCCGTCAGCTTCTCGGGCTTCTACCTGGCCATGTTTCTGGTGCTGTCGGCGCTGATCCTGCGGCCCGTGTCGTTCAAGTATCGCTCCAAGCGGCCCGAGGCGCGCTGGCGCTCCATGTGGGATTGGGGCCTGTTCATCGGCAGCTTCGTCCCGGCCCTGGTCTTCGGCGTCGCCGTCGGCAACGTCCTGATTGGCGCCCCCTTCCGTCTGGATAGTGACCTGCGCAGCTTCTACGAAGGCAGCCTGCTGGGTCTGTTCACCCCCTTCACCCTGATCTGCGGCCTGCTGTCGGTGTCCATGCTGGTCCTGCACGGCGCGGCCTGGCTGGCGGTCAAGGGCGAGGAAGGCGTGGTGCTGAAACGCGCCCGCGCCATCGGCACCGCCGCCGGACTGGCCAGCCTGGTCCTTTTCGCGGTCGGCGGCGCCATGGTGGCCTTTGGCGACATGGGCTTCCGCATCACCGGCGCCGTCGATACGGGCGGGGTGTCCAACCCCCTGCGCACCGCGGTCGAGGCCGCGCCCGGCGCCTGGCTGGACAACTACGGTCGCTATCCGTGGATGATCATCGCCCCGGTTCTGGGCTTCGCCGGCGCCGCGGTCGGTCTGTTCGGCATGTGGCGCAAGTCGGCGGTCCTGGCCTTCGGCGGCTCCTCGGCCTCGGCGGTGGGGATCATCTCGACGGTCGGCCTGTCGATGTTCCCCTTCATCCTGCCCAGCTCGATCAACGCCCAGTCCAGCCTGACGGTGTGGAACGCCTCGTCCAGCCACACCACCCTGTTCATCATGCTGGCCGTGACGGTGGTCTTCATGCCGATCGTCCTCTTCTACACCGCCTGGGTCTACAAGGTGCTGTGGGGGCGCTCGAGCACGGCCGCGCTGAAGACCAACCCCGACCTCTACTGATCCCGCGAAAGGAGATCATCTCATGTGGTATTTCGCCTGGATCCTGGGCCTCGGCCTGGCGGTGGCCTTCGGCGTCCTGAACGGCCTGTGGCACGAGTTCCATCTGTATGACGAAGGAGATGAGGGGCGCTCCGAGCCCTGACCCTGTCGCCCATTGAAGTCAGCCTCCTCGATCTCGGTCGGGGAGGTTTTTTTGTGCGTGTTTTCTATGGCTTGAGTTGGATCAAGGCGGGGCGGGGGAGGGCATGGGACGGTGTTTTCGACATCGAAGCCGGACCCTCCCTTGATCCGGCGATTGTCGGGAATGATACCGATGAAGACCGCCGCCGCCCTTCTGGCCGCCGCCAGTGTTCTGACCCTGGCGGGCGCCGCCTCGGCCCAAGACGCCGCCCCCGAGCCGGTCGGCAAGGGCACGCTGATCGTCACCGCCCGCATGACCGGGGTCCTGCCTCAGGCTGATGACGCCATCGTCACCAACGCCGGCGCGGACAGCGGCCTGCACGTCGATGTGGGCGACGACTGGATGCCGACCCTGGGCTTCACCTGGTTCGTGGCCGACCACTGGGCCGTCGAGGCCATCCTCGGCGCCACCCAGCATGAGGTCCGGGCCAAGGGCGGGGCGACCGATGTTGCGGTGCATGAAACCTGGGTCCTGCCGCCGGTGGTGACGCTGCAATACCGTCCGACGCCGAACGCGACGATCAGCCCCTATGTCGGGGCCGGCGTCAGCTACATGGCCTTCTTCGACGGTCAGGACAAAAACGGCTTCGACGTCGATCTGGATGACGGTTTCGGCGTCGCCCTTCAGGCCGGGGCGGACTGGAACCTGTCGGGGCCGTGGACCCTGAACCTCGACGCCAAGAAGGTGTGGTTCGACACGGACGCCACGATCAACGGCGGCGCGCTGAAGAGCAGCGTCAGCCTGGATCCCTGGGTCGTGTCGGTGGGCGTCGGCCGGAAGTTCTGAGGTCAGAGCTTTCGCGTCGACGCGAGGCGGGGGTGCGGGACGTCAGCCCGCGCCCCCTACGCCTGCTTTCAGGCGGCGCCTTCGATCATTCTTTTCGGCTCAGGCGGCGCCTTCGCCCAGGGCCTTCAGCGCCTCGGGATCGGGCAGGGCCACATCGTTGTTCGGCAGCAGCTGGATCAGGCCCGAGGTCTTGAACTGGGTGAAGACCCGGCTGACCGTCTCGATGGTCAGGCCCAGATAGTCGGCGATGTCGAGGCGCGTCATCGGCAGGTGGACCCGGCCTTCCGCGCCGCCCAACTGGACCTGCCGCGCCGAGAGGCGGGTCAGGAAGCTGGCGATGCGCTCGCGCGCCGTCTTGCGGCCCAGCAGGACGATCTGTTCCTGCGCCGCCATCAGTTCGTCGCCCGCCATCGCCACCAGACGGTGCTCCAGCGCGGGCAGGGCGTTCAGCAACTGGTCGAAGTCGCCGCGCCGGAAACGACAGGCGCTGAGCGGCGTCAGGGCCTCGGCGGTGAAGCTGGACGGCCCGCGTCCGCCCAGACCCAGGAAGTCGCCCTGGAACAGGAAGCCCGTGATCTGGCGACGGCCGTCGGGCAGCAGGCGATACAGCTTCACCGCCCCCTCCACGACATTGAAGACGAAGGGATTGGGATCGCCTTCGTGGAACAGGGCCTGTCCCGGCAGGGCCGCCACCGTCTCGCTGGCGCAGGCCATGCTCTGCAGTTCGTGGCCCTTCAGGTCGGCGCAGACGCCCAGCGGCCGCGCCCCGCAGGTGGCGCAGGGGTGGACGTCTTCCAGACGCACATCAGCGGTCTCGGCCAAGGCGGCGTTGCAGGCGGTCATGGTCGGCTCCAGCATTCCGCTGCAGTCTAGCTGAACGGGGATCGCTTTCGAAGTGGACAGGCTGTCCTAGTCAGCGGTGTCTTCGGCGTAGCGCAGCTTGGCCCCCAGCCGATGGGCCAGCGCCGTCAGCTCCACCGCCAGGCTTTGCCGCACCAGGGGCCGCACGCCCATTTCCCGCACCACGAAGGGGCCGGCCCACAGGGTCTCGCCGTATTCCAGGTCCGGCTGTCGCCACCAGCTGACGAAACCCAGGACGCCGCCGCGCTGGCTGCGGGCGCTGAGGATGCCGCGGCTGTCGGGGGCGGCGCGCCAGTCGCGCAGGAAGGTTCGCCATTGATCGGCGCCCAGATCAGGCCGCCACATCCGGGCGAGAGCGAACTCGGCCGGAGCCTCGGCCTCGGTAAGGGGGACGACATCCAGGCGCGGCGCGTCTGGCATGAGGCGGGACTCGGTCATGCGGCCATTTCGCGCGCTCACAGCCAAATCGCCTTGATCTGTGTCAAGGTGAACCCAACGGCTCGGCCGCAGGTTCTCAGCCAAGGAGTTCAGGTCATGACCACAGCAGCATCCAGCGCGATTCCCATCCACGGCGCGGCGGTGGCCGCGATCCTGAAGCTGCTGGACGGACAGCGGCTCATGACCCTGGCCTCCAACCGCGCCGACGGTCGGCCGCAGGCCTGCACCCTCGGCTATCTGAACGACGGGCTGAACCTCTATTTCGTCACCGCGCGTAACAGTGAGAAGCTGCGCAACATCATCGCCGACCCGCGTGTCGGCGTGGCCGTGCGCGGCGTGGCCGGGGAGGGGGAGGCGGTCGGCCTGTCCATCGACGGTCGGGCCGAGGAGGTGACGGACGGCGACGAGGTTCAGCGCCTGAACGACCTGATCATCAAGCGATCGCCGGACGTCAGCCCCTACGCCCCCGGCGGCGACTCGGTGGCGGTGGTGAAGGTGATTCCCGAACAGGTCGAGGCCGTGGCCGTGGTCGGCGGCCGCAGCCGCGCCCAGACCTTCTCGATCGGCGATCCCGACCGCGTCGTGCACGGCGTCAGCTATGAGCCCAGCGCCGTGGCGCGGCTGTTCTGAACATTCCTGCGCATCTGTCGGTGGTTATCGCGAAACGCCCCTTGAAATGCCCTCGGCCCTCAGGCATATGCGCCCCTCTGGCGAGGTTAGCGCCGTCGAGCTTGCTCACGGCGCATTGATCTTTGTCCGGGACACTAGGAGTGTAGCTCAGCTGGTAGAGCATCGGTCTCCAAAACCGAGGGTCGTGGGTTCGAGTCCCT
>NZ_DASWXW010000092.1:0-7443 GCF_036405315.1 Brevundimonas sp. | reverse complement strand
CTGCAAAAGAGCGCCGAGAGCGGCGGAGGCGAGGCCTTTTCCTAGCGAGGAAACCACGCCGCCGGTGATGAACACATAGCGAGCCATGGGCGGACACCTTACTCCATGATTCGCGGCGGGAGCATGGCCCGACGCAAAACATCTGTTGAACAAAAGAAGAAAGCGCGCCCTGCGGCGCGCTTTCGGGGACTTCGTAGCTGTCGGCGGCTTACTGCGCCGGTGCGGGAGTCTGCGCCGGAGCCGGGGCGGAAGCGGCGGGGAGGCTGGCTTCCAGATCGTCCAGCGACGGGGCTGCCGGCGCGGCCGGCGTCGGGGCCGGTTGCTCGGCCGGAGCCGTCTGCTGCTCATTGCCCACCGCGATGGCGCCCACGGCGTCGGCGTCGATGACCGAACGCGAACCGCGAGCGAAGTTGCCGGCGATGGTCAGGCTGATGGCGCAGACGAAGAAGGCTATCGCCAGAATCGACGTGGCCCGCGTCAGCAGGTTGCCCGCACCGCGCGCAGTCATGAAGCCCGAAGGGCCTCCGCCCATGCCCAAGGCGCCGCCCTCGGAACGTTGCAGCAGGATCACGGCCGTCAGAGCGACCGAGATCAGGATCATGGCGACGAGCAAGATGGTCTGGAGCATGGTGTCAATCATGTGGGCGCGCAGATGCGCCGATCAAGCGGCGGCGTCTAACACCGATGCGGGACCGGGGCAAACGCCGAACGAACTGGGACGGCAAATCGTGACGCCTACGCGGCGCGAATGATGCCCAGGAAATCCTCGGCCTTCAGCGATGCGCCGCCGACCAGGGCGCCGCCAACCTCGGCCACGGCCAGGATTTCAGCCGCGTTCGACGGCTTGACCGAGCCGCCATATAGGATCGGTGCGACGCGACCGCCCTCGCCCAGCTTGGCGATCATGGCCGCGCGCACGGCGGCGTGGACTTCCTCGATCTGCTCCAGCGTCGGCGTCAGGCCGGTGCCGATGGCCCAGACCGGCTCATAGGCGACCGCGAAAGCCTTGCCCGACAGCGACGACGGCAGCGACCCCGCCACCTGACGGCTGACGACCTCGACCGCCTGCCCGGCTTCACGCTGGGCCAGAGTCTCCCCAATGCAGATGATCGGCTCCAGACCGGCGGCCAGGGCGGCCTCGACCTTGGCGACGACGTCGGCGTCAGTCTCGCCGAATCCGGCGCGGCGTTCAGAGTGGCCGAGAATCACCAGGGACGCGCCGGCGTCGCCCAGCATGGCGGCGGACACCGATCCAGTGAATGCGCCCGAAACTTCAGCGTGGCAGTCCTGACCGCCCAGTTCGACCGGGCCGCCCGCCAGGGCGCGCGCCATCCGCTCGATCAGCGTCGCGGGCGGGCACAGGGCCACTCGACAGGCCGCAGCCTGTTCCTGCAAGGCTTTCGCCAGAGCTTCAGCCTCGCCCAGGCTCGCGCCCAGACCGTTCATTTTCCAGTTGCCGGCGACCAGCTTCACAGATTGTTTCATGAGGTCTCTTTAGGCGCCGCTCGCGCCGAAGCCAAGATGTCGCCATGCGTCGGCTTGCGGCGCCCTAGGGACTGCCCTTATAGGCGAGCGTGGCGCCCTTTCGACGCCGGCCCTCGTCAGGTTCTGTAGATGATCTCGCTGTTCCGCAACTTCGCCAAATCGAAATGGGCTGCGGGCCTGTTCGCCCTGCTGATCCTCAGCTTCCTTATCGTGGGCGCGCAGTCGGACGTCTTCTCCAGCTTCGGGCCCAAGCACGTCATCGACGCGGGCGACCGCAGCGTCGGCGCCCAGCAGTTCCGCGGCGATTTCGAGCGCGTCCGCGCCAATCTGCAGGAACAGGCCGGTCGTCCCGTGTCGTTCGACGACATGATCAAGGAAAACATCCATACCCAGTATCTGGAAAGCCAGACGCAGCGCCTGGGCTTCCTCGCCTGGGCCTGGAACGCCGGCATCCGCCCCGGCAAGGAACTGGTGCTGAAGCAGATTCGCCAGATCCCGGCCTTCTTCAACCAGGTGACGGGTCAGTTCGATCAGGATCGCTATGAACAGGCCCTGGCCGCCCAGGGCATGACCTCGGAAATGCTGGAGCAGGACCTGCGTGACCAGTATGTCGCCGGTCAGTTCGGCGCAGGCGTCTTCGCCGGCGCGCGCGTGCCGCGCATCTATGGCGCGCTTCTGGCCGGTCAGGCGCTGGAAACGCGCGACGGCCGCTGGTTCACCGTGACCCAGGCGATGGCTGGCTCGGCCGCCGCTCCGACCGACGCCCAGCTGACCGCCTTCCTCAACGAGAACGCCGCCCAGCTGCGCCGCCCCGAATTCCGTATGATCTCGATCGTGCTGTTCAACTCGGCTCCGAACAGCCAACCGGCGCCGATCAGCGAGGAGCGCATCCGCGAACGCTTCGAGTTCCGCAAGGCCGCCCTGTCGAGTGCTGAAAAGCGCACCTTCGTCACGCTGACCGCGCCGGACAAGCAAACCGCCGATCGCATCGCCGCCGCCCTGCGCGCCGGTCAGACGCCGGCCCAGGTCGCCGCCGCCAACAAGATCGAGCCCGGCAACTATGTCGACACGCCGCAAAGCGCCCTGGGCGACCCGGCCGTCGGCGCCGCCGTCTTCGCCCTGCCCGCCAATCAGGTCTCCAACCCGATCCAGGGCCGCCTCGGCTTCACCGTCGCCAAGGTGACGGCTGTCACCGCCGGTGCGCCGGCCACGCTGGAAAGCGTCCGCGGCGCCCTGGTTCAGGAGCTGCGCGCTGAAGACGCCAAGGGCGAGACCTACGCCAAGGTCGAGAAATACGAGAAGGCCCGCCAGGAAGGCAAAAACCTGGCCGACGCCGCCCAGTCGGTCGGCGCGCGCCTGGTGCAACTGCCGCCCTTCACCGCCGACGGCCGCCTGCCCGACGGTCAGCCGCTGAACGCGCCGCGCCAGATCTTCGAGTCGGCCTACGCCCTGTCCAAGGGCGGCGAGAGCGAGATCATCGACGCCGGCGAAGGCCAGTATTTCGCGGTCCGCGTCGACGACATCCGTCCCGCTTCGCTGCCGACCCTGGCCGAAGTCCGCGCGCCGCTGGCCCAGCAATGGACCCTGCGTGAGAACGCCCGCCGTCTGTCCGCCAAGGCCGAGGAACTGGCCGGTCGCGTCCGCGCCGGCGAGGACATCGCCAAGGTGGCCGCTTCGGCCGGCGCTCAACTGACCACACGCACGGCCGTGCAACAGAGCCGGGACAGCCAGACCCAACTGGGCGAAGGCGTACTGCGCGGCCTGTTCGGTCAGGGCAAGGGTCAGGTCTTCACCGGCGCCCAGTCTGAAGCCAGCTTCGTTGTCGGCCATGTCGACGCCATTCACGGCGCCGTCCCGGCCCTGGCCGCGCCGCTGGTCGAGCAGGTTCGTCCGCGCCTGACCCAGGCGATGGCCAACGCCATGGTCGAGCAGAGCTTTACCGCCGCCGCCGCGCGGATGAAGGCCAAGAATGACCCGGCCGCCGCTCTGGTTGCGCTGGGCGTCGAGGCTCCCGCAGCCGCTCCGGCGGCTCCGGCCGCCCCCACCAAGAAATGAGCGCAGGCGTCGGACAGGAAGCTGAACGCGTCGCGTTTGTCTCGAGCCTGACCTCAGGCCGCCCCCAGGTCGTCGTTCGTCGCCTGATCGACGACCTGGAGACGCCCGTCTCGGCCTTCCTCAAGGTCGGCCACGGGCGGCCCTACGCCAGCCTGCTGGAGTCGGTCGAAGGCGGCGCGGTCAACGGCCGCTACTCGATCGTCACACTGGCCCCCGACGTCGTCTGGCGCTGCCGCGACGGCAAGGCCGAGGTCGCGCGCGGCGAGGCCGTTCTGGCCGACCGTTTCACGCCCGAAGATCGGCCCGCGCTGGAGTCCCTTCGCGCCCTGATCGCGGCGACGAAGTTCGACCTGCCCGACGACCTGCCGCCCATGGCCGCCGGCCTGTTCGGCGTTTTCGGCTACGACATGGTGCGGCTGCTGGAGCCGCTTGGCCCGGCCAACCCCGACCCGCTGAACCTGCCCGACGCCGTCATGGCGCGCCCGTCGCTGGTCGCCATCTTCGACTCGGTGAAGCACGAGATCGTCCTGATCGCCGCCGCCTATCCCGACAGCGGCGTCGATGCGGATACAGCCTTTGACGCCGCCATCGCCCGCCTGGACGACTTCGAGGACCGCCTGCGCGGCCCCCTGCCGATCCAGCGCGAGGCTGCGCCGGTTCCGGCTCCCGACTTCCGCTCGCCGGTCGACGCCGCCGGGTTCGACGCCATGGTCGCCAAGGCCAAGGACTACATTACCGCCGGCGACATCTTCCAGGTCGTGCTGGCCCACCGCTTCTCGGCGCCCTGGAGCCAGGACCCGTTCGCCTTCTATCGATCGCTGCGTCGGGGCAATCCGTCGCCCTATCTCTTCTTCCTCGACTACGTGGACTTCCAGCTGGCCGGGTCCAGCCCGGAAATCCTGGTCCGACTGAAAGACGGTCGCGTCACCATCCGCCCCCTCGCCGGCACCCGCCCGCGCGGCGTCACGCCAGAGGCCGACAAGGCCCTGGAGGCCGAGCTTCTGGCTGATCCCAAGGAACGTGCGGAGCATCTGATGCTGCTGGACCTGGGGCGCAACGACGTGGGCCGGGTCTCGTCGCCCGGCTCGGTCGAGGTGACGGAGAGCTTCGTCGTCGAACGCTACAGCCAGGTCATGCACATCGTCTCCAACGTGCACGGCGCAGCCGATCCCAAGCTGGACGCCGTGGACACGCTTCTGGCCGCCCTGCCCGCCGGCACCCTGTCCGGCGCGCCCAAGGTCCGGGCCATGGAGATCATCGACGAACTGGAAACCGAGAAACGCGGCGTCGGCTACGGCGGCGGCGTGGGCTATATCTCGGCCAATGGCGAGGCGGACATCTGCATCGTCCTGCGCACCGCCATGTTCGCCCAGAACAAGATCTTCGTTCAGGCCGGGGCCGGCGTCGTCGCCGACAGCGACCCTGCGGCCGAATACGCCGAAACCCTGGCCAAGGCGCGCGCTCCGATGAAGGCGGCCGAGGACGCGTGGCGATTCACCGCAACCACTCGCGGCCAGGGCGCCGACGGCAAGATCTAAGGATTGGAAACCGTGGAACCCTGGTCGAACGACACGCCGGGGCCCACGACCATGGTCCCCGCCAGCATCACAGCCGCCGTCGCGGCGAAGGCCGCCGCCGCCAGCAGGCGCAGCGGTTTCGGCTGTTCGATTGGCGGCTCGCTCAGCAGGGCCTGGGCGTCGTGGATGGCTTCTAGGCGGGTCAAGACGGATTTCTTCCGATGGCGATGCTCCTGTATCGCGCGGACAGCTTAACGTCCGCTTTCATCACGCCTTCGCTTGGCGCGTCCTCCCTCCCATCCTAAGTAGCCTGCCATGATCCTCGTCGTCGATAACTACGACAGCTTTACCTACAACCTCGTCCACTACCTCGCGGAGTTGGGCGCGCAGACGCACGTCGTCCGCAACGACGACCTGACGGTGGACGAAGCCTGGGCGCTGAAACCCGAGGCCGTGCTGCTGTCGCCCGGCCCCTGCGCGCCCGATCAGGCCGGCATCTGCCTGCCGCTGATCACGACCGCGCCGCTGGACATGCCCATCTTCGGCGTCTGCCTGGGCCATCAGGCCATCGGCCAGGCGTTTGGCGGCGAGGTGGTCCGCGCCAAGACCCTGATGCACGGCAAGACCTCGCCGATCGAGCATGAGGGCCGCAGCCTGTTCAAGGGCCTCCCTTCGCCCTTCACCGCCACCCGCTACCACTCCCTGGCCGTGCGCCGCGAGACCCTGCCGGACGAGCTGGAAGTCACCGCCTGGACCGCTGACGGCGAGATCATGGGGCTGGCCCACCGCATCCGGCCGATCCACGGCGTTCAGTTCCACCCGGAATCCATCGCCACCGAGCACGGCCACGACATGATCGCCAACTTCCTCGATCTGGCGGGCGTCAAGCGTCGGACGACGGTCTGATCATGGCCGACGGTTTCAAGCCTCTGCTGGCCAAGCTGGTGGACGGGCGCGTCCTGACGCCGGATGAAGCTCACGCCTTCTTCTCCGCCTGCTTGCGCGGCGAGCCGACCCCGTCACAGGTCGCCGCCGCCGTCACCGCCCTGCGCATCCGCGGCGAGACGGCGGACGAAATCGTCGCCTTCGCCACCGCCATGCGCGACGCCGCCCTGTCGCTGGATCACCCCTTCGACGAAGTGATCGACACCTGCGGCACCGGCGGCGACGGCCAGCACACCTATAACGTCTCGACAGCGGCCGCTTTCGTCCTGGCGGGCGCCGGGCTCAAGGTCGCCAAACACGGCAACCGCGCCATCAGCTCCAAATCCGGCTCATCCGACGTCCTGGCGGCGCTGGGCGTCAACCTCGACGCCACCATCCCGCAACAGGCCCGCGCCCTGGATCAGGCCGGCATCGCCTTCCTGTTCGCCCCAACCTATCACGGGGCCATGCGCCACGTCGGCCCGGTGCGCGCCGAGATCGGTTTCCGCACGGTTTTCAATCTTCTCGGGCCGCTTTGTAATCCGGCCCATGCGACGCGTCAGGTCATGGGCGTCTATGATCCCGCCCTGCTGGAGCCTCTGGCCGAGGTGCTAGGCCGCCTCGGCGCGCGCCGCGCCTGGACCGTCCACGGTCAGGGTCTGGACGAGCTGACCACCACAGGTCCCACCGAGGTGGCCGAGTGGAAGGACGGCGCCGTCCACCGCTTCACTGTCGCGCCCGCCGACGCCGGACTGCCTCTGGCGACGCTCGAAGACCTGCGCGGCGGCGACGCCGAATACAATGCGGCGGCGCTGAAGGCCCTGCTGGCCGGCAAGCTTGGGCCCTATCGTGACATCGTCGTGCTGAACGCCGCCGCCGCCCTGGTGGTGGCCGATCGCGCCGTCGATCTGCGTGAAGGGGCCGAACTGGCCGTCGCCGTCATCGACGACGGTCGCGCCGCCGCCGCGCTGGAAACCCTGGTGCGCGTCACCAACACCCCTATCGAACCTGACGAGGCCGCATGACCGACGTTCTGGCGAAGATCGCCGCTTACAAGCGTGACGAAGTCGCCGCCCGCAAGGCTGCGACCTCTCAGGACGCCATCGAGGCCCTCGCCGCCCAGGCCTCGGCCCTGCGCGGCTTCCGCGCCGCCCTGGAGCGCGTCGCCGAGGACACCGGCCGCCCCGCCCTGATCGCCGAGATCAAGAAGGCCAGCCCGTCCAAGGGCCTGATCCGCGCCGACTTCGACCCGCCCGCACTCGCCAAAGCCTATGAGCGCGGCGGCGCTGCGTGCCTGTCCGTCCTGACCGACGGCCCCAGCTTCCAGGGCGACGACGCCTTCCTGGCCGCCGCCCGCGACGCGGTCGCCCTGCCCTGCCTGCGCAAGGACTTCCTGGTCGATCCCTGGCAGGTGGCCGAGAGCCGCGCCCTGGGCGCCGACTGCATCCTCATCATCCTGGCC
>NZ_DASWXW010000091.1:0-12356 GCF_036405315.1 Brevundimonas sp. | reverse complement strand
GCGACAGGATTCGAACCTGCGACCCCTTGACCCCCAGTCAAGTGCGCTACCAGGCTGCGCCACGCTCCGAAGGCGCTCCGTATAGACGGCGATTCCGCAGTCCGCAAACGCTAAAACGCTCTTTGAACAACAAGTTCGCCTTAGCGATGCAGAACAGCGTCCAGACGCGCCTTCGCCGATTCCAGGTCGGCCAGAACGGCGCCCAGGCGCGCGGCCTCGAACGGCGCGGCGGCGACTGCGGCGGCGGGTTCGCGCTCCACGTCGGCGTCGATCTCCAGCGCCGTCGTCGGATCGCCATAGGCGGCCAGACGGGCCAGCCCCTGCTCCTTGTGCAGACGCTGCACGCCGCGGATCGTCAGCCCCTCGTCGTGCAGCAGCCGCCGCACGCCCTTCAGGACGGTGACGTCCTCGGGCCGATAGAAGCGACGCCCGCCCGCGCGCTTGACCGGGGCGATGAAGTCGAACTTCGTCTCCCAGAAGCGTAGGACATGCTGGGGCGCGCCGACTTCGTCAGCGGCCTCGGAAATGGTGCGAAAGGCGTTCGGGCTTTTGGCCACGGTAAATCAGTCCTCGACGACCGCGTCGTGGACCCGGCTCTTCATGATCTGCGAGGCGCGGAAGCTGATGACCCGACGCGGGTTGATCGCCGCCGGCTCGCCCGTCTTGGGGTTGCGGCCCATGCGGGCGCGCTTTTCGCGCACCTGGAAGACGCCGAAGCCGGACAGCTTCACCGTCTCGCCGCGCTCCAGCGATTCGACGACCAGTTCGAGCGTGCGCTCAACCAGACCGGAGCATTCCTGGCGGGACAGGCCCACCTCTTCATGCACCGCCTCGCACAAATCCGCCCGGGTCAGGGTGTCTTGTCCCGTCACTGCGTCTCTCCGCTGCCAATCCGAACGCATAGAAGGGCAAAGTCGCCCCGAATCAAAGCCCTGAATGCAAATCAGAGACGGAAGGCGCAGGCGCCCCAGGTCAAACCGCCGCCCATGGCCTCGACCAGCACCAGATCGCCGCGCTTGATGCGCCCGTCCTTGATGGCCGCATCCATGGCCAGGGGGATCGACGCCGCCGAGGTGTTGGCGTGCATGGCGACGGTCGAGATGACCTTGTCCTCATCCAGGCCCAGGCGCTCGCCGACGCCCTTGATGATGCGCTGGTTGGCCTGGTGGGGCACGAACCAGTCGATCTCGGGGATCTCGACCCCCGCCGCCTCGGCCGCGCCGACGATGGCCTCGGCGATGTTCACCACAGCGTGGCGGAAGACCTGGTTGCCCAGCATCTTCAAGTGACCGACCGTGCCGGTCGTGGCCGGGCCGCCGTCGACATAGAGCATGTCCGACTTGGAGCCGTCGCAGCGCAGGGCGAAGCCCAGCACCCCCTGATCGGCCTTGGTCCCCTGCCCCTCGCGCGGCTCGACGACGAAGGCGCCGGCGCCGTCGCCGAACAGGACGCAGGTGGTCCGGTCGTTCCAGTCCATCAGCCGGGTCATTTCCTCGGCGCCGATGACCAGGGCGCATTTGGCCATGCCGCGCGCGACAAAGCCGTCGGCCACGCTCATGGCATAGACGAAGCCCGAGCAGACCGCCTGAACGTCGAAGGCGATGCCGACCGGCGCGCCCAGCTTGGCCTGCACGATGGCGGCGGTGGCGGGGAAGGTCTGATCCGGGGTGGTGGTGGCGACGATGATCAGGTCGACATCCGCCGCCGTCTTGCCGGCGTCGGCCAGGGCGCGGCGCGCAGCCTCGACGGCCAGGTCGCTGGTCGGCTCGTCGTCGCGAGCCTGATGGCGTTGCCTGATGCCGGTGCGCTCGACGATCCACTCGTCCGAGGTGTCGACGAACTTGGCCAGGTCGGCGTTGGTGACGACCTTCTCCGGCAGGAAAGAGCCGACGCCGGTCACGGCGCTGCGAATGACGCTCACTAGTGGGTCTCCCCGATGGTTTCGGCGGCGGCGGAGGGCTGATCCAGGGCGGCGAGCCGCCCCAGGTTGGCCCCGACCTTGGCCATATAGTCGCTGCGCGCCAGATCGACGGCGATGCGGATGGCGTTCCCATAGCCCTGAGGCGTGGCGCCGCCGTGGCTTTTCACGACGATTCCGTTCAGGCCCAGCAGAGGCCCGCCGTTGATGGCGTTGGGGTCGATCCTGGCGGCCATGCGCTTCAGCGCCGGCATGGCGATCAGGGCGCCCAGCTTGGCGACCGGACCCGAGGTCAGCGCCTCTTTGAGCAGGCTGGAGATGAAACGCGCCGTGCCCTCGGCCGTCTTCAGGGCGATGTTGCCGGTGAAGCCGTCGGTGACGATGACGTCCACCGTGCCCTTGGCGATGTCGTCGCCCTCGACGAAGCCGTGATAGTTCAGCGGAATGCCGCCTTCGCGCAGGATGGCGTGGGCCTCGCGCACCTCGTCGTGGCCCTTCATGTCCTCTGATCCGACGTTCAGCAGGCCGACGCTAGGCTTGGCCACGCCATGAACGGCGGACTGGAACGCCTCGCCCATGATGGCGAACTCGATCAGTTGCTTGGCGTCGCTGCCGATGTTGGCGCCCACGTCCAGAACGGCGGTGTAGCCGCGCAGGGTCGGCCAGCTGGCGACGATGGCGGGGCGCTCCAGCCCCGGTGCCGCCATGCGCAGGATCAGCTTGGAGATGGCCATCAGGGCGCCGGTGTTGCCGGCGGATACGGCGGCGGCGGCCTCGCCCGTCTTCACGGCCTCGATGGCGTTCCACAGGCTGGAACCCTTGCCCCGACGCATGGCCTGGGCCGGCTTTTCGTCCATGGCCACCACCTTGTCGGTGTGGCGCACGTCGCAGACGGCGTCGGTCAGGCCGCAGCGCGCCATCTCGGCGCGAATCGCGGCCTCGTCGCCGTGCAGCAGGAAGCGCAGACCCTCGCCGTCATGCCGCGAGAAATAGTCCTTCACGCCGCCGACCACGACCGAGGGACCGTGGTCTCCCCCCATGGCGTCGAGCGAGATCAGTGTTGGGGATGCCAAGTGGAAATGGACTCCGTCGCCGTCTTGTCGCGGCTTCATATAGGGATGCAGGACGCAAATGTCGCACCCTTGGGATGCAACCAGCCCGACGTCAGGTCAACCTTCGTCGGCGCCGTCCTTGGGACGCAGGGTCTTCAGCACCGCGAAAGGCGAGATTTCGCCGGGTTCCTTGGGCTGCTCGAACACCGCGCCCGGCTTGCGCGGGAACGGGTCCAGGCTAAGCGCCAACTGCTCCACCGCGTACTGACCCAGGTCCAGGCGGCCGTCTTCGATCTGATCGGGCGAATCGTCGTCCAGCTCCAGGTCGATCTCGCCGTCCTCGTCTTCCTCGCGCTCGGTCGCCTCGACCATCTGCACCGAGAACTTGCGATCAATGTGAACCGGCAGCGGCTCCAGCGTCAGGCCGCAGGTCTGAACGGCGTCCGCGACGACGCGCCCTTCCATCCGCCAGCCCGAGACGGTCGGAATGAGATTGATCTCGGCCTGAAAGGCGTCGAGCGCCTGAAGGTCCAGAGCGCGGGCGATCCGCTTGATGGCGTCGGCGTCCGGCGTCAGGACACGCTGGAGGCCCGCGCCGATCTGATGCAGGCGCAGCGGTTCGCTGTAGGGCAAGGGAGGCAGGTCGGTCATGCGGCGATCTCCGCCCAGGCCGGAGCCTTGGACACGGCTTCAAATGATTGTTGCGTCAGGTTCTGACGCGAGGTCACGGCGTAACGCGCCAAGGCCTGTCCGGTCGCGGCGTCGGCGCTCTCATAGACGTTCTTGGCCAACGAAGCGGCCAGGGCGTCCACGTCCTCGGCGCGCAGCGGACCTTCATAGGCGCTCATGCGACCATAAAGGGACTCGCCCAGCTTGCGCATCTTCTTGCCGACCGAGACGTCGCCGACGCCGAGCTCGCGCAGGGTGTGGTCCAGCGACGAGATGTAGACGTCAAACAGCTTCTGGGCCGCGACCTCGCCGCGCTCGCCGTCCTGCTTGAGCCGCAGGAACAGAATCAGCACGTGCAGGGTGTAGAGTTCGAACCGGGCGTCGATCCGGTCGGCCACGCCCAGGGCGGTGTAAAAGGCCGGCTGGCGGGCCTGCTCGACCGCCAAGGCATACAGGGCGTCGCCCTGGCGCTCATCGGGCCGCTGTCGGAAGAGATTTCTAAGCATTTGGATCGGCCCCTTTTCCGCCGCGCCGTTGCACTAGGACGCAGCGCCGGTTAGGTCAAAGACCTTGTTATGCTGAGGCGGACGCTGATGCCCCGATTTACACCGATCTTCGCCGCCGTCGCTCTGGCCGCCGCAGCCGGCGCCTGCGCGCCCGTCGTCGCCACCCAGGGCTTCCAGGCGATCGACGCCAAGCCTCAGGACGTGGTGGCCGGCACCGACACCAAGGAAACCGTCCTGGCGCGCCTCGGCTCGCCCTCGACGACCTCGACCTTCGAGCCCGACACCGTCTGGTACTACATGACCCAGATGACCGAGCGTTACACCTACAACAAGCCGCAGGTGTCGCAGCGCACGGTGACGGAGATCACCTTCAACAAGGCCGACGACAAGGTCGCCGCGGTCCGCACCCTCAGTCTCGCCGATGGCCGCGACATCACCATGCAGCGTCGCGAAACGCCGACCCGCGGCCGTCAGCTGACCATCCTGGAACAACTGCTGGGCAACGTCGGCCGCGGCCAGTTGCCGCGCACCGAGGAAGACGTCCCCGGCCAGCGCCGCCCGGACTAAGCTTCCTGACCGAAAAGAATCAGGCCCCGAGGAGCGATCCTCGGGGCCTTTTCGTCAGACGATCTTCCCGCTGGCCAGCACCGCCAGCAGCAGAAGCGCCACGATGTTGGTGATCTTGATCATCGGGTTGACCGCCGGACCGGAGGTGTCCTTGTAAGGATCGCCCACGGTGTCGCCGGTGACGGCGGCCTTGTGCGCTTCGGAGCCCTTGCCGTGGACCACGCCGTTCTTGTCGGTGAAGCCTTCCTCGATCAGCTTCTTGGCGTTGTCCCAGGCGCCGCCGCCCGAGGTCATCGAGATAGCCACGAACAGGCCGGTCACGATCACCCCCATCAGCATGGCCCCCAGAGCGGCGAAGGCGTTGGCCTTGTCCGGCTGGATGAACAGGACGACCACGAACAGGACGATCGGCGACAGCACCGGCAGCAGGCTGGGCACGATCATCTCGCGGATGGCCGCGCTGGTCAGGATGTCCACCGCCCGGCCGTATTCCGGCTTGGTCTGGAAGGTCATGATGCCGGGGTTCTCGCGGAACTGACGACGCACCTCGGCCACGACGGCCTCGGCGGCGCGTCCTACCGCCGTCATCGACATCCCGCCGAACAGGAAGGGCAGCAGCCCCCCGAACAGCAGGCCGACCACGACGTAGGGGTTGGACAGGTCGAAGGCGACCGCCCCCATGCCATGGAAGAAGCTGCCCGGCGCGGCGTCGGCCGAGAAGTGCTTGAGGTCTTCCACATAGGCGGCGAACAGGACCAGAGCCCCCAGACCCGCCGAACCGATGGCGTACCCCTTGGTCACGGCCTTGGTGGTGTTGCCCACGGCGTCCAGGGCGTCGGTCGAGACGCGCACTTCCGGCGGCAGGCCCGCCATCTCGGCGATGCCGCCCGCGTTGTCAGTGACCGGACCGAACGCGTCCAGAGCCACGATCATCCCCGCCACGCCCAGCATGGTGGTGGTGGCGATGGCGATGCCGAACAGGCCCGCCAGCTGGAAGGCCGCGACGATGCCGACGATGATGGTCAGGGCCGGAAGCGCCGTGGATTCCAGCGAGACGGCCAGACCCTGGATCACATTGGTGCCGTGGCCCGAGACCGAGGCGTTGGCCACCGACTTGACCGGGCGGAAGCCGGTGCCGGTGTAGAACTCGGTGATGACCACGATGCCCGCCGTGACCAGCAGGCCGACGACGCCGGACCAGAACAGGTTCATCGGCTGGATCAGAAGCCCGCCCGAGGTCTCGACCGCGCCAGGCAGCAGGGTGTTGATCACCCACCAGACCGCGACCACGGACAGCAGGCCCGTCACGATCAGGCCCTGATACAAGGCCCCCATGATGTTGCCGCCCTTGCCCAGTCGGACGAAGAAGGAGCCGATGATCGAGGTCACGATGCAGATGCCGCAGATCGCCAGCGGCAGCATCATCATCACTTCGACATAGGGCTGGTTGCGGAAGAAGATGGCCGCCAGGACCATGGTCGCCACGGTCGTGACCGCATAGGTCTCGAACAGGTCGGCGGCCATGCCGGCGCAGTCGCCGACGTTGTCGCCCACGTTGTCGGCGATGGTGGCCGCGTTGCGGGGGTCGTCCTCGGGGATGCCGGCCTCGACCTTGCCCACCATGTCGCCCCCCACGTCGGCGCCCTTGGTGAAGATGCCGCCGCCCAGTCGCGCGAAGATGGAGATCAGCGAGGCGCCGAAGCCCAGGGCCACCAGGCCGTCGACGACCGTGCGGCTGGTGCTTTCAAAGCCCATGCCCTGGGTCATGAAGGCGTAGTAGCCCGACACGCCCAGAAGCGCGCCGCCCGCCACGAACATGCCGGTGATGGCGCCCGAGCGGAAGGCCAGGTCCAGCCCCTTGGCCAGACTTTCAGACGCCGCCTGCGCCGTGCGCACATTGGCCCGCACCGAGATCAGCATCCCGGCGAACCCGGCGGCGCCCGACAGCACCGCCCCGATCAGGAACCCGAGCGCGGCCCAGGGCCCGATAAGCAAAAAGGCCGCGACCAAGATCACGACCCCCACCATACCAATCGTTGTGTACTGACGCTTCAGATAGGCCGACGCCCCTTCCTGGATCGCTGCGGCGATCTCCCGCATCCTGTCGTTACCCGTGCCGGCCTTCATCAGGACGGCGGTCTGGACAGCGCCGTAAAGCACCCCCAGCGCGCCGGCCGCGATGGCCAGCCAAACGTAATTCATCATGGCGTTTCCAAGCCCTTGTGCAACGAGCACACGGATCCTTGGCGCGGGCGGGCGTTTCGCCTCGTCTCCGCCTTCCGGTCCCCCCGTGCGCCTACGGACGCAACCTCACGTCCCCCGGGAATTGCGGCTTAACAGTGTCAAATGCGCCGCTGTGACGCAACAGTGCTCTGCGAGGGGGTCAGACGCCCCTCATGCCCGTGCGGCGGCGCGGCGTCTGGCTGACGACCTCGACGCGCGCCACCGCCCCACGCGCGATCAGGGTCGAGGCCGAGCGGATCACGCTGGCGCTCAGGGCCGCCGTGTCCAGGGCGGTCCAGCTGTCGGCCAGGGTGAAGGGCGTCCGATGCCCGGCGCGAACCAGGGCGTCACGCAGATAGACCTCCTTGGCCCGCACTGCCTCGACCGCATGGCCCGGCCCCAGATGCAGCTTCAGCACGATGAAGACGTAGTTGCGCACCCGACCGTCCACGATGACCGGCAGGCCGACGCCTGTCATGTTGACGAAGGCGGCTGCGGGCGGGGCGGCCTTTTCCGAGGCGTGGGCCGAACCCGTCATGGCGGCGGCGGTCAGGACGGCTCCAGCCTGGATCAGGGCGCGACGTTGCATGAACCCACCCTACTGCGCCCCGGTTAGGATTCCGTTGCTCTAACCGTGGGTCCAGCCGGTCCGGGTCGGGGCGATCTCCTGTCCCAGATGGCGCACGATCACGCCCCTGCCCTCGACCACGCGGCCGATGCGGGTCAGGCGCAGGTGACGGCGTTCCGCTTCACGACGAAGAGCGTTCTCGGCGCCCGCCGGAATGGTCAGGACGATCTCGTAGTCGTCGCCGCCCGCGGCCAGCAGTTCGAGCGCGCCCTGGGCGTCCACGCGGCCGTCCAGCCAGGCCTGGGCCGCCGCCGACAGGGGCAGGACCTCCAGATCAAGTTCGATGCGCACGCCGCTGGCCTCGACGATGTGGCCCGCGTCGGCCAGCAGGCCGTCGGACACGTCGGCGCTGGCGGTGGCCAGGCCGCGCACGACCGATGCGAACTCGACGCGCGGCATGGGGGTGCGATAGGCGGCCTCCAGCGCGTCCATGCGCTCCGGCTCCAGCGACAGGGCGCCCTGCGCCGCCTGAAGGCCCAGCCAGCCGTCGCCGATGGTGCCGGTGACGAAGACCAGATCGCCGGGCCGCGCCCCGCCCCGGCTGACCGTCGAGGAGGACGGCGCCCAGCCCAGCAGGGTGGCGGAGAAACTGGCCGGTCCCGGCGTCTTGACCGTGTCGCCGCCCAGCAGGGCAATGTCGAAGATGGCCTGATCGCGCCGCAGCCCGGCGACGAAGGCCTCGCGCTCGGGCCAGCCGCAACGCTCGGACCAGTGGCAGGCCAGCAGATAGCCGAAGGGCTCGGCCCCCTTGGCGGCCAGGTCGGACAGGTTCACGCGCAGCAGCTTCTGCGCCACCGTGTCCAGAGGGTCGTCGGGCAGGAAGTGGACGCCCTCGATGATGGCGTCCTTGGTCAGGACCAGATCATGCCCCGGACGCGAGGGCAGCACGGCCACGTCGTCGGCCAGCCCCCTCGCCCATTCCGGGTGCGCCAGCGGCTTCAGAAGCCGCTGGATGGTCTCGAATTCGCCAGCGACGTCAATCGCGGGCATCGCGCGCCACGCCGTCGAGCGCCGCGTTCACGAACTTCGCCTCTGCTTCGTCGAAGAAGGCCTTGGCCAGCTCGACATACTCGTCGATGACGATTTCACGCGGCACGTCGGGCTTGGACTTCAACTCCCAGGCGCCGCAGCGCAGCAGGGCGCGCAGGGTGGCGTCCAGACGCTCCAGCCGCCAGTTGGAGGCCAGACGCGCCTTGACGGCCTCGTCGATGGCCCGCTGGTCCTCGACCACCCCGTGGACGATGTCGGAGAACCAGTCCTCGTCGGCCTCGGCCAGGGGCGCGCCGTCGATGTCGGCGTCGAAGCGATGATCGCGGAATTCCTTGACGATGACGTCCACGCCCTCGCCCGCCAACTCCATCTGATACAGGGCCTGGACGGCGGCCAGACGGGCGACCGTGCGGGCGCGGCGCTGACGGCTGGTCAGTTGCGGCTCGGCGCGGGCTTTGTCGGCCTCCGCCAGTTGGGCCATGACTTCGGCGACGGTCGCCGGGGTGGTGTTGGTCGGCTCGGTCACGAGGCCAGTCCTCCGCGCAGGCGCTTGCGCAGCGCGATCAGATCCAGGCAGGCGCGGGCGGCGCCGCCGCCCTTGTCGCCTTCGCTCATCCGGGCGCGGGCCCAGGTTTGCTCTTCGTCCTCGGTCGTCAGGATGCCGTTGCCGATGGCCAGGCCCTTGAGGCCCAGGTGCATGATGCCGGCGGCCGACTGATCCGAGACGATCTCGAAGTGATAGGTCTCGCCGCGAATGACGCAGCCCAGGGCGACATAGCCGTCATAGCGGGGCGCGGTCGGGAAACGACCGGCTTCCTCGGCCAGGGCGATGGCGGTCGGAACCTCCAGGGCGCCGGGCACGGTGACGACGTCGAACTGCACGCCTTGCGCGCGCAGGGCGTCCTTGGCCCCTTCCAGAAGGGCGTCGGCCAGGTCGTCGTAGTAGCGCGCCTCGACGATCAGGACGCGGGTGGGGTCGTTCAGGATTGGTCTTCTCCGTCCATATCGCGCCAGCCCACGATGCGCAGGCCGTAGCCTTCCAGCGCCGTCGGATTGGGCCGCGTCGAACTCATCACGATCATGTCTTTGACGCCAAGGTCGAGCAGAATCTGGGCGCCGACGCCATAGGCTTTCAGCGAACGATCCACGGCGGTCGGCTTGTCCGCCCCGCCCAGGCGCTCGGCCAGGCCGTGCAGGCCCGGATCACGCAGGAAGACGACCACGCCGGGACCGTCATTAGCGGTCAGGGCCTGCATCGCCTTCGGAATATAGTCCTGACGCGCCTCGACATGGCCCAGCAGGTCGGCGGCGAAGTCGATCTGGTGCATCCGCACCACGGTCGGCTTGGTCGGGTCGATGTCGCCGCGCACCAGGGCGATGTGTTCGGCGCCCTCAATGGTGTTGCGATAGAGGATCAGCTTGAAGGGCCCGCCGTGGACGCTCTCGAACGGGGTCTCCAGCAACCGCTCGACGAAGCGTTCGGTGCGGCGGCGATAGGCGATCAGGTCGGCGATGGTGCCGATCTTCAGCCCGTGCAGCTGGGCGAAGGCCACCAGGTCGGGCATTCGCGCCATCTCGCCGTCGTCCTTGATGATCTCGCAGATCACCCCGGCCGGGTTCAGGCCCGCCATGCGGCTGATGTCGACGGCGGCCTCGGTATGGCCCGCGCGGACCAGAACCCCGCCGTCGCGTGCGACCAGCGGGAAGATGTGGCCGGGCGAGACGATGTCGTCCACCCCGCGGGTCGGGTCGGTCGCGACCTGAATGGTGTGCGAACGGTCGGCGGCGGAGATGCCCGTGGTCACGCCCTCCTTGGCCTCGATCGAGACGGTGAAGGCGGTCTTCATGCTCTCGCGATTGTCGGCGGCCATCGGCGGCAGGCGCAACTGCCGCGCCCGCTCGCCGGTCATGGCCAGGCAGACCAGGCCGCGCGCATAGCGGATCATGAAGTTGATCTGGTCCGGCGTGGCGAACTGGGCCGGAATGACGATGTCGCCCTCGTTCTCGCGATCCTCGGCGTCCACCAGGATGTAGGGGCGGCCGTTGCGGGCGTCCTCGAGAATATCCTCGATCGGGCTGATCGGGCTGTCGGTATTGTGGACGGCCAGTTTCATCATGCGGTCTCCTGCCACCGCGCGAGGTAGCGCGCCAGCATGTCGATCTCCAGGTTGACCTTGTCGCCGACCTTCAGGCCGCCGAGCGTGGTCGCATCCCACGTATGCGGAATGATGTTCAAGTCGAAGCGGCGCTCTTGCACCCCATTCACGGTCAGGGAAACCCCATCGACGGTGATTGAGCCCTTCGGGGCGATAAATCGGTGCAGCGGGGCCGGCGCCTCGACCACGATGCGGTGCGATCCGCCCTCGGGCGTGATCGAGACGACCTCGCCCAGACCGTCGACGTGGCCCGAGACGATGTGTCCGCCCAGTTCGTCGCCCAGCCTGGCCGCACGCTCCAGATTGACGCGCGCGCCCTCGGCCCACTCACCCAGCTTGGTCTTGGACAGGGTCTCGCCCGAGACCTCGACCGCGAACCAGCCCTCGCCCTTCTCGGTGACGGTCAGGCAGCAGCCCGCGTGGCTGATGGAGGCGCCCAGGTCGATGCCGGCCGTGTCCCACACGGTCTCGATCTCATACCGACGGTCGCGGTCGGTTTGGCGGACGCTGCGGACGCGGCCGATGTCGGTGACGATGCCGGTGAACATGAAAGCTCCGGTCCCTTCGGACCCAAAAAACAGAGTCTAATTAGTCTAATTCGTCTGAAATCGCGCCTGAGGAGGCGTCACGCTCGCGCGTAGCGTTCCCACAGGTCGTCTCCGACAGGCTCGACGCCCAGACGACGGAACTTGGGGGCGTCGGCCAGCTTTGCAAGCGCCAGGGAGGCGACGCAGGGCCTGCCCTCCCCGCCCAGCAGGATCGGAGCGCGGAACCATTCGATGGCGTCCACCACGCCCGCCTGCAGGAAGGAGGCGGCGACGCGGCCTCCGCCCTCGATCAACAGCGACGTGACGCCGCGAGCGGTCAGGGCCTCCAGCACGGCGGCGACGGCGGGGCGGCCGTCCTCGGCGGCGACCGCGACTACCTCGGCTTTGCCGACGGCGTGGGACGCGGCGGTCGTCAGGATCAGGGTGTTGCCGCTGGCGACCCTGGCCGTCGCGGGGGTGTGCAGGCGGCTGTCGAGAACGACGCGCAGGGGATGCGACCCGGCGTAGTCAGGAAGACGGACGGTCAGCTCGGGATCGTCGGCCAGCACCGTCTCGACGCCGACCAGGATGGCGTCATGAGCGGCGCGCAGGCGGTGGCCCTGCTGGCGCGCCTCGGGTCCGGTGATCCACTGGCTTTCGCCGGACGCCGTGGCGATGCGGCCGTCCAGCGACGTCGCCAGCTTCAGGGTGACGCGCGGGCGCATCAGCGCGGGTCGTCGGGCTTGGTCTCGTCGAAGCCCTCGTCGCCCAGGAATTTGGCGAAGTCGCCGGTGTGGCGGAAGTCCTTGTAGACCGAGGCGTAGCGGACGTAGGCGACCTCATCGACCGACTTCAGCGCCTTCATGATGAAGTCGCCGACAATGCTGGAGGGGATCTCGGTCTCGCCCAGGCTTTCCAGTTGTCGCACGATGCGGCTGACCAGCAGCTCGACCTGATCGGGCTGCACGGGACGTTTCCTCAGGGCGATGCCCAGCGAGCGTTCCAGCTTGTCGCGGTCGAAGGGGGTGCGGCGGCCGTTCCGTTTCAGGATGACCAGTTCGCGCAGCTGCACCCGCTCGAAGGTGGTGAAGCGCCCGTTGCACTGCGGACAGGACCGACG
>NZ_DASWXW010000090.1:0-3434 GCF_036405315.1 Brevundimonas sp. | reverse complement strand
TAGCCTCGACGGTGTACTTGCCGCCGCCGGAACCGGAAAGTTTGGCGGCCATCCGTCTTACGCTCCCTTGTCGAGCTGACGCGAGATGGCGTTGATCAGTTCAGCGTTGAAGCCGTCCGAACGCGTGCCGTAGTTCGAGATACGCGTGTTGAAGTAGTTGTAGAAGATAACGGCCGGGATAGCGGCGAACAGGCCGATGCCGGTGGCCAGCAGGGCTTCAGCGATACCCGGAGCAACGACGGCCAGGTTGGTCGTGTTGGACTCGGCGATGCCGATGAAGGAGTTCATGATGCCGTAAACGGTGCCGAACAGACCGACGAACGGACCGGTCGAACCGACCGAGGCCAGGAACTGCTGGCCGCCCGAGAGGCGCTTCGGCAGACCCGATTGAACGGCGGCGACGGCGGTCTGGGCACGCAGCAGCGCCGAGTCGCGGTGATCGCCGGTCACTTGCAGGCCAGCCTGACGCGACAGTTCGATTTCCTCGGTGGCGGCGGCGGCCATGTCGGCCAGCGGGTTGCCGTCGAAGTCTTCCGAGGTGGCGACGCGACGCATGTCAGCGATGGTGCGAGCGCCGCGGAAGGCTTCCAGGAAGCGGTCGGTGGTTTTGTTCAGCGCGCCGAACTCGAGCAGCTTGATGAGCAGCATGGTCCACGAGAAGATCGAGGCCAGCAGCAGGCCGGCCATGACGACCTTAACCACTGCGGTCGCTTCCATGAACATGGAGACCGGGGTGATGCCGCCGCCGTGACCGCCCGAAACCGATTCACTGACCGTCGAGGGATCAGCGGCCGGAGCAGCAGCATCAGCAGCCGGAGCAGCGGCGTCGGCGGCCGGAGCGGCGGTCGAGGCGGCGGCTGCGGGGGCAGCGGCGGGGGTTGCGGCGTCTTGCGCCAGAACCGGCGAGCTCGCCATCAGGACGGCGGCGCCGGCCATTGCGAGGAGGATATTCGTCTTCTTGCTATCGAGCATTGTTCGCCAGTTCCTGCTTTGGTCTGACACGTGGAACCCAAGACACGGACCGCGTCAGTCGGCCGTCCCTATAATGAAATTGCGCCACCGCCCGGATCGAGCCGAACGAGTGGAGCCGCCCTCCCGCAACGCCCATTCGAAAACGAGCGTCGCCGCCAAGGTCCGGGCACAATATCCCGGTCACCCCGACCTGCAAGCAGGAATGCGGTTAAGTCCCTTTGGCGAACACCCCACGTAGCGTCAAGTGCGCAAAGTTTCTTTTCCCCTTCGCACCTGCAGCAATCGGGAAGTTCGGCAAAATATTTGCGATTTTCGTAATGATGGCGACACGAAACCGTCGCATCACGCCATGTTACCGGAATGCAATTCCCAAGGCGAAATTTAGGCCATTTTACGGCACAGCTTCCCGCGAGGGGGATTGGCGATGATTTTCAGGGGGAATGGTGCCTGGAGGCGGGTTCGAACCACCGACACGCGGATTTTCAATCCGCTGCTCTACCAGCTGAGCTATCCAGGCGCACGACGTCGTCGCGAGAGGCGGGTCTATAGGCGAGGCAGGCAGGGCTGTCCAGACGCCAATTCACTCAATTCAGCGATCTTTTTCATCCTCGACCGCTTCTTCAGCCGGAATGGCGTAGCCGCCGGTGAACCAGCGCTGCAGATCGACGTCGGCGCACCGCTTGGAGCAGAAGGGCTTGTAGGCCGGAACGGCCTCCTGGCGACGGCAGATAGGGCAGAGCGACATTATCGAGCCTCTTCGATTCTGACGGCCCCGGCCGCCAGCGACACATCCGCGACCAGACCCGCCCGGGGGCCGAGGGCCTGAACCAGGGGCGCGGCCAACGCCGCCTCCTCGGGACAACAACGCGCCACCAGACGCGGAGACGCGGAATCAGACAGCAGGGCCAGGCGCAGTTGACGCGCCACGGCGAGGGCGCGTGTTTCCGGGGTCCGGCGCCCGCCGGCGTCCAGCAGCCGCTCGTCCAGCGGCCTGCGCCGCCACGGCAGCGACAGCTGGATCAGACCAAACCGGCTCAGCGGCCCGAACACGGCTTGCGGCTCCGCGCTGAACGCCGCGCGGACTCCCTTCATTATGGTGTCGCCGTGCAGACCGGCGCCGATCAGGTCGATCACGACCAGCCCGCCCCACCCCTTGAGCGTCAGCAAGCGCGCCGCATGCGACAATCCGGCGCGGTTCGCCGCCTCCCGGCTTTTGCGGGAATCGCGGCCCGGCGCGGGGGCATGGTCGATGTCGACGGCGATCAGGGCGCGGGTGCGCTGAATCATCAGGTCCAGCCCGCAGGCGGGATCGACGACAGTGGCGGACAGCGCGTCCTCCTCGGCCTCCAGGGCGGCGCGGATCGCGACGACGCCGGTCTGGGGCGCGACGCCCGGCACCAGGCTGGAAAGAATCGCGGCCACGTCCGGCCCCGGCGCCAGCAGACGCGGCGCGCCTGATGCTTCGGCCAGGCGACGCAGAACCGGCCCCTTGCGTTCACGCGGCTCGGCAACGACCTCGACCTCGATCTTGCCCCCCTCCCCCGGCCTGTCGTTCTGGCCGAGCGGCAGGAAGCCGTAGGGTTCGCCCGCGCCCAGATCGACGAAGGCGCCGCGCAGGCCCGGTTCGACCCGCGCGATGCGGCCGACGCAACGCGCGCCCAGCCGATCGCTCGGCCGGTCGCTGTCGCGGTGGATGATCAGATGAGTGAAAAGCCCGTCGCGGGCGATGACGCCGCGGGTCTCGCCCGGCGCCTCATCGAGGAAGACCTCGATATCGGCCATGTCAGGCGGTCCTGGGCCGCCAGCCGGCGCCCCGAAGCAGATTGGCCGCTTCATAAAGCGGCAGGCCCATGACCGCCGGGTGGCTGCCGACGATGCGGCGCACGAAGGCGGCGGCCGCCCCCTGGATGCCGTAGCCGCCCGCCTTGCCGCGCCATTCGCCCGAGATGACGTAGGCGGCGATCTCTTCGGGCGACAGGGTCTTGAAGGAAACGCGGGTGTCGACGACGCGGCAGGTCGTCTGCCCCCCGGCGATCACGACGACGCCGGTGAAGACGCGGTGATTACGGCCCGACAGCAGTTCGAGGAAACGCCGGGCCTCAGCATCGTCCGCCGGCTTTTCCAGCAGGCGACGGCCCAGGGCGACGACGGTGTCGGCGGCCAGGACGATGGCGTCGGGCGAACGCGCCGCCACCACCTCGGCCTTGCCGCGCGCCAGGCGCTCGGCCAGACGCGACGGCGTCTCGCCCTTCAGCGGCGTCTCGTCGATGTCGGCGGGATCAACATGATCGGGAACCACCCCGATCTGCGCCAGCAGTTCGATGCGGCGCGGGCTCGACGAGGCCAGAACCAGCCTCGGAGCCGAAAGGTCAGGACGCGACACGCGCGTCCTTACTTGAAGCGATAGGTGATGCGGCCCTTGGTCAGGTCGTAGGGCGTCATTTCAACCAGCACCTTGTCGC
>NZ_DASWXW010000089.1:0-32082 GCF_036405315.1 Brevundimonas sp. | reverse complement strand
GGCGTCGTGGTGGGCCGCCTCGCGACCTTCATCGCCAACCGTCTGCGCGGCAAGCACCTGCCGACCTACACCCCGCACGTTGACATGGGCGACTACGTCGTCGTCACCAACGTCGACAAGGTGGTGTTCACCGGCAAGAAGAACACCGACAAGGTCTACTATCGCCACACCGGCCACCCGGGCGGCATCAAGCAGACGACCCCGGAGAAGGTCCTGAACGGCCGCTTCCCCGAGCGCGTGCTCGAGAAGGCCGTTGAGCGCATGCTGCCGAAGGAAAGCCCGCTGGCCCGCAAGCAGATGACGCACCTGCGTCTGTTCGCCGGCGCCGCGCACGACCACGAAGCCCAACAGCCGCAGACCATCGACTTCAAGTCGGCCTCGGCCAAGAACGCCCGGAGCGCCTGAGCATGACCGACGTGACTGCTGAAGCCACCGGCTTCGACGCCCTGAAGGCCCTGGGAACCGTCGAGAACGACGCCCCGGTCTACACCCAGAAGCTGGACGCCCAAGGCCGCGCCTACTCGACCGGCAAGCGCAAGAACGCGATCGCTCGCGTCTGGGTCAAGCCGGGCACCGGCAAGATCACCATCAACGGCAAGGACCAGGAAGTTTACTTCGCTCGTCCCGTGCTGCGCATGATGATCGCCCAGCCGCTGACCGTTTCGGACCGCGCCACGCAATACGACGTGATCTGCACCGTCGAAGGTTCGGGTCTGTCGGGTCAAGCCGGCGCCATCCGCCACGGCCTGTCGCACGCCCTGACTCACTTTGAGCCGGAACTGCGCAAGGTCCTGAAGCCGCACGGCTTCCTGACCCGCGACAGCCGCGTCGTCGAGCGTAAGAAGTACGGCCGCGCCAAGGCACGCCGCAGCTTCCAGTTCTCGAAGCGCTAACTCGCAACCGCGAGTGGGAATACAAGGGCGCTTCGGGGAAACCCGGAGCGCCTTTTTCTTTGGAGCGGTTGATGCAGACGTCTTGGTGGCGAAGGGTGACTGCGAAGGTCTTTTCGGGGACCAGGCGTCGTTCACCCGGAGAAGTGGTCGCCTACTTGTCGAATTTCATTGAAGGGGAGGGGCGTCCGAATGACTGGGACGATTTCACCTCTGTCGATATCTCGGATCCCGAACTGGAAGCGATCCGTGCCGCAGCGGCGAACATCTATCTGCCGGTGAATGTCGATGGCGACCGACGACTGCGTACGCTTTTGGACGAAGCGCGAAGAGTCGAACAGGAGAGGCGCAGTTGATGTTGGGCCGACGATTTGGGGCAGCGTTTCAAGTCCGCTAAATTCTCGGGGTCAGTGCGACCCCTCATCCGACCCGCTACGCGGGCCACCTTCTCCCGCAAGGGGAGAAGGATCAGGAGTGTGACATGACCCACACCATCTTCATCGACGGCGAGGCCGGGACCACGGGGCTGGAGATCCGCGAGCGTCTGGAGGCGCGCAAGGATCTGGAGCTGATCCTGCTGGGCGACCGTCGGCGCGACGTCGCGGCGCGGCGCGAGGCGCTGAACAGCGCCGATGCGGTCATCCTGTGTCTGCCTGACGATGCGGCCAAGGAGGCCGTGTCGATGATCGAGAACCCCAGCGTGCGGGTCATCGACGCCTCGACGGCTTACCGGGTCGATTCGGCCTGGACCTATGGTTTCGCCGAGATGGACGCGGGTCAGCGCGCGGCCATCGCCGCCTCGACGCGTGTATCTAACCCCGGCTGCTATCCGACGGGCTTCATCGGCCTGATGCGGCCGCTGGTGCGGGCGGGGCTGGTCCCGGCTGGGCATCCGGTCACGGTAAATGCGGTGTCGGGCTATTCCGGCGGCGGCAAGGCCATGATCGCCGAGTTCGAGGCTGAGGGCGCGTCCACCGCCTTCCGCGCCTATGGCCTGACGCTGAAGCACAAGCACGTGCCGGAGATGACGAAGCACACCGGCCTGTCGCGCAACGTCCTGTTCGCGCCCGCCGTGGGGAATTACCGCCAGGGGATGCTGGTCGAGGTGCCGCTACACCTGTCGGTCCTGCCGGAGACGCCCTCGGTCGAGCGGCTGCATGGGGCGCTGGTGGAGGCCTATGACGGCCAGCGTTTCGTCGAGGTCGCCGATCTGGACGAGACCGAGGCCATGACCGGCATCGAGCCCGAGGCTTTGAACGGCACCAACCGGATGCGTCTGCACGTCTTTGGCGATCGGGGCGGCGAGCAGGCGCGTCTGGTCGCGCTGCTCGACAACCTGGGCAAGGGCGCCTCGGGCGCGGCGGTGCAGAACCTCAACATCATGCTGGGGCTGGACGAAGCGACGGGTCTAGTCTGAACCAAAAGCGTCAGGCCGCCGTATAGGGGGCATGGACGCCGTATTTGATCGAAGGTCCGTGCTGCTGGGCGGCGTCGCCGCCGCCCTGTCCAGTTGTGCGCCCGAGGCGGCGGACGCCTCGGAAGGGCGGTGGGCGTCGTCGCCCTTCCGCCAGATCAGCGACGCGGAGTGGCGACGGCGGCTGGGCGACGCCTCATGGCGCGTGCTGCGGCATGAGGGCACGGAACAGCCGTTCAGCAGCCCCCTGAACGACGAGCATCGGCGCGGGGTCTTTGTCTGCAAGGGCTGCGCCCTGCCGTTGTTCCAGTCGACATGGAAGTACGACAGCGGCACCGGCTGGCCCAGTTTCACGCGGGTCATGCAGGGCAATATCGGGACCAGGACCGACCGCCTGATCGGCATAGCCCGCACCGAATACCACTGCGCCCGCTGTCTGGGGCATCAGGGGCACCTGTTCATGGACGGGCCGCCGCCGACCGGGCGGCGCTACTGCAACAACGGCGTGGCGTTGAGCTTTCAGCCGGCCTGACGGGCCTTGATCGCGGACTGCAACGTCACGCCGAACCAGACCGCGCCGATGATGACCAGCAGGCCGTAGTCGTGGCCGGGGAAGAAGACCGGCACGGCGGCGGCGACGATCAGCACCAGAGGGAAAAGGCTGGCCCAGACGGCGGTCGAGGCAGCCTCCGGGTGGATCATCGGCGGGCGCTGCGTGCCCATGCGCTTGGTCATCATGCCGTTGAAGACGACGAACAGGACCGTGCAGGCCACGGCCAGCAGGACATACTTCAGCGTCTTCCCCGGCTCGCCGAACAGGCTGGCGGTGGCGACCAGAAGGGCCAACGGGACGGCGGTGGCGATCGCCAGCAGCAGATTGGGTTCGATACGCTTCAAGACTTCACTTTCACATAGGCGCCGGGCGCGGGCTCGATGGGTTTGAGCGGGCCGGTCTTGGGGTCGCGGGCGGGGGTCGGGTCGCCCGACCGGAGGCGCAGCCAGGCGGCCCAGTGGGTCCACCAGCTGCCAGGATGCTGTTTCGCCCCCGCTTGCCATTCCTCAAGCGTCTCGGGAAGGGCGGGATTGGTCCAGTGCTGGTATTTGTTGGCGGCGGGCGGGTTGATGACCCCGGCGATGTGGCCCGAACCGGCGAGCGTATAGGTCACGGGGCCGCCGAACAGGCGCGCCGAGCGATAGACCGAGTTCATCGGGGCGATGTGGTCCTCGCGGCTGGCCAGGAAGTAGAGGGGCGTCTTGACCATCGACAGGTCGATGCGCTGGCCGTCGATCTCGAACTGACCCTGGGCCAGGGCGTTCTTGCCATACATCTGGCGCAGATAGTCGAGGTGCAGGCGTTTCGGCATCCGCGTCTGGTCTGCGTTCCAGAACAAGAGGTCGAAGGCCGGAGGCGCCTTGCCCATCAGATAGTTGGACACGAAGAAGGACCAGATCAGGTCATTGGCGCGCAAGGCGTTGAAGGTGTCGGCCATGGCCGCGCCGGGCAGGACGCCGCCGGCGGCGTCCATCTGTTGCTCGATCTCGGCCAGCCAGTGCTCATCGGTGAACAGCAACAGGTCGCCCGCCTCGGCGAAGTCGTGCTGGGCGGCGAAGAAGGTGGCCGAGGCGACGCGGGCGTCCTTGTTCGCCGCCATGTGCGCCAGAGCCGCGCCCAGCAGGGTGCCGCCGATGCAGTAGCCGACGGCGTTCAACTGCTTCTGGCCGGTCTGTTCCAGGGTTTTTTCGACGGCGCGATAGACGCCCTTGTGCAGGTATTCCTCGAAGCCGAACTGGGCCTTGTCGCTATCCGGGTTGACCCAGGAACAGACGAAGATGGTGAAACCCTGGGCCGACAGCCAGCGGATCAGCGAGTTCGCCGGCTGCAGGTCCATGATGTAGAACTTGTTGATCCACGGCGGGAAGATCAGCAGCGGTATGGCGGCTTGCGTCTCGGTCGCGGCGTCGAACTGGATCAACTCGAACAGTTCGTCGCGCCAGACCACCTGACCGGGGGCGGTGGCGACGTTCTCGCCGACCTTGAACTGGCCGTAGTCGGCCTGGCTGATCTTCAGCTTGCCGTTTCCTCGCTCCAGGTCGGCGGCGAAGTTCTGCATCCCTTTCACCAGCGACTCGCCGCCCGTCTCGGCCAGAGCCTTCAGCGCAGCCGGGTTGGAGGCCAGGAAGTTGGAGGGCGAGAAGGCGTCGGTCAGCAGCCTGGTGAAGAACTCGGCGCGACGCTTCACGCGCGGATCGACGTCCTCGACGCTGGCGACCAGGCCGTTCATCCAGTCCGACGTGACCAGATAGGACTGACGCATGACGTCGAAGACGGGGTTCTCGCTCCAGGCCGGGTCGCGGAACCGCTTGTCGGTCGAGGGGGCGGGGGCGACATCCTCGCCCATGGCGCGACGGGCGGTCGTGGACCACAGGTCCATGTAGCGGCCGAACAGATCGGCCTGGGCCTGGAACAGCTTTTCCGGGCGGGCGGCCAGACTGGTCATGACCGAGGTCATGGCCGGGGCCACATTGAACGGATCGGGGGACAGGGCGGCAGGGCGATCGGCCTGCGACAGGGCCGCCTCGGCGATGGCCGACTGGGCCGTCATGGCGGCCTTGGCCAGGTTCAGCGACAGGGTTTCCAGCAGATGCCGCTGATCGGCGCCGAAGGCGAAGGGATCGGCGGCGGCCTCGGGCTGAGGCGGCGGGGGTGTCTGCGGCTGCGCAGCGGTTTCGGCAGGCGATTCGGGAGGAGGGGGCGGGGCCTTCTTGGCTCGAGGCTTGGCCGAGGTCGGGCGCCCCGATTTGCGCGGTGCCGCCGCAGCGGGCAGCGGCGCGGGGGGAGCCTTGGTCGGGCGCTTGGCCATGGGCGAACCTCCGGAACCGGCGCGCGTCGGGTCGCGAGCCTTCCTACGGAAGCGATGATGGCATATGACCGGGGTCGAGATGAACGTGTTCCTGTCGAAAAAGACGATCCTGCCGGCGATGACCGGCCTGCTGCTGGCTACGGGCGGCTGCGTGGGCTCGTTCGACCCGCAGACGGACATGACATCGCCGGTCGCGCCGCGCATTCAGGAACTGGTGGACTCCCACCGCCAATACCCGCGCTGGGCCGATTTCCCGGCGACGCCGACAGACCTGCCGCAGCCGGCGCAGGTGGCGGCGAACGTCAATGCGCTGAACGCCGAAAGCGGCGCCCTGGCCCGCCAGGTGGCGAGCATCGACTGGACCTTGGACGGCGATCCGGCGGCCTTTGTCGAATCAATTAACCGCCGCTTCGACCCGGCACGCATGGCCCCGATCGGCGCCCAGACGCCGGAAGAGGTCGAAGCCTTCGCCGAGGCCCTGCGCCGCCGCGCCGCCGCGCCGCCGCCGATCGACCGCCCGCGTCCCTGACCGACATCTCGTCGCCTGAGCGACAGAATCCCGGAATGATGGCCGGGCTGACAAGGATTCCTCATGGCTGACGGTGGAAACAGTCCCGCCTTCCTCGACGTGTCGCGCTCGCTGTCGGGGCGCGCCTGGCGGCAGCGCCCGGCCGAGGCGGGGACCATCCGCGCCCATATGCAGGCCCTGAACCTGGACGAGCCGATGGCTCACGCCCTGGCGGCGCGTGGCGTGGCGGCGGACCAGGGCGAGAACTTTCTGCGGCCAACGCTGCGGGCCCTGTTCCCCGATCCGTCCAGCTTCATGGACATGGACACGGCGGCGACGGCGATCATCGACGCCCTGCAGGCGGGCAGCAGCATCCATGTCTTCGCCGACTACGACGTGGACGGGGCGTCCAGCGCGGCCCTGCTGGTGCGCTGGTTCCGCACTTTGGGCGCGGACCTGCCCATCTATGTCCCCGACCGCCTGACCGAGGGCTATGGTCCCAGCGCGCGGGCCTTCGACACGCTGAAGGCGCGGGGCGCCGATCTGGTCATCACCGTGGACTGCGGGGCTGCGGCCAATGAAGCGGTGGCCCACGCCGCCGCCATCGGCCTGAAGGTCGTGGTCATCGACCACCACATGATGCGCGAGGAGCCGCCGGCCTGTCTGGCCGTGGTCAATCCGAACCGGCCGGGCTGCGGGTCAGGCCAGGGCAATCTGGCGGCGGCGGGGGTGGTCTTCGTCCTGCTGGCCGCGTTGAACCGCGAGGCGCGGGCGCGGGGTTTGTTCGAGGGGCGGACTGAGCCCGACATCCGCCAGTGGCTGGATCTGGCCGCCATGGGCGCCATCTGCGACGTGACGGGGCTGACCGGCTTCAACCGGGCCCTGACCAGCCTGGGCCTGAAGGTCATGTCTGACTGGAAGAATCCGGGGCTGAAGGCCCTGCTGGCCGCCGCCGGGGCCGAGCCGGGACCGGCCAAGTCCAATCATGCGGGCTTCATCCTGGGCCCGCGCATCAACGCCGGCGGGCGGATCGGCAAGTCGGACCTGGGCGCGCGTCTGCTGTCCACCGACGATCCTGACGAGGCCAGGATGCTGGCGCAGGAGCTGGATGGCCTGAACATCGCCCGGCGCGAGGTCGAGGCCCAGGTGACGGAACAGGCCGTGCGCCGGGTCGAGGCGACGGGCGCGCACGCCGACGAGTCGGCTCTGGTCGTGGTTTCGGGCGAGGACTGGCACCCCGGCGTGGTCGGCATCGTCGCCGGGCGCCTGCGCGAACGCTGGAGGAAGCCGGTCATCGTCATCGGCGTGGACGCCGTCAACGGCGTCGGCAAGGGCTCGGGCCGGTCGCAGCCGGGCATGAACCTGGGCCGGGCGGTTCAAGCCGCATGGAACGAAGGCGTGCTGATCGCCGGGGGCGGCCACGCCATGGCGGCGGGCCTGACAGTGGCGGCGAACCGGATCGACGAACTGCGGGCCTTCCTCAACGACCGGTTGTCGGGCGAGCGGGCCGAGGCTGTGGCCCAGGACTGGGTCGAGGTGGACGCCCTGATCGACCCGCGGGCGGCGACGCGCGACCTGTTCGAGGCCTTCGAGCAACTGGCGCCCTATGGCCCCGCCAACCCCGAGCCCCTGTTCGCCCTGCAAGGGGTGCAGGCGCGCGAGCCCGTCGCCATGAACGGCGGCCATGTGCGCTGTCGTCTGGTCGGACCGGACGGCGCTTCGGTGAGGGCCATCGCCTGGCGCTGCGCCGACTTGCCGGGCGGCAAGGCGCTGCTGGCGGGGCAGGGCGGGTTGAACCTGGTCGGGCGGCTGAAGGCCGACGACTGGAACGGTCGTCGCGGCGTGCAGTTCGAGATCGAGGACGTGGCCGACCCGCGCATGGCCTGAGGTTTTGGCGTAGCCGAGCGCAGGTCTTTGAAAAAGTCGCACAAACTGCGCAGCAACCGCTTGCAAGCGGCGGAATCGACGGCTATTACCCCGGTCCTCCGCGCAGCGGTCCCTTCGTCTATCGGTTAGGACGTCAGGTTTTCAACCTGAAAAGAGGGGTTCGACTCCCCTAGGGACTGCCACGCGGAGCTTTCCTCAAGCATTGTCGGAATAGTCGAGGCAAGCTCCGCTTGCTGTTGCTTCCATGCGCCATGATCGCATCACGGCTACGCTTGGGCTTAAAATCGTCATTTTTGTTTTCCCGAGGTTCGAAGAACCGTGTTAATCCTATTCCGCCTGAGTTGTTTGCGGGCGGGGGTTGGCAAGTGGCGGATTTCGAAGGGACTGAAGCGTCGGAGATCGTTCGTATCGCCGGCACGGTCAAATGGTTCGATCCGGGCAAGGGTTACGGCTTCATCGTGCCGGACCAGCCGGATCTGACGGAACTCAAGGACGTTCTGCTGCACGTCAGCAGCCTGCGCGAGGGCGGCCACGAGACTGCGTCCGAAGGGGCGCCGGTGACGTGCGATTGCGCGCGCCGGGCCAAGGGCTGGCAGGTCGTGCGCATAGTCGATCTGGGCGAAGGCCTGGCGGCGCCCGTCCGCCGAGAGGTCGCGCGTCCGGCCTCGTCCGCGGCGCGAGCGAATTTCGAGCTGCCGCCCGGCGCGCCGCTGGAGACGGCGGTCGTCAAATGGTTCAATCGCACCAAGGGCTACGGATTCGTGGTGCGTGACGGCCAGGCTGGCGATATCTTCGTCCATGTTGAAACGCTGCGCCGCTGCGGACTGGATGACCTAGTCCCGGGCGACGCCGTGCAGGTGCGGTTCGCCGAAGGTCCCAAGGGGCTGGTGGTGGCCGATATCAGACCGGGCGACTGATCGCCCATTGAAGGGCGAGGCCATGAATTTCAGTCGTCGTATCCTGCTGGCGGCCGCGCTTTCCGCCGCGAGCCTGTCTTCGGCCTGCGCCCAGAGCGGGCCGGTGGACGCAGCCGGACGGGCGCTGGAGCCGCTAAGCATCGTGACCGCCTCGGGCGAGCACAAGTTCATGGTCGAGATTGCTGACGACGACGCCGAGCGCGAACGTGGCCTGATGTATCGTCCGCCGCTGGAAGACGATCGGGGCATGCTGTTCCAGTTCCCGGCCGCGCGCGAACAGAGCTTCTGGATGAAGAACACGCCCAGCTCGCTGGACATCATCTACATCGACCCTCAGGGCCGTATCGTCTCGATCGCCGCTCACGCCACGCCCTATTCGGAGACGCCGCTGCCGTCGAACGGCGCCGCCAACGGCGTGCTGGAGCTGCGCGCCGGCCGGGTCCAGGAGATTGGCGCCAAGCCGGGCGATCAGGTGCGCCACCCCTTCTTTCGCCCCTGATGTGGATTAAGGGCGCTGACGCGTTGCGGCGCGGCGCCCGTCGTGCCAATAGGGCGCTCCATCGGTTCGGGGTGTAGCGCAGCCTGGTAGCGCATCTGGTTTGGGACCAGAGGGTCGGAGGTTCGAATCCTCTCGCCCCGACCATGGATTTAGCTCCGTCAGGCGCCGTATCGCCAACGGGACCCGCCCACAGGGCGATCATTCATCCAGACCAGACCTCACGGCCTTCCTTCCATGTGCTTGTCGCCTTGATCTCGGCCAGCTTGTCGCGGTCGATGGTCATGGGGTTATCGGTCAGGATGGTCATGTCGGCCAGCTTGCCGACGGTCAGTGAGCCCTTCTTGTCGTCCTCGTAGTGCTGCCAGGCGGCCCACAGGGTCATCGCCTTCAGGGCGATGTCGACCGGGACGCATTCGTCGGCGCCGAGGATGTCGCCCGAACGGGTGCGACGCGTGACCGTGGCCGATAGCACGCGCATGGAGTCGGGATTGGCCACGGGCGCATCGTGGTGGCTGGTGAAGCGCATGCCGCGCCGCAAGACCGAGGCGCAGGGCGAGATGAACTCGGCCCGGCGCGGTCCCAGCACCGAGTCCCGATGGTAGTCGCCCCAGTAGAAGGTGTGCATGGGGAACAGTGACGGCACGATGCCCAGGGTCTTCAACTCGTCCAGCTGATCCATGCGGACGGTCTGGCCGTGGATCAGGACCGGGCGGCGGTCCTTGGCGCCGTGTCGCCTGGTGGCGTCGCTGACCGCGCCGATCAGCAGGTCGATGGCGGCGTCGCCGTTGGCGTGGACCTCGATCTGCCAGTCGTTCCTGAAGGCCAGCTCGATGGCGTCTAGAGCCTGTTGCTCGGTCACGGCCGGATAGCCGCGATAGGAGGCGGGCTTGCCCTCGGGCGGCACGTAGTAGGGCTGGGACAGCCAGGCGGTCTTGCCCTGGGGCGAGCCGTCCAGCGTCAGCTTGACCCCGCCGATGCGGAACTTACCGACATAGTTCTTGCGATACAGCGGCGTCGCCATGACGTCGGTCGAGGTGAGGATGTCGGGGAAGGACAGGATGTCGATCGGCAGTTCGCCGCGCTCGGCCATCTGGGCCATCAACTGGCAAGAGCCGGTCGAGGACCGCCCGTCCTGGGCCGTGGTGTAGCCGAAGCTGGAATAGAAGCGCGCGCCCTCGCGGATCATCTCCATGTTGGCCTGGACGTCGAGGCGGGTGAACAGGGCCCCCATGACGGCGAAGAGGGCGGTTTCCTCCATGACGCCGTTGGGCTCCTGCGAGCCGTCCTCGCGGCGGAAGGCGCCGCCGTCGGGGTTGGGGGTCGAGGTGCTGATCCCCGCCGCCTTCAGGGCCGCGCTGTTGGCCACGCCCAGGTGGCCGGACTGATGCAGGAAGAGGATGGGGATGCTGTCTGAGATGGCGTCCAGTTCGGTCCGCGTCGGATGGCGGCGCTCTTTCAGCTGGGAGTCATCATAGCCGAAGCCGATGACCAGCTGGGTGTCGCGGACCAGCTGTTCGTGCGCGTTCATCCAGTCGCGGGTGATGCGCTGCAAGGCAGGGATGTCGTCGCCCTGACCGTCCGGCGCGGGCAGGAGGTTAGCGTAGCGCGCCTGCAGCCCGACCATCGACACGTGGCCGTGGGGATCGAAGAAGCCCGGCAGCAGGGTGCGCCCGTCCAGATTGACCACCCGGGCGCCCCGGCCCACGGCGGCGCGGGCTGCGTCCAGCGAGCCGACGGCGACGATGACCCCGTTGCGCACCGCCACGGCCTCGGCTGTCGGCATGGCGTCGTCGATGGTCAGGATCGGGCCGCCGGTGAAGATCAGGTTCGACGCAGCGTGCGCGGTCTGGGCCATGCTGTGGCCTCCGATGAGGGACGTGCCGGCAAGGGCGCCTGCGCCGGCCAGAAGGGTGCGACGGCTGGTCGGCGGTACGAGCAGGGTCACGATCGGCTCTCCTGTTCAGTGATACGGAAGGGCCGGTTCATTTCGGCGCCTTCCTGTCGGTGATGATCGAGTCGATCCCCGGCCTTTTGCGGAACGGTCTCGTGCGAGACAACCAGGGCGGGCAGGCGCAGAGGACAAGACTGGCTGCGGCTGTCTGATACGCCGTGGAAATTCTCATAACGCCAGCCCCCGCCCTTGATGGGCGTCCCGGCCTTGGCAACGTGCAGACAAGCTGAGCGGTTCCGCCGAAAAAAGCGCGCCCAGCGTCGATCAGGTCGAGGCGTAGCCGCCGTTCAAGGCGTAGCTGAAGCCGATCGGCAGGGCCGAGCGGAACAGGGTGAAGAAGGCGGCCAGTTCCCCCAGCGTCGAACGCGGGACGAAGATGATGTCCCCCCGACGCAGGGCCACAACCTCCGCCTGACGAGGTCGCAAATCTACGACCCGCATCATTCGCACGCCGCCGGGACCGCGCCGGATCAAGGCCGCCTGCTGCGTCCGGGCCGAGGGCAGGGCGCCGCCGGCCATGATGATCGCCTGATAGGCGTCGATGTCGCCCGGCATGTCGAAAACGCCGGGATTGCGGACTTCGCCGTCCACCCAGACCTTGAGCGGACCGGCCTGACGCAGGGTGACTTCGACCTCGGGACGACGCAGTTGCGTGGCGTATCCGGCTGAAACGTCGGCCTCGAGCTGGGCAAGAGTGCGGTCGGCCGCCATGACGTGGCCGAGCAGGGGCAGGGAGACGCGCCCATCGGGGCCGATCTTGAGTTGCCGCGTCAGCTCGCTGGCTGTCGGCGTCGCCACCTCGATCTCGTCGCCGGGATAGAGCAGGTATTCCGGCTCGACGTCGGTCCAGTCGGCGAAGGCTACGTCGGGGAACTGGTCGGCAGGAACGCCCTGGACGCGGCGTGCGTCGTCTGCGCCCGAGCTCGCGCAGCCAGCCAAGCCGGCGGCCAGACCCATCAGGACAAGGCGACGATCAGGAATCATGGAAGCGGCGACCAAGCTGGAATTCAGGCTGGTCAGAGGCTGAACGCTTATGGGTAACGCGTGGTTAACGCGCAGGCCGCAAAGGTGCGCCTGACGATTTCAACGGATTCGCCCTGTTCATGCGTTCGACCGCCTATGCAGCAACCCGGCCGCGGTATGGCGTCATGGACGTCGTGGCGCTGCTGTCGCGCGAGCTGCTGGTGATGACCCTGGTCTTCGTCGTCCTGTTCGGCATCGGCGCGGCGGCGGTTCTGACGCTGAAGAAGACCTATACGGCCGGGGCCAGCCTGTTCGTCGGCGTGGGCCAGGAATACGTCTATCAGCCGCGGGTCGGCGCGACGGACCGGGCGACGCCGCCAGCCGCCGGCGAGGTGGCGCAGTCGGAAGCCGCCATCCTGAACAGCCTTGAGGTCAAGCAGCGCGTCGTGCGCGCCCTGGGCGTCGAGACCTTCCAGGAAGGCCAGCCGGCGACCGGCTCTGCGGCGGAGCAGGAAGCCTCGGCCGTGCGCGCCGTCGGTGCGGGCCTGGACGTCACGGCGGCGCCGCTGAGCCCCGTCGTGGGCCTGTCCTACAAGAGCGATGATCCCGCACTGTCGGCGCGGGTGCTGAACACGGTGATCGACCAATATCTGACCTATCGCCGCGAGATATTCCAGGACCGCGCGACGCCGGCGATTCAGACCCAGCGTCAGACCTTCGAGGGCGAACTGGCGGACGCCGACCGGGCCTATGAGGCCTTCCTGCGCAGCAACGACATCGGCGATTTCGCCACCGCCAAGGCCACCCTGGCCGGCACCTATCAGTCGACCTTCGCCGAGCGCATGAACGTGCAGGCTCAGCTGAATCAGGCGTCGCAACGGCTGGCGACCCTGGTGGCGCAGCAGAACCGGACGCCCGCGGAAATCGCGCTACAGCAGGACCTGAACATCTCGGCTCAGGACCAGATCCTACAACTGCGAACCCAGCGCGAAACCCTGCTGTCGCGATATCAGCCTGACGCCCAGCCGGTGCGCGAGATCGAAAGCCAGATCGCCCAGCTGCAGGCCTATGTCGGCACGGGCACGGCGGTCGGGGCCAAGGAGGTCCGCACCGGGCCGAATCCGATCTGGACCGAGTTGGAGACCACCCGCATCAACGCCCAGGCCGAGCGGGACGCCCTGGCGGCGCGGCTGGCGGTGCTGGATCGTCAGGTGAATGACCTGCGCCAACGTCAGACGCGGCTGACCGAGCTGGAATCGCGCAACGCCACCCTGTCGGGCAACCGCGAGGTGCTGTCCGCCTCGATCCGCGAGTTCCAGCTGCGCGAGACGCAGAGCCGCGCCGACAACGAGCTGGTCAAGGCCGGGGCCGACAACGTGACGGTCATCGAGCGCGCCCAGCCGCCGTCCAAGGGCAAGAGCCTGAAGGCGCCCCTGATGATCGGGGCCTTCCTGTTCGCGGGCTTCACGGCCCTGTGCGTGGGGCTGCTGCGGGTCTTCCTGCGGCGCGGCTTTGCAACGCCTTCCACCGCCAGCCGGACGCTGCAACTGCCCGTCCTGGCCGTCGCGCCAATGAAGCGGGCCTGATCCGTCGGCGTCCGGCCATGCTAGGCTGAGACCTTGAGGGCGAGCGCGTAACCGATTCGATGGTCGATCTGACGACGGAAATGGCGGGACTGTGGGCGGCGCTGGGACCGGCGCCGGCCCATCGCGGCCGCGTGATCCAGTTCGTCTCGGCGACCTCAGGCGAGGGCGTTTCGACTGTGGCTCGCGAGTATGCGCGGCTGGCGGCGGTTCGCGCCAGAAAACCGGTCTGGCTGATCGACGGCGATCTGGCCCAGCAGGGGCAGATAGACGCTATCGCCGCCGAGCCGGAACGGTTCGGGCGACTGGCGGCGCCGGTTAAGGCGTCGCCTGATGGTTCGGCCTTCTATGCCGTGACGCCGCCAATGCGAGGGCGCGACGGTCGGCCTGTGGCCCCGGCGCGGCTGATGACGGCGCGGGCCTGTCTGGGCGGCCGCCTGTTCGTGACGCGCTTTCACACCGAACTGACCCGCGCCGGCCAGCGGGTCGAGCCTCTGGGCGAGGCGCGATACTGGACGGCCCTGCGGGCCCATGCCGACACCGTGGTGATCGACACGCCTGCCGCGGACCGCAGCGACATGGCCATCACCCTGGCGCCCTTCGTCGACGCCACAATCATCGTCGTGGCCGCCGAGACGACGGCGGCGGGCGAGACCGTGGCCCTGCGCGACGAGATCGACGCCGTGGGCGGCCACATCGCCGGGGTGGTGATGAACCGCTCGACCTGGACCCCGCCGGCGATTCTGAACCGTCTGGCGGGCTAGGCGGAGGTTTCGCGCTCCAGCCGCGCCAGTTCGCGCGCGCCGTAAAAATGGGGCTCGAAGCCTTTCATCCAGAAGATTTTTCCGACGCCGCGCGCCGTGCGGTCCAGCATCTCGGCACGCTTCGGGCTGCCGATCAGGGTCAGGCCCAGGGCGGCGACGCCCCAGGCGACGGCTTGCGCCGCGCCGACGGCCATCCAGCGCGCGACGCCGGGCCAGTCGCGCGACGCGGCGGCGGTCTGGCTGGGGCCCTGACCATAGGCGAAGGCGCGGGTCAGGGCGTAGCCCAGCGTGGCCCGGTGCGGCGGCGCGAACTCGTCCACCCAGGCGTCGGCGGCCCAGCCGAAACGGCCGCCGCGCGCCGCCAGAGCGGCGAACAGGGCGTCGTCCTCGCCGCCTGACTGATCGGCGGCGACGTTGAAGGGCGCGTCGCCGGGCAGGGCGGTCGCCCGCACCAGCAGGGCGTTGCCGCATCCGTAGGGGGCGTCGATCACCTGGGTCACGGTCGGGCCTTCGCGGCCGAAGAAGCGTTCCAGATAGGGGCGGGTCCAGCCGGTCCCGTCCGGCACGCGGCCGCGAATGGGGCCGAAGACGGCGTCGGCGCCGGTCGTGGTCTGGGCGGACAGCAGGGCCGCCAGCCAGCCGGGCGAGGCGGCTTCGTCGTCGTCGAGGAAGGCGATCAGCGGCGCGGTCGTGGCGGCCAGGCCCTCGTTACGCGCGGTGGCGACGCCGGGGCAGGGAGCGTGTCGCCAGATGATCGGCACGGTGGCCTCGTCTGTGAGGCTTTTGACGGTTTCGCGTGAACTGGCCTGAGGGTCGTTGTCGATGACCACGATCTCTCTCAGGCGATCCGAGACGCCGGTCTGGAACAGGGCCGACAGGACCGCCCGCTTCAGGCTTTCGGGACGGCGCAGAGTGGGGATGATGACGGCGACGTCCGGTGCGGCGCTCATGCGGCCAGAACCTCGCCGATGGTGCGGATGTCGCAGCCGGCGTCGCGGGCGTGAGCGATCAGCCGGTCCAGGGCGTCGGGCGTGCAGCCCCAGGGCGAGGGCGTTTCGCGCACGTCGTGGGTGTAGAGGATCAGCCAGGCGTTTTCGGCCACGGCGCGGTCGATCCAGGCGCGGGCCACGACCTCGCCGTCAGGGCCCTCGATGCCGACGCCCGGCAGTTGGTTGCGGTCGCCGCCGTCATGGACCAGTCCCTTGTGCACGCCGCGGAGCGAGGCGTAGCGCGCGCCCAGCTGTTTCTTGGCGCGGGGCGAAACCTCGCCGTAGGGGTAGGCGAAATGCAGCGGAGCGGCGCCGAGGCCGCACAGGGCGGCGTCGTTGGCGTCCAGATCCGCGTCCAGTTCGGTCGGCGAGGTGCGGTGGCAGTCGACGTGGTTCAGGGTGTGGCCGGCGACCTCGTGCCCCCGATGGATCAGGGTCTCGATCTCGGCGGAGTCGGCGAAGCGGCCCATGTGGCCCTGCTGTCCGAACAGGCCGGCGCAGACGTAGAAGGTGCCGCGCGCGCCGTGTTGTTCCAGCGCCTGCGCCCCTGCGTGGGCCGCGGTGGCCGGGATATCGTCGAAGGTGAAGCTGACGGTCGGCCGAGCGAGCCTCAGGCGGGCCGGACGGCGGTGCGTCAGTCGAGCGAACCGGCGACGCAGCTTGCCCGCCAGACCGACGTCAGGGGTGTAGGGCTGGATCATATCGCCTCCGCATAGAGGGCCACGCGGTAGAGGCGCAGGCTGAAGGCGCGCAGGGCGACCGGCAGGACAGAAGCTCCCGCGATCCGCTTGAACAGGGGGCGGATCATCTTGAGGCCCGGCACGGCTTTCAGGCGCCGCGCGACGCGATAGCTGGGATAGGCGGCGACAAAGTCGGGATGGCGGGCCACGACGCGGGCGAAGTTGGGCGCCGACTGCTCATATTTGGCCGCCAGGATCTCGACCGTGTCCAGGCCCATGTGGGTGGCCGGATTGTCGACGTGTTCGACCTTGAAGCGGCGCGACACGCGCATGGCCCATTCCACATCCTCCCAGCCCCAGCCCGTGAAGCCGGGATCGAAGGCCTCGGCCTCGAACACGTCGCGTCGGATCAGCAGATTGGAGGTGAAGACGTGCTTCTCGGGCTGCAAGGCGCGCTGGTCGCGGGGCGTGCAGTCCGAGCGCGCCGCCATGCTGCGATGGACGGCGAAACGGGCGTCGTCAGGGGCCTGCAGCAAGGAGAAGCCGCCGAAAGCCGCCGCCGCCCCGCCTGTGGCGGCCAGATCGGCCCAGATGCGCAGGAAGCGGTCATGGTCGGGACGCATGTCGCTGTCGAGGAACAGCAGGCCGGACCCCCGCGCGGCGGCGGCCAGGCGGTTGCGACCGATTGAACGGCCCTCGTTCTCGGACAGGGAGATCAGGCGGATCGGCAGGGCGCAGGCGTCGATCCGGGCGATCAGCCGAGCGGTGAGCGCCGCATCCCCGGTGCCGTCGTCCAGCAGGACGACCTCGGCGGCGCCGTTCAGCGATGAGGCTTCGCGGTCGAGCAGGGCGATCAGGGCCTCGGGATCGTCGCGCAGGAAGGGGATCAGAACCGACAGCATCGGTCTGGCGGCGGCCCAGGCGGCGTTGTCGTGAACGTAGGCGCTCATGCCGCGGCCCTCCGTGCCTGGAAGGCTCCCAGCAGGCGCGTGGCCAGATCGCGTGCGCCGCCCGCGTTCAGGGCGAAGGCGCAGACGCCATAGACCGCGGCGCCGACGGAGGCGTCCAGCATCAGTTCGGGAAAGCCGCCGATGGGCGGCAGGAACCAGACGGCCAGCGCCATGGCGGCGCAGCTGACGCCGCAGGTCATGAGACAGCGCCACGGCACCGGCAGGGGCAGGATGCGGCGTCCCATGCCCCATGAGGCGAGCAAGCCGACGGCGAAGCTGGCCGCCGTGGCCCAGGCCGCGCCTTGAACGCCGAACGGCGGGATCAGCACGACGTTGAGCGCGACGTTGGTCAGGGCGGGCACGCACATCGCCGTCAGCAGCCAGCCGGTGCGACGGCCCAGGGTGAAGGCCTGATGGAAGTAGTAGACGGTGAGGCCCGACAGCAGGGCCGACAGGGCGATCCACGGCGTCACCAGAGTCGCGGCGTCGCGCAAATTCTCGCCGATCATGAACTCCGACAGCGGGCGCGCCACCAAGGCCACGCCGACGGCGGCGGGCAGGCCGATCAGGACCAGGGTCGAGGCCTGTTCCCGGGCGGCAGCGGCCAGTTGCTCGCGTCCGCCGCGCTCCAGCGCCATGACCAGGGCGGGCGTGCCCGCCGCCCCCAGCCAGATGAACAGGACGTCCAGGGTGCGGTTCGCGATGCTGTAGCCCGCATGATAGGCGCCGACCGCCGCCTCGTCCATGAACAGGGCCAGCAGGAAGCGATCGGTGGATGACAGGACGATGGCCAGGCCAAGGGAGGCGGCGATCGGGTAGCCGTAGACGGCATAGGTCTTGAGCCGTTCGCGATCGATGTAGCCGCTGCGCGCCTCGCGCAGTTCGCCAGGCAGGATGAAGGGCAGGGCGAACAGGGGGGCGATCAGAAGGCCCGCCAGCGGCGAGGCGCCGCCAGCGCCGCCCAGCGCGAAGGCCGCTCCCACGCCGAAACCGGCCAGGGTGTTCCAGATGTCGAGGCTGGCGGCCTTTCGCACCTCGCCCGCCGCGCGATACCGCTCCTGCGCCAGCTTGGTCAGGCAGCGCACCGGGATGCCGATCAGACCGACGGCGATCGGCAGGCGCAGATCGTGCGGCATGGGCCAGAGCCAGACGATCAGGCCCGCCAGCGGCAGGAACAGACCGGTCAGGATGAAGGCGGTGCGATACAGGCTGGCGAAATGGCTGGCCATGTCGGCGCCTTCGCGCTGGGCGGCCCAGAATCGCGCCATGGCGGCCTCCAGCCAGCTGAAGGTGGCCACATGGGCCATGGTCATGACGGAAAACGCCAGAGCGTAGCGGCCGAAGTCCTCGGGGCTGAGCAGGCGCGTGTAGACGATGATGGCCAGGAAGCCGACGACGCCCTGGATGATGTTGGCGGGCAGATAGCCCAGCACCCCGCGCCAGAACATCAGCGCACCGACATCCGGTCGCCCAGCAGGACGGGAATGGTGACGGCGATGATCCACAGGTCCAGCCAGAAGGACTGGCGCTCGATGTAGTCGATGTCGAGCTGGACGCGGCGACGCACCTCGGGGGCGGTGTGCATGGGGCCGCGCGAGCCCTTGATCGCGGCCCAACCGGTCATGCCGGGCTTGATGCGGTGGCGGTGGGCGTATTCGGCGACCAGACGGGCGGACTCCACCGCGCCGGTCTTCATGCCGATGGCGTGCGGACGCGGCCCGACCAGCGACATTTCGCCCCGGATCACGTTCAGCAGTTGCGGCAACTCATCCAGGCTGGTGGCGCGCAGGAAACGACCTATGCGCGTGATGCGGTCGTCGTCGGCCGTGACCTGACGGCTGGCGGTCGCGTCGGCGGCGGCGTGTCGCATGGTGCGGAATTTCCACACTACGATCTCTTCCTGGTTGAAGCCGTGCCGGCGTTGACGGAACAGGGCCGGACCGTCGCTGTCCAGGCGGACCAGCAAGCCGATGAGCAGCAGGAAGGGCGACAGCAGGACCAGACCGATCGACGCCAGAACCACGTCCTGAAGGCGCTTGTTGAAGGCGCGACGATCAGGATCAACAGGGCCTTCCAGCGGCGCCATCGGCGCCTGGGCCAGCTTTTCCAGCGCGGCGTTGCGCTGTTCGGCGGTCTTGGGGTCGATCAGCAGGGTCAGGCGAATGGGCAGGGCGCCGAGGCGCGCGGTCAGGTCGCGCACGCGCGACTCGGCCTTGGGATCGATGGCCAGGACGATGCGGTCGACATAGGGCGTCAGCCGGTGGTTCAGCAGGGCGTCGGCCTCGCCCAGCACCGGTACCCCCTCCACAGCATCGGGCGAACGGGCCAGGCGGTCGTCGAACACGCCGAGCACATTGAGATCGCGGCGCTGCAGCGCCTCCTGGATCAGGCGCTCGGCGTGGCGGGTGGCGCCGACGACGACGATATTGGGGGTCAGGGCGCCCTTGCGGCGCCAGTCCGCGACCAGAAGGCTCCAGGCCGCATGGGCCGCAAGCAAGAGGGCCAGAACGCCCGCGCTCCAGCGGCTATAGCCGCCCCACGGCGTCATGGCGCCATGCAGGGCGTATCCAAGAATGAAGGTCAGCGCCGCGCCGATGGCGATCACGCAGGCGACGGACGCCAGATGCGACAGGAAGCCGTGGCTCTTGTCGAACCGATAGAGGCCCAGCGATCGGAGCAGGCTTAGAACGGCCACGGCGCCAAGGATGAGCGGCGCTGCGTCAACCAGTCGCGCCGAGAGGGGCGCGCCGTCCGCGAGACGCGCGACGGCGACGATCGTCGCGGCTGTGACGCCCAGAATATCCAGCACGCGGAAATGGAAGACGCGCAACCGCGTGGCGTTGCGTTGGCGGGTGTTCAGCCACAGGTCGGGCCGGAACGGGCCGCGCCGCGCCTTTCCGGGCATCGAGAACGAATCACGCGCCGCCGAAGCCGATTCGCGGACGCGTCGCGCCTGTACGCCGGAGTCATCCGCTGCAGGAAAGAGGGTGTCGGCGGACGTCATGAGGCGAACAGTGTGATCCTGTGGCGTAGAACAGGCCTATATTCGTGGCATACAGCCTGTCTATCCCCCGTTAACGCGACAGTTTTCAGCTCCCCCGTTGCGCCGGGGCGAATGACCCGCTATCCACGCCGCCTGCCGGAGACGTGGCCGAGTGGCTGAAGGCAACGGTTTGCTAAATCGTCGTACCCTGTAAGGGGTACCGAGGGTTCGAATCCCTCCGTCTCCGCCAGACCGCCTTGCCGAAAATCGGCGCGGATCCTGACGATAATCAGTCGCCTGTCCTGTCGACAGGTTTCAGCGCCTGAGGCGAAACGCCGTCCTGGCGCAGGATTCGCCGGGCAATGTCCGGTGCGCCGATCATCGGCATGGGTTGTCCAAATCGTTCGCGCCAAAGCGCATCCAGGTGGGCCTCGTCAGGAGGCAGGGCTGTCGTCATCCTTCTTCCCTCCCTGTGGCGGGGAGGAGCACCATAGCCAGACGCGAACGACGGGATTGCAAAACCATGTCAGTCGCCAAGGGCGGATAGTTTTTCGACCGGTTTGGCGCACTTTGGGTAAGTCTAGGTCTCCATGAAGGCGATTTTCGATATCTTCATGCTGCGACTGGCTGAGGAATTGTGATCGAGGGGTGAAAAATTCTCAGGGACAGGCGCTTTTCCTCTTGTCGATTTTGCAGATGCGATAAACAGTTCGCAACTGCAAAATGCATGAGGGGATACACGCATGACGCAGTTCAAACACAGCTTGCCGGGGCTCCTTGCCCTGCTTTGTCTAACCGGCGGATTGTTCGCCGTCGGAGCGGCGCTCGCCGCGCCTGATGCCGCCACTGTCGCCAATATCGCCAGCGCCGCTGTAACAGCGTCGGAGCCTGCTCCGGCGCTGTTTTCACATCAGGTTCCGCTGGAGCTGGATGCGGCGGGCACGGCCTGGCTGGGGACCTCCACTGCCCTGGTCCTGCTGATGACCCTGCCGGGCCTTGCGCTCTTCTACGGCGGCATGGTGCGCCGCAAAAACGTGATCGCCACCATCACCCAGTCGGTCGCCGCCTTCGCGGTGGTGTCGCTGACCTGGTTCATCGCCGGCTACACCATCGCCTTCGGCACGAACGGCGACGAAGGGATCAACCAGTATATCGGCAGTCTGGACGCCCTGTTCCTGAACGGGGTGACGGTGGACACGGCGCACAGCCTGCTGCCGGGCATCCCGGAGTTTCTCTGGGTCTCGTTCCAGCTGACCTTCGCCATCATCACCCCCGCGCTGATCACCGGGGCCTTCGCAGAGCGGTTGAAGTATTCGGGCATGCTGCTGTTCACGGCCCTGTGGTCGTTGATTGTCTATGCTCCGATCGCCCACTGGGTCTGGGGCGGCGGCTTCCTGGGCGCACAGGGGGTGCTGGACTTCGCCGGCGGCGCGGTGGTGCACGTCAACTCGGGCGTCGCGGGCCTGGTCTGCGCCCTGTTCCTGGGGCCGAGGAAGGGTTACGGCGTCGAGCCCATCACGGCGCACAACCCGGTTCTGACCATGATCGGCGCCTCGCTGCTGCTGGTCGGCTGGATCGGCTTCAACGCCGGTTCGGCCGGCGCGGCCAACGGCCTGATGGGCGCGGCCCTGATCAACACCCTGCTGGCGGCGGCCGCGGCCTCGCTGACCTGGAAGTTCGTCGAGGTGGTCTACAAGAAGAAGTGGTCGCTGATCGGGGTCCTGTCGGGCGTCATCGCCGGTCTGGTTGCTATTACCCCGGCGGCGGGCTTCGTCGATCCCAAGGGGGCGGTCATCATCGGCCTGATCGCCGGTCCGGCCTGCTACGTCTCGTCGGTCTGGCTGAAGAAGCTACTCAAGTATGACGACAGCTTGGACGCCTTCGGCCTGCACGGCGCGGGCGGCCTCGTCGGCGCCCTGCTGACGGGGGTCTTCGCCTCCACCGCGATCAACAGCCTGTCGGAAGGGGCCAATATCGGGGCTCAGGCCCTGGGACTGGTCTGGACCATCCTGTGGAGCGCGGTCGGCACCCTGATCATCCTGCTGATCTGCAAATACACCACGGGCCTGCGCGTCACCGACGAACAGGAAACGGAAGGCCTGGACGCTCACCTGCACGGCGAAGTGCTGGACGGCGTCTAGGCGGGGCGGGGCGCGGCGCCTCCCCGCCGCGTCCCATCCTCGAACCACGGCCCGGCCGCGCTCCACCCGCGGCCGGATGAGTAGGCGTGACCGAAAAAACAATCAGATTTCGAGGGGATATGTCATGAGAGTTGCTCTTGCTTGCGTTTCACTGTTGGCGCTGTCGTTGGGCGCCGGTGCGGCCCAGGCCCAGGTCCAGCCGGAGGTTGCGTTCAACGCGGCCGTCACCAGCGACTACGTCTTCCGGGGCTTCAGCCAGACTGACGCTAGCCCGACCGTGCAGGGCGGCGTGGATGCGACGGTCGGCCCATTCTACGCCGGAGCCTGGGCGTCGCAGGTGGATTTCGGCGACGACACCGACGCGGAGCTGGACATCTACGGCGGGGTCGCCGTGTCGGGCGGAGGCTTCGATTTCAACGTCGGGGTGATCGCCTATCACTACATCGGCGCGCCCAATGGGGCCGACTACGACAACGTCGAGTTCAAGGCGGCGGTGTCTCGCGGCTTCGGGCCGGTGACGGCGGGTGCGGCCATCTACTATTCGCCAGACTTCTTCGGACCGGACGAGCAGACGACCTATGTCGAGGGCAGTCTCGGCTATGCGCTGCGCGACAACATCAGCCTGAGCGGCGCCTACGGCAAACAGTATCTCGACGTGGGTGATGACTACGCCACCTGGAACGCGGGGGTGAAGTTCGGCGTCACGGAAAAGATCTCGCTCGATCTGCGCTACTGGGACACGGACGTCGACAGCGATCTGAGCGACAGTCGTTTGGTGGCGACGCTGGGGCTGGGTTTTTGAGGACAAAGCAAGGGAAGGCGGTCGCGCCTTCCCTTGCGTGATCTTGGCGCCGCCGCCGGGGCGGGCTACGCCTTCGCCTCAACCTTCTCTTGGGAGAGACGCACATGGCCGATCTGGCTTCCGTCACCGAACACATCCGCGGCGCCGTCGGCGAAAACTCGGGCCTGGGCAAGACCGTCAGGCTGGACCTGGGCGACGTCGGTCAGATTTTCATCGACGCTGTTTCCGTGCCGAACTCGGTCAGCAACGACGACAAACCCGCCGACGCCACTGTCTCGATGAAATGGGACGACTTCATCGCCCTGTCGGAAGGCAAGCTGGACCCGATGATGGCCTTCATGCAGGGCAAGCTGAAGATCGCCGGCGACATGATGATCGCCCAGAAGCTGGCGCCTCTGCTGAAACGCTGATGCGTTCCTGAGCAACCAGAACCAGAACGGCGCGGCTCCCTCGGGGTCGCGCCGTTTTGCTGTCGGCGCTCGAAGAAGCGCGTTGAAAACCTGAGGATACGACCATGAACTTCGCCCTATCCGAACGCGGTCTGATGTGGCGTGCGCATCTGTCGCGCTTCATCGATGAGCATGTGGCTCCGGCCGAGGCGGAATATCGCGCCCAGGTTCATGCCAATCCCAAGGTTCAGCCGCCGGTGATGGAGGCGCTGAAAACCAAGGCGCGCGAGGCCGGGCTGTGGAACCTGTTTCTGCCAGGCGATCACGGGGCGGGGCTGACCAACCTGGAGTACGCCCCCCTGGCCGAGTTGATGGGCCGTCGCCTGTGGTCGGCCGAGGTGTTCAACTGCAACGCCCCTGACACCGGCAACATGGAAGTCCTGCATATGTACGGCGACGCCGTGCAGCAGGAGCGGTGGCTGGCGCCCCTGATGGCGGGCGAGATTCGCTCGGCCTTCCTGATGACCGAGCCGGATGTGGCCTCGTCGGACGCAACCAATATCCAGACCAGCATCGTTCGCGACGGCGATCATTATGTGATCAACGGGCGCAAATGGTGGTCGACCAATATGGCCCACCCCAACGTCGCCATGACCATCGTCATGGGCAAGACGGATCCGGACGCGGCCACCCACCAGCAGCAGAGCCAGATCATCGTGCCGACGGACACGCCCGGTTTCCGCGTCGAGCGGATGCTGTCGGTGTTTGGCTATGACGAGGCGCCGATCGGTCACGCCGAGGTGGTGCTGGAGAATGTCCGCGTGCCGGTCTCGAATCTGATCGCGGGCGAGGGGCGGGGCTTCGAGATCGCGCAAGGGCGGCTTGGGCCGGGCCGCATCCACCACTGCATGCGGGTGATCGGGGCGGCGGAGCGGGCGCTGGAGCTGATGGTCGAGCGACTGCTGACGCGCACCGCCTTCCGCAAGACCCTGGCCGAGCATTCGGTGTGGGAGCAGCGCGTGGCGGAGGCGCGCACCAATATCGAGATGTGCCGTCTGCTGGTCCTGAAGGCCGCCTGGATGATGGACGAGGTCGGGGCCAAGGGGGCCAAGTCCGAGATCGCCCAGATCAAGGTCGCTGCGCCGCGCATGGCGCTAAAGGTCATCGACGACGCCATTCAGGCGTTCGGCGGGGCGGGGGTGTCGGGCGATACGCCTCTGGCCGAGCTTTACGCCACGGTGCGGACCCTGCGGATCGCCGACGGCCCGGACGAGGTGCACAATCGCACGATCGCGCGGCTGGAGTACGCCAAGCATAGCGGCCGTCACTGAACAAGAAACGGGGCCGTAGCAGTTCGCTATGGCCCCTTCGCCTATGCCGCTATGCGACTGTTTCAGCTATCAGTGCCGCTTGTCGGGCCGATATACTTGGTGGCGATGGTGCGAACCAATGCCGCCTTCCGTCACGTCGCTGACGAAGAAGTTGGGGCTATGCCGCTGCGGGTGTTCGGCGCCGAAATGGCGACGAATCCATCCGACAAGACCTGTTTCCCTTCTCTCCTCTTTGGAGGCGTTCATAGACGGGTTGTCCTGATCGGACGGGTTGCGGAGTTGGGTATGAAGTGGGTTCATCATGATCGACTCTCCCGGGTCTGTCCCTAAAACTGGGTAGACGAGGCGGCGTTCCTTCTGCCTAGCTGTCATCCTTGATTACATTTTGGTCAGCTTCGACAGGGGGTTCCATGTCGAGCAGCAAGGCCAGGCGATGGCGCGCGCGATTGACGCGGCTCTTGATCGTGCCGACGGCGCAGCCCGATATGTCGGCGGCTTCCTGATAGGACAGGCCCGCCGCGCCCACCATGACGATGGCCTCGCGGTGTTCGGGCGGAAGGGCGTTCAGAGCCGCCTGCAGGGCCGTCAGCTCGGCGGTCCATTCCTGGCTGGCCTCGGCGGTCAGCCCGGCGGCGTAGCGGCCTTCCTCGTCGGGGACTTCTCGTCGGCGCTTGGCGGCGCCCGTGTACCAACTGTTGCGCAGAATGGTGAAAAGCCAGGCGCGGAGGTTGCTTCCCGGCTCGAACCGCGCCCGGTGCGCCCAGGCCTTGGCCAGGGTCTCCTGAACCAGATCATCCGCATCCGCCCCGTTGCGCGACAGGGAAAAGGCGAAGGCGCGCAGGGATGGAATGAAGCCCATGATCGTATCACGCCAGTCGGCTGGGTCGATAATGCCGGCTGGACGGCGGGGGCCTGCTGTCGGCGGCCCTTCAGGCACGCGAACATGGGGCATGCAACGGAGGTCCTGAACTCTGGCGGACGACCCGGCGGCGGGTCGAGGGCGCTTGAGGAACGTCGCGTCCCGGCGACTGTTCCCCGCCGGACGCATCTGATCGCACGGAACCGGGGTCGATCAACCGGCATTGACTATCGTCGGCGCCGCATCGGCGTGGGCAAGGTGGAAAGGCGCTGGGTGCGAATGACACAGCCCGTTCGGGTGGCGATGAGCGTCGAAAGCGATCTTGAACGCTACCGTCGTGTGCGGGCGGCGCTGCCGGGTTTGGCCCAAGGGTTGTCGGCCGAGGATCTGGCGGCCCAGTCGATGCCCGACGCCAGCCCCGGCAAGTGGCATCTTGGTCATGTCAGTTGGTTCTTCGAAGTCATGTTGCTGGGCGCCCGGCCCGATTACCAGCCGGTCGATCCCTGCCTGCAGCCCCTGTTCAACTCCTATTACGAAGCGCTGGGGGATCGGGTCGAGCGACCTATGCGCGGTCTGATGACGCGACCTGGTCTGGCCGAGGTCATGGCCTATCGCGCCAAGATCGACGCCCGAATGGAGGCCCTGCTGGCCGACGGACTGAGGGGCGGGCTTGAGCGTTACCTGTTCGAACTGGGCCTGCATCACGAGCAGCAGCATCAGGAGCTGTTCCTGATGGACCTCCTGCACCTGATGGCCTGTTCGCCGCTGGATCCAGCGGCCTATGACGTCGAGCCGCGCTTCGGGCGGGGCGATGCCGCGCGAGGCGGCTGGATTTCGTTCGATGGGGGTCTGGCGCGCATCGGGGCCAGCGCAGAGGGCTTCGCCTTCGACAATGAGCGCCTTGAACACCAGGTCTGGCTGGAGCCCTACGCCCTGGCGGCGGATTTGGTGAGCAACAGCGACTGGATCCGCTTCATCGAGGACGGAGGGTATGGCCGTCCCGAGCTGTGGCTGAGCGATGGGTGGGCGGTGGTCCAGGCGGAGCGTTGGTCGGCGCCGCTCTACTGGCGCAAGGAGGCGGCGGGCTGGAGCGTCATGACGCTGGCCGGAAGACGGCCGGTCGATCCGGCGAAGCCCGTTCGTCATGTCAGCTTCTACGAGGCCGACGCCTTTGCGCGCTGGTCGGGGCGGCGCCTGCCGACCGAGGCGGAGTGGGAGCAGGCCGCGCGCAGACGGCCGGCGGACTTTTCCAATCTGGACGGCGAGGCGTGGCAGTGGACGGCCAGCGCCTATGCGCCATATCCGGGATTTCAGCCGACCGAAGGGACGGCCGCCGAGTACAACGGCAAGTTCATGGCCAATCAGATGGTGTTGCGCGGGGGATCGTTCGCGACGCCGCCGGACCATCGCCGGGTCAGCTATCGCAACTTCTTCTATCCGCACCAGCGCTGGGCGTTCTCGGGGGTGCGGCTGGCTTCGGACGCCGCGCCGGAGGAGAGCCTCATGGGCGATGACACGACAGACGCCTTTCGCCAGGATCTGATCGCCGGTCTGTCCGAACGACAGAAGGCGCTGCCCCCGAAGTGGTTCTACGACGCCGAAGGGTCGCGGTTGTTCGAGGACATCACGCGCCTGCCTGAATACTATCCGACGCGTCAGGAAGCGGCGCTGTTGCGGCGCGTGGCACCCCAATGGGCGGATCGCTTCGGCGCGGGCGCGGTCCTGGTCGAACTGGGCTCAGGCGCGAGCGAGAAGACACGGATCGTGCTGGACGCCGCGCCGGATCTCGCGGCCTATGTACCGATCGACATCAGTCCTGCGGCGCTGAGCGAGGCGGCGGAGCGCATTCGCGCCGATTACCCGGACCTCAAGGTCCTGCCGATCGTCGGCGACTTCGAGCACCTGGCGCCGCCGCCGCCGGAAGCTGGACCAGGGCGGCGGGTCGGCTTCTTTCCGGGGTCCACCATCGGCAACCTGACGCCGGAAGCGGCGAAGCGCCTCCTGCAATCGGCGCGCGAGGTTCTGGGGCAGGGGGCCTTCTTCATCCTGGGCGTCGACCTGGTGAAATCGCCTGCGACTCTGGTCGCGGCCTATGACGACGCCCAGGGCGTCACCGCCGCCTTCAACCGCAATGTTCTGGTTCGCGCCAATCGAGAGTTGGGGACCGACTTCGACGAGGCTGGCTTTGTCCATCGCGCCCTTTGGAACGACGCGCGCTCGCAGATGGAGATGCATCTGAAGGCCTTGCGTCCGATGACGGTCCGTCTGGGCAAGCTGGCGTTCCGGTTCGCCGAGGGGGAAACCATCCATACTGAAAGCTCGCGCAAGTTTGATCAGGCGTCCGTGCGCGAACTGGCCGAGGCTTCGGGATGGCGGCTGGAGGCGTTCGAGGTCAGCGACGATCCGGCCGTGGCCCTGGCTCTGTTGGCCGCCTAGCCCTCCCGGGCATGGAAACGGCGGCGCCGCCTCGAGGCCGCGCCGCCTATGCAGTAAGGTTCAACGCCCTAGCGTTTCGGAGTCGTGTCATCCGTATCGGCCTTGTTGCGTGCGCCGTGCGAGGCCTCGCCGCCCTTGCGACCGGCCTGCGCCGCAAGACTGCGATCCTGCGAGAAACTGCGTTTCTCGCTGGGAACGCTGGCGCCGCCCTTGCGGGCGATCTCGCGCTGGCGTTCGGGGTCCATCGAGGCGAAGCCTCGCTTGGAAACACCGGACCCGCGGGTGGGCTGACCTTCGGCCATTCGGCTGTTCCTTTCAAAGACGGTGGCGCTTGCCGGAGAGAACCCGGCGCCGCCGACGAGGTTCCGAACAAGCGCCATTTCCTTGTTCTGTGGGCGGTCGGTCCAAGGGAGGGGATGGGGGCGCGGGACGGCGTGTTCCCGAAACGACAGCGCGCGCCAGTCGCCGGTCCCGTTCAGTCAGGAACCGGCGGCGACCCGACGGGTTCAGGAACAGCCCCTTGAAACACCTGGAGATCGACCGATGGCTGAGCCCCATGTTCCCGACGTCTCGCCGGAAGACATCGTCAATGGAACGGCGACTGAAAGCCTGCGTCTGGAACAGGAGGCGGACGCTATCATCGCGCGCAATATTCCCCCGCGTCCGCTCCGCCAGGCCGTGCGCGAGGACGCCGCCGAAGCGCGCGCCTGGGCGGACCATCGCGTCAAACACGCGCGCGACGCCATCCGCGAGGAGCCGGTCCGTGCGATCCTCTACGCTCTGGGCCTGGGAGTGCTGATCGGCCTTCTGGCCGCGCGTTAGATCAGGACGGACCCGTCGCCGGGCGGGCTAGCGGTGCGCGCGACATGGCCTGATCCGAGACGTAGGGATTGGTCCGCCGCTCGGCCCCGAAGGTGGAGTGGGGCCCGTGGCCCGGCACGAAGGTCACGTCGTCGCCCAGGGGCCATAGCTTTTGCGTGATGGCGTGCAGCAGGGCGGCGTGGTCGCTGCGCGGAAAATCGGTGCGGCCGATCGAGCCTTGGAACAGGACGTCGCCGACCTGGGCGAAGCGGGCCTCGCGGTTGAAGAAGACGACATGGCCGGGGGTGTGGCCGGGGCAGTGGACGACCTCCCAGGTCGTCTCGCCCAGGGACAGGGTCTCGCCGTCGGCGAGGAAGCGGGTCGGGGTGAAGGTGCGGGCCTCGGGCAGGCCGTACTTCTGACCCTGGGTGGGAATCAGGTCGATCCAGAACTGATCCTCGGCGTGGGGGCCGATGATGTCCACGCCGGTCTTTTCCTGCATGTCCGCCGCGCCGCCCGCGTGGTCGAGGTGGCCGTGGGTGATCCAGATGGCGTCCAGCGTCAGGCCGCGCCGCGCGATCTCGCCGAGAATCGCATCCGCCGAGCCGCCGGGATCAATGACGGCGGCCTTGTTCGTCTTCGTGCACCAGACAGTGGTGCAGTTCTGCTGCAGCGGCGTGACGGGCGTGATGAAGACGCCGATGGGGGCGGGGTTCTGGCTCATGGTATTCCAGATAGCGACGGCTGAACGGCAAAGGAACCCGCGCGCGTTGACCTTTCGGCCCCTTCTCGACATAAGGGCGGGCTTCGAGGCGCCGCTCCAAAAAGGGCGGCCCTATTGCTTTATCCACCGCGCGCGCCGTTCGGCGTCGCCACAGAGCGTCAGAATCCCGACCATGCAAGTCGTCGAAAAGTCGAACGAAGGCCTCAGCCGCGTGCTCGCGGTGACCATCCCCGTCGCCGAGCTGAACGAAAAGCTCGAAGCGCGCATCAAGGAAGTCGCGCCGCAGATGAAGCTCAAGGGCTTCCGTCCGGGCAAGGTGCCGGCCGCGCACGTCAAGAAGACTTTCGGCCGTGACTTCATGGGCGAAATCATCAACGCCTCGCTGAACGAAACCAGCCAGAAGGCCCTGGACGACGCCAAGATCCGTCCGGCCGCTCCGGCCGAGATGAAGCTGATCTCGGACATGGACAAGGTCATCGCCGGTCAGGAAGACCTGGCCTATGAAATGGCCCTGGAAGTCATGCCCGACTTCACCCCGGTCGACCCCAAGACCCTCAAGCTGGAGCGCCCGACCTACACCGCTTCGGACGAAGACCTGGACGAAGCCCTGAAGGAACTGGCCTCGCAGGCCAAGACCTACGAAGACAAGACTGGCAAGTCGGTCAAGGCCGCCGAAGGCGACCAGCTGACCATCGACTTCGTCGGCAAGCTGGACGGTGAAGTGTTCGAAGGCGGTTCGGCCGAGGATGCTGACCTGGTGATCGGTTCCAACCGCTTCATCCCGGGCTTCGAAGAGCAGCTGAAGGGCGCCAAGGTCGGCGAAGAGCGCACGATCGAAGTGAGTTTCCCGGAAAAATACCAGGCCAAGAACCTGGCCGGCAAAGCCGCCACGTTCGACGTCAAGGTCAAGGCCATCAAGGCCGAGGCCGAAGCCAAGATCGACGACGAGTTCGCCACCCGCATCGGCCTGGAGTCGCTGGACAAGCTGAAAGAGCTGCTGAAGGCCAACCTGGACCAGCAGTACGCCGGCGCCGCCCGCTTCAAGCTGAAGCGCGCCCTGCTGGACCAACTGGACGAAGCCCACGACTTCGCCCTGCCGCCGAAGATGGTGGAAGCCGAGTTCGAAGGCATCTGGGCCCAGGTGTCGGCTGACAAGGACGCCGGCCGTCTGCCGGAAGACGACGCCAAGAAGTCGGAAGACGAGCTGAAGGCCGAGTACAAGAAGATCGCCGAGCGCCGCGTGCGCCTGGGTCTGGTGCTGGCCGAAATCGGTCGCGCCAACAACGTCGGCGTGACGGACCAGGAACTGTCGGGCGCCATCATGGCCGAAGCCCGCAACTACCCGGGCCAGGAAAAGATGGTTCTGGACTTCTACCGCCAGAACCCGAACGCCGCCGCCCAGCTGCGCGCGCCGATCTATGAAGAGAAGGTCGTCGACCTGATCGTCGGCGTCGCCGAGGTCAAGGACACCCCGATCACCAAGGAAGAGCTGCTGAAGGAAGAAGACGAGGGTTAACCCTCTTCGCCAACCGCAGATGATGAACAGGCCCTCGCGTTTCGGCGCGAGGGCTTTTTCATGGGGTCTGACCAAGAATTAATCTGTGCGTCGCGCGGGGCCTCATTCCGGCCTGCATGCTGATTTCAGTAATGTAACGACGAAATCCGGAGGGGTGGTGATGGGTGCAGTTTTCGCGGCGGGCCTGATGAGCATGGCGATGATGATCGCGCCGGCCGAGCAGGTGCGGTCCCCGCAAGCCGATGGGGCCCAGACCACGACCGCGCTTGAGGATATCGTGGTGCAGGGGCGTCGTCTGGACGAGCAGGTGCGGGGCTTTATTGACGAGGTCTCTGCTCCGCCCGTCGGGCGTGGACCCGCGAGGTGGCAGGACAATATCTGTGTCGGCGTGGCCAATCTGAGGGGCGACGCGGCGCAGTACCTCGCGGACCGCGTTTCCGAAGTGGCGATGGAAATCGGCCTCGAACCCGGGGAGCCCGGCTGTCGTCCCAACATCCTGATTATCGGAACGGATGACGGCTCGGCGATGGCGCGGGGGCTGGTCGAGGCCCGTCGCAATGTCTTCTGGCCGGGCGGGGCGGGCATGAGCCGCAGCCGGGCGGCGCTCGAGGCCTTTCAGAGCAATTCGGACCCCGTGCGCTGGTGGCATATCAGCGTGCCGGTCGACTCCCAGACGGGTTCGGTCGCCGTCCGGTTGCCCGGAGAGAGTGCTCCTATGGTCGCCAAGACGACGTCCGGTCGCCTGCGAACGACAATTCGGAACGACTTGAATCGTGTCATCATCATCGTGGATATGGCCCGGGCCGATGGTCTGGATATGCGCCAGATCGCTGACTACGCCGCCATGGTGGCGTTCTCACAGGTCGATCCGGATGCTGACACCCAGGGCTACGATTCCATCCTCAACCTGTTCCGTAATCCGCAGCAGACCCCGAGCCTGAGCGACTGGGACATGGCCTATCTGAAGGCCCTGTATGGCGCCGAGCTCAATCAAGCATCGGCGTCGCATCAGGCCGGCGAGATCCAGGGGCTGATGGCGCGGGATCAGAAGCGCGCTCAAGCGGCGGTTCCCGAATCCGATTGAGCGAGCGCATAAGCAGCCGTCGCGACCCTTGCGCCGTGCGGGTCGGGTGGTGATATCTTGGCGACTAAGGTCGCGGCAGCGAGTCGCGCCGGCAGAATTCGAAAAAGGCCTTCATGCGCGATCCGATCGACTACATCTCCAACAACCTGGTGCCGATGGT
>NZ_DASWXW010000088.1:0-2866 GCF_036405315.1 Brevundimonas sp. | reverse complement strand
AGGGGCGAAACCAGCACCCCGCCGGTCTCGGTCTGCCACCAGGTGTCGACGATGGGCAGGCGGCCCTCGCCGACGACCTCGTGATACCAGCGCCAGGCCTCGGGGTTGATCGGCTCGCCGACGCTGCCCAGCAGGCGCAGGGACTGGCGGCTGGTCGCCTTAACGGGTGCGTCGCCTTCGCGCATCAGCGAGCGCAGGGCGGTGGGGGCGGTGTAGAAGATCTCGACCTTGTGCTTGTCGATGACCTGCCAGAAGCGGCTGACGCTGGGGTAGTTGGGCACGCCCTCGAACAGCAGGGTCGTGGCTCCATTGGCCAGGGGGCCGTAGACGCCATAGGAGTGGCCCGTCACCCAGCCCACGTCGGCGGTGCACCAGAAGACCTCGCCAGGACGGTAATCGAAGACCAGTTCGTGGGTGTAGCTGGCCCAGAACAGATAGCCGCCGGTGGTGTGCAGCACCCCCTTGGGTTTGCCGGTCGAGCCCGAGGTGTAGAGGATGAACAAAGGGTCCTCGGCCTGCATCGGCTCGGGATGGCAGTGGGCCGTGACCTTGGCGGCCTCGGTTTCGTAGTCCAGATCGCGGCCCGCGACGAAGCCCACGTCCGCGCCGGTGTGGCGGATCAGCAGGACGCCGTCGACTCCCGAGACCTTTTCCAGCGCCTTGTCGACATTGGCCTTCAGCGGGACCTTCTTGCCGCCGCGGCAGCCCTCGTCGGCGGTGATGACGAAGGTCGAACCGCAGTCCTCGATGCGTCCGGCGATGCTGTCGGGCGAGAAGCCGCCGAAGATGACCGAGTGGACCGCCCCGATGCGGGCGCAGGCCAGCATGGCGTAGGCGGCCTCGGGGATCATGGGCAGATAGATGGTGACGCGGTCGCCCTTCTGGACGCCGTTGGCCTTGAGCACATTGGCCATGCGGCAGACGCGTTCGTGCAACTGGCCGTAGGTGACGCGTTCGCTGTCGGTCGGCTCGTCGCCCTCCCAGATGATGGCGGTGTCGTCAGCGCGGTGGGGCAGGTGGCGGTCGATGCAGTTCGCCGAGACGTTCAGCACCCCGTCCTCGAACCAGCGGATGCGGAAGTCTTCCTTCTTGAACGACACGTCCTTGATCCTGGACGGGAAGGTCATCCAGTCGAGGCGTTTGGCCTGTTCGCTCCAATAGGCGTCCGGGGTCTCGCGCGCGGCGATCCGGGCCGCGCCATAGCCGGCGCGGTCCATGTGGGCGCGGGCGGCCAGGTCGGCGGGGACGGGATAGATTTCCGGATCTGTGGACACGCGTTTCCTCCAGTCTCGTTCTTGGTCTTCTTAGAAGCCGTATTTGGCGAACAGGATCAGACGGGTCATGTCGCCGTCCAGTCCCGACTCCAGCTTGCGGTCAGCGAACATCAGTTCGGCCCCGACATCAAACGCCGTGACCGGCGACCAGATGAGGTTGGCGTGGAGGCTCTGGGCCGAGCGGTTGGCGCCGGTTCCGGTCAGCAGGACGTCGTTGTCCACCTTCTGCGCCGACCAGATCAGGCTGGAACGCCAGCCCGGCGTCCAGACGTGGCGATAGGCGGCGAAGCCGGCGATCACGCCGACGGCGTCCAACTGGCCCGAGGCGTCCAGCACCGCGTCGTTGGAGAAGTTCAGCCCCAGATAGCGGCCCACGCCCTCGCCGCCCGACAGCATGAAGCGCAGGTCGTCCTGGGCCCCGACCTTGAGCTTGGCCGAGGCCGACAGGCCCCAGCCGGTCGCCGTGTCGTCGATATGGCTGGCCGGGTTCTCATACTTGAGCTGGCGCAGCAGACCGGCGAACTGCAGGTCGCCCCAGGGGCGGCTGACGGCGTAACGCGCCGTCAGGTCGGGCAGGCTGTTGTCGTCGGCGATGACGCGCGTCCCGCCGCCGAAGGGGGTGACGGTGGTCTCGGGGTTCTCGACCGCGATCGAGAAGGGGCCGCGCGTGTAGCGGACCTGGACCTGGCGGGCGAAGACCGTGCCCTCGGCGGCGCCGACGAAGTCGGCCGATTCCGGCAGGACGGCGGTGTTCTGGAAGTTGGTCCACTCCTGACCGATCAGCCAGTTGTCGATGGTGACGAAGGCGCGGCGCAGGGCAGGGGTGGAGGCGCTGGTGATACGCTGGTCGCCGGTTCCGGGCAGGCTCTGGAAGTCCATCTCCAGCCGGGCGCCGACCTTGTGGCCGCCGACCAGGCCGTCGGTAGTCAGCCAGAAGCGTGTCTGACGAGCGTTGAAGTCCATCGCCGTGTCTTCGTCCGCGCCGCCGACAGGGATGGAGCCGGGCAGGTGATAGTCGCGCAAAAGGTCGCCGTTGGCGGGATCGCCGCCGGAGTAGCGGGAGGCTGAGGCGTCGACCTTGATGAAGCCGCCGAACTTCACGGTGTGGTCGCCGATGCGGAAACCTTCCTCGCGTGGGGCGGCGGGGGCGGGCGGCGTCGCGGCCGGGCGGGCCTCCAGACGGATGATGTCCTGCGCCATGGCTTGCGATTGCGTCGTCTGCTGCGTGCGCGCGGCGGCGACTTCGGACTTGAGGCTGTTCAGCTCGGCTTCGAGCTGAGCGATGCGCGCCTCGAGGGCCGCACTGGCGTCCTGCGCCCGGACGGCGCCGGGCGCGAACAGGAGCGCAGCCGCGGCCGCGCCGCCGAGCAGGCGGAATCTTCCCATGTCATGTCCTCCCGGGTTCATCTGATGCGAACCTCGAGACGGCAGCATTCCGCGCGGGGGCGGTATGCGGCCATTAGCCATTGGTCTAGTTTCGACCAAAGTCGAGGCGCGGCATGGTGTCGTCACAGCGCGGCCTCGACCCGAAAAAGAACCGCGCGCGGGAAGGATTTTCATGGATCGCATCGTCGTCGCCGACGACCACCCTC
>NZ_DASWXW010000087.1:0-5246 GCF_036405315.1 Brevundimonas sp. | reverse complement strand
GCCCCCGCCGGGGGGCGGGCCGCCTTCCATTCGCATCGTCACGGGACCGCCGCTTCCGCCGGGACGTCCGCCGCCCGGGCCGCGCTGCCCCATGCGCGCCGCCGCCGCCGGATCGGGCTTGCCGAACGGGGTCGAGAAGTTCAGGCCCCAGCGGATTTCCTGCTGCTCGGCCTTCTGGAAGTTCAGCGGACGGGCGTCGATCGACAGCAGATTGCCGTCGAGGTCCCGCGTGAAACGCTCCGGCAGGGCGGCTTCCAGTTCCGGGGTGATGGTCGGGAAGGCGGCGATGGAGCCCTCGACCTCTGTACGGCTGTAGTTGGCGGTGAGCCGCAGATCCTTGTCCTTCAACGGCGTGAAGTTGAAGCCCAGCTTCAGGATGCGCTTGGTTTCCTCGGACAGGCCCGGGTTGCCGCCTTCGATACGGGTGATGTTGACCGACTGGCCGGTGGCGAAGTCATAGACCGGCACGTTGGGGGTCGAGATGGTCGGGTCGTTCAACTGCGACATCGACGGAGCGTTCTGCTCGTCGCTCCAGCTGACGTTGAAGTTGATGGGCGTCCAGGGCGACCAGTTCAGACCCAAGGTGTAGGCGCTCAGGCCGCCGAAGTCGGACAGGTCCTGATAGGCCAGGTTCAGGTTGGCCGACAGGTCGCCCAGCACGCCCAGAACCTCGCGGTCACGGCTGGCGATCGGCAGGTTGAAGTTACCCGAGGCGCTGGTCCGGTCGCGCGACAGCGATCGTTCCGAGAAGACGCCGGAGCGCACGCTCTCGGAATCCAGCGTCTGGGTGTCGAAGCCGACCTTGAAGGTCGAGGTCAGGGCGCCCGCCGGCGCCTCCCAGGCGGTTCCGTTGATGACGCCTTCGAGGTTGCCGCTGCTGGACACGGACCGTGCGGTGTCAAAGGGCAGGCGCGGCAGCAGGTCCACGTCGGCGAAGGGGTCGATGGCGCCCGACGTCACCCCTGTCTGCAGGGTTTCCTGATCCAGTCCGCGCCCCGTGCGGGTCTTGGTCTCGGTGCGGTCATAGCCGCCTGTCAGCGTCCAGCGCCAGTCGCCCAGATAGCCGTCCATCAGGGCGCCGACCTTGCCCGCCAGGGTGTCGGTCGTGCGCGACAGGGCGTCGGGCGCGTTCAGATACAATTGCTGGGAGACGCTGGACGGCGGCAGGGCCAACTGGACGCTCGGCAGGCCTTGGTAGGACAGCCGCGACGTGTCCTCCAGGCTGGCGCTCAGCGTCAGGGCGGTGGTGTCGTTCAGGTCGCGCACGACCGAACCGGCGACCGAGGCCTGTTCCTGCTTGGCCAGCAGGGTGCGGTAGTCGCTCGGATCGCCGTCTTCGCGCTGGAGGTCGCGCTCGGTCTCGAACAGGGGGGTGTCGTTCTCGTATTCCAGGTCCAGCGTCGTGCGCTGCTTGCCGGCGATGCGCAGGATGTTGCTTTCCAGGTCGCTGACCGTGCGCCCGCCCTCGTCCGGGCGGCGGATGCTGGCCTGCATGGTCAGCGAGCGGAAGTTCGCCTTGAGGACGAAGTTCACCACCCGTTGGTCGGCGCCGTAGCCGTAGGAGAGGGCGGTTTCCTCGGGCAGGATTTCGGTGCGTTCGATGGCCTCGGGCGGGATGCCGCGGATTTCCTGGAAGCCCGAGATACGCCGCCCGTTGACCAGGAAGACTGGCGAGCCGCCGCGCGAACTGCGCGTCACCGGCTCCAGCAGGGTCATCAATTCCTGAATGCTGCTGGCGCCATAGGCTTTCAGCTGTTCCTCATCCAGCACCAGTTCGGGCTCGTAGTCGCCCAGCGCCGCACCCCGGCGCTTGGTCGAGACGGCCTGGATCTCGCCCAGGTCGTAGGCTTCCTGCTCGTTGATGGCGGGCACGGCGGGCGTCTGGGTCTGGGGCGCCGCCGCCGGGGTCGTCATCTCCGCATTGGGATCGAGCGAGGTGAGAGCGAGAAGCAGAACGACGGGCGACATGGAGAGTCCTGGTTAGACCGAAAGCTTGGGTGTTTATCTGCTTGAAGACCGACGTGCGCCGAATAGGGGCGGCATCGGCTCCGTCAGATTAACAGCCTGTAATGACGTGGAAATGTCACGGCAGGCTCGACAGCAGTCTAACGAACGAAGGGGCGGCGTCCGTCGCACGCCGCCCCTTCTTTTTTCGGCTCCGATGAAATCAGAAGCGGGCGCGCACCCCCACCACCAGGTTGCGGCCCCGCTGCGGGGCGGTTTCGGCCAGGAAGGAGGCGTGGTTCAGCGCCAGCTCATCCAGCAGGTTGGTTCCGCGCAGGAAGATCTGCGACTTCACCCCCGCCAGCTCCACGTCATAGGCCACGGTGGCGTTGACCATGTTGTAGCCCGGCGTCTCGCTTTCGAAGGCGGCGATGTCGTTCTGTTTGAAGGTGCGGCTGTATTCGACGTCACCCGACCACGGCCCGGCGAAGGCCTCGGCGCGGACGCCGACGCGGGCGGCCGGGATGCGGGGTAGGTTGCCCCCGTCGCCCTTCAGCTCGCCGCGCACATAGTCGCCGAAGACCGTGGCCGACAGCCAGGGCGTCAGCTGCTGGCGCACCTCGCCTTCCAGCCCGGTAAACGTCGCGTCGGCCTGGCTGTACTGGATCAGGCGAAAGTCTTCGAACTGATCCAGCGTCCGGGCGAAGATGTAATCGTCATAGACGTAGTGATAGGCGCTGACCGAGGCGGTCGTGGACCCCGCCGTCTTGCGCAGCGTCAGCTCCAGCGCATTGGCCGTTTCGACGTCCAGGCCGCTGTCGCCCATCTCATAGGTGTTGGTCGCCAGGTGGACGCCGTCGGCATAGAGCTCCTGCGCCGAGGGGGCGCGCTGCGAGCGCGACAGCGACACCGCGCCGGTCCAGCCGGGCATGAAGTGCCAGACCGCCGAACTCGAGATCGAGAAGGGCTTGTGTTCGGCGTCCGGCAGGCCGAGAGCCGAGGCCTCCTGCCACTCCTGACGCAGGGCGCCCTCGAAATGCCAGTCGCCGAGTTCGTATTCCTCCATCACGAACAGGCCGGTGTTCTTGGTCGTGCTGGGGGCCAGGAAGCTTTCCTCGCCGACGGCGGCGAAGTCGCTCTTGCTCAGTTGAAGGCCGACCACGCCCTTGAAGCCGGCGATCGGCTTGTGCTGCGCCTCGATGCGGCCGTCATAGCCTTCGTTGGTGAAGGTGGTCGAGACGACGCCTTCCTCCAGCTCCTGATGCTGATAGTCGGTGTAGCCGGCGCGCAGACGCACGTTCTCGATCCCAGGCAGGGGATCGCGCAGTTCACCGCGCAGGTCGATGCGGCGGCTTTTCAGCCGGACCTCGGGCACGCCGTGGTCGTGATCATGCTCCTCGCCCTCGTCATGGTCATGGCCGTCGTGGTCGTGATCGTCGTGGCCGCCGCAATGCAGGTGGTCGCCGTGCGGATGGCAGCCCTCGTATTCATGGGTGTGCCCGGCCAGACCGTAGTCGCTGGTCTGTTCGGTATAGGCCGCTCCCAGGTAGCCGCGCGATCCGATGTATGAGGCGCCGAGCGTCGCGGTCGAGGTCTCGTTGTAGGAGCCGTCCAGACGCGGCTCGTCCCAGTCGGGGACCTTGTAGTCGTCGGCTTTGCGCGCCGCCGCCTCGATACGGACCGCGAAGTTCCCGGCGCCGACCGTGGCGCCGACCACGCCGGCTTCTTCATTGTCGACCGAGCCGCGACGATATTCGACCACGGCCTCGCCGCCGTTGGCCGGGACGCGGGTCGGGATCTTCTTGTCCAGCAGATTGACCGCCCCGCCGATGGCGCCGCCGCCATAGAGAAGCGCCGAGGGGCCGCGCAGGATCTCGATGCCTTCCAGCAGCAGGGGCTCGCCGGAAATGGCGTGGTCGGGCGAGACTTCCGAGGCGTCCATCAGGCCCGCGCCTTCGCTCAGAACCTTGACGCGCGGGGCGGCCTGACCGCGCACCACCGGGCGGCTGGCACCGCCGCCGAAGGTGTCGGAGTTGACGCCTGGGATGCCGCTCAGCGTGTCGCCCAAGGTCGACTGGCGGCGGTGAACCAGTTCGTCGCCGCTCAGCAGGGCGACGTGCGAACCCACGTCGTCACCGGCGCGGCCCAGGGGCAGGGCGCGGACCACCACGTCGGCGATCTCGGTCGGCTCGTCCTGTTTCGCCGTCTGGATCACCTCGTCAGCGGCGGGGGCGGCGAAGGCGGAGGTCGAAAGGGCCGTGGCCCCGGCGGCGGTCAGCAGGAAGGTTTGAAGTCGCAAGGCACGCATCCCCGTTACAATGTCGAGAACTTGATATGTTATAGTGTATCATCACGCAACCGCCTCGCTCGATTTCTTTCCGTACGGAGCCTTTGGTCGGGCGCGACGTTCGAACAGATTCGGCCCAGGACCACTGAAAACGGGGGTTCAAACCGGCCCGGATTCAGCGTAGCGGAGCCATCATGATCCAGAGCACCAATACGGCCTTCTACGACCGCATCTCCGCCGAACTGGCTGATATCGACGCCCAGGGGCTGACCAAGCCCGAGCGCGTCATCGCCTCGCGTCAGGGGCCTGTCATTTCAGTGGGCGGCCGCGACGTCCTGAACTTCTGCGCCAACAACTACCTTGGTCTGGCGGGCGACGAGCGCGTCGCCCAGGCGGGCATCAAGGCGATGGAGAAGTGGGGCGCGGGCACGGCCTCGGTCCGCTTCATCTGCGGCACGTTGGAAATTCATAAAGAGCTGGAACGCGCCGTCGCCGACTATCTCGGCTTTGAAGACGCCATCCTGTTCGCCGCCGCCTTCGACGCGAACGGCGGCATCTTCGAGCCGCTGTTTTCCGCCGAGGACGCCATTGTCTCCGACAGTCTGAACCACGCCTCCATCATCGACGGCGTGCGCCTGTCCAAGGCCAAGCGGTATCGCTTCGCCAACTCCGACATGGCGGACCTGGAGGCGCAACTGAAGCAGGCGCGGGCCGATGGCGCGCGCGACATCATCATCGCCACCGACGGCGCCTTCTCGATGGACGGCTATGTCGCCAAGCTGGACCGGATTCGGGCGTTGGCGGACCAGTACGGCGCCCTGATCATGGTCGACGACTGCCACGTCACCGGCTTCATGGGCGAGCGCGGGCGGGGGTCGTTCTCGCACTGCGGGGTCAAGGTCGACTTCGTCACCGGCACCTTCGGCAAGGCGCTGGGCGGGGCCATGGGCGGGTTCATCTGCGCCACGGCGCCGGTGGTGCAACTGCTGAAGCAGCGGGCGCGGCCGTATCTGTT
>NZ_DASWXW010000086.1:0-45955 GCF_036405315.1 Brevundimonas sp. | reverse complement strand
CCCCGCCGGAGCCGCCCTCAGTGACTTAGTGTCTGGTGAAGCGAAGGGCTAGCCGGCGTTGCGGGCGATGCGTTCTACTTCCTTGCGTACCTGGGCCTCGACGATGCCCGGCAGGTTGGCGTCCAGCCAGTCCTTCAGCATGGGCCGCAGCATGGCCTGGACCATGGCCTCGACCGTATTGCCGCTGACGAACGGCAGGTCCTGCGGCGCGGATGCGGCGGGCGCTTCCGGCTTCTGGAAGGTGGCGGCCAGACCGGCGAAGGCCGAGGCGGCGCTGGCGGCGGCGCTCTCGCCGACCAGGGAATCATAATCAGGCGCGGCGGCCGGCGCGGGCGCCGGATCAGGCTGGGCGGCCGGGAACGGCGCCACGTCGGCCACGTCCAGATCGCCGATCGATTCGGCGACGGGCGCTTCGTAACGCTCGGTCAGTTCCAGCACCTCGTCCTCGACGGGCGCCGGTTCCGCGACCAGAGGCGCAGCCTCCAGCACGGGCTCAGGCGCGATCTCGACAACCGGCTCCGGCGCGGCGGCGGCGGTTTCGGCCGGGGCGTCGTCTTCAGAGATGATCCGGCGAATCGACGCCAGAATCTCTTCCATCGTCGGTTCCTGGGCGGTCTGGTCGGTCATGGCAGAACCTTGAGGGCTGAACCTGTAGGGACCGCCGACAGGCGCCGGGCGGCGGGCGACGATCAGGGCCGGACAAACAGACTCGCCCTCCCCTTGCCTCTGTCGTCGCACCAACGCCCGTCGGAATCAACGGACGTTTTTCGCCTGTCAGGCTAATCCCGGATCAATTGCCGGGGGCGGTGCGGACGATTTCACCCTTCAACTGAGCGTCGATCGGCGCGTCTTCGGCGTCGGCCGCAGGCTTGGTCGAGGGCGAGGCGACGCGATCCAGGGCTTCGACCGCGCCGTCCCACGGCAAACCGCCGCGGTTGCGCACCGAGTTATAGTTGGCCTCGGCGTCATAGGCGGCGATCGACGGATCCAGGTTCGGCCCGCCCAGACGGCCCATGGCGGCCAACAGTTGGGCCTGGGCGACGTATTCGTTGCGACGGGCGCTGGCCAGGGTCACTTGGGCCGAGCGCAGCTCCAGCTCCTGGTTCAGCACGTCGAGCGTGGTGCGCAGGCCGACCTGGGCCTCCTGACGCACGCCCTCGGCGGCGACCGAGGCGGCCCGAACGGCTTGCTCTCCAGCCTGCAGGGTCGACTTGGCGGCGACCGTCTGGGCGTAGGTCGAGCTGACGGTCTGCAGCACGCCGCGACGCTCGCCCTCGACGGTGATCTGGGCGGCGTTGGCGCGTTCCAGGGCCTGGGCCACGCGCGAGCGGTTCAAACCGCCGGTGAACAGCGGCACCGAGACGGTGGCGCCGGCCGTGAAGCTGGTGCGATCGGTCAGGTCAAAGCCCGACAAGTCGTTCGCCGTGCCGCCGTAAGACGCGGTCAGACGCGCCGACGGCAGATACTCGGAGCGCGCTGCCGCCACATTGGCCTCGGCGGCTTGCAGGGCATAGGCGGCGGCGCGAACGCCGGGGTTCTCGACCAGGGCCACGTCCAGCGCGCCGTCAAAGTCGGCCGGCAGGCCCGGCAGGACCGGCAGGGTTTCCATATTGGTCGGCGCCTGGCCGACGACGGCGGCATAGGCCGCGCGCGACACCGACAGCTGGGCCTGGGCGTTGGCCAGATCGGCGTCGGACTGGGCCAGACGGGCCTCGGACTGAGCCACGTCGGTGCGGGTGATCTCGCCCACTTCGAAGCGGGCGTTGGATTCGTCCAGCTGGCGGCGCAGGACCGTAAGATTTTCCTGGCGGATGCGCAGGATCTCCATGTCCCGCACCACGTCGGCATAGGCCTGGATGACCGAGGTCATCACCTGCTGCTCGATTTCGCGCAGGTTTTCGCGACCGGCGCGGACATTGGCTTCGGCGGCGTCGATGCCCCGCGCGGTGCGGCCGGCGGTCCAGATATTCTGCGCCAGGCTGACGCTGGCCGTGGCGCCGTCGCTTTCCACCACGCCGAGGGCGTCGGTGTCCACGCGGCTGTAATCGACCCCGGCCGAGGCGCTGATGGTCGGGCGAAGGCCAGAACGCGCCTGAACGATGGTCTCGTCCAGCGCACGCTGATTGGCGCGCTGAGCCAGCAGCGTCGGGTTGGTGCGATAGGCCAGGCCGATCGCTTCCTGCAGGGTCTCGGCGCCGGCGGGAGCCGCGCCGGCCCCCATGGCCAGAGCGATCAGAGCGACCGAAGCGAGCGCGCGCGAGCGTTTCAACATGAACCTATTCCTGCCTGACGCCCCCAACGGCGCGCCCCGTAATGCCTGAATGGCGTAGTTGGAGGCTCTGCCCGCCCTGCGCCAGTTAAGTTTTTTTCACGCAGCCGATGCGCGTCTCCGTCGCGCCGCCCTCAAGCTCAGAGCGCGAAGGCGGGCGCGGGAATCAGTTCCGCCAGAACCGGCGGCGCGGCGTCGAACAGTTCGCGACGCGAAACGCCTTCGCGGCCACGCACATAGAGCACCGCCTTGCCGATCGGCCCGGCGCGTTCGACCACGGCCAGACGGCCGCCGGGGCGCAGGGCGGCGATCCACGATTCGGGACGCACCGGCACGGCGCCCTCGCTGACGATCAGGTCATAGCCTTCGCCCTGCGGCTGGCTCAGCGGCGCGACCACGGTCGAAACGCCTTCGTCGGCCAGGGCCGCGCCCGCGACCTCGAACACCGCGGCGTCCGAATCCTGAACCGTGACCGTCAGCCCCATGCGGGCCAGCACAGCGGCGGCGTAGGGACCGGCCAGGACCAGGGCCTTTTCACCGGCGCGGGCGTCCAGGGCCTGCATCAGCTTGCCCAGATCGCGCGGCAGCATCAGGCGACGGTCGCCCGCGACTTCCGGTTCGATGTCGGCATAGGCGGAGAAGGCGCGGTCGGCGGCGCAGAAACGCTCGCGCTCGACAGCGCCAAATGCGGCCTGCAGGTCACGGTCCGTGACGTCGTTCACACGGACTTGCGAGTCCAGCATGACCTTGCGTGCAGCGGCGAAATCCATGGTTCCGAGGTCCTTCAGGTCGGCGTAAGCGAATAAATCTGCGGCGCTTATAGGTCCGTGCGTTGCAGCCGACAATCCGATCTGATAGCTGACGCCCCTCGCGATGGTTCGGGGCTCGGTTTCGAGACCCATATGGCCTGATGGCGGAGTGGTGACGCAGAGGACTGCAAATCCTTGCACCCGGGTTCGATTCCCGGTCAGGCCTCCATCGCGACAAACAGTCAGCCGCCCTTCGGGGCGGCTTTCTTGTTTCTGGCGCTAGCCTTCGTCACCACGATTCCAGCCGTCGTCCTTGCGCGCCCCCTCGATCTCTGCGGGCGTCGCATCCGGCTCGCCATCCGCGTCCCGATCCGTGAAGCGACGCGGCTGCACAAAGGCGAATCCCGCGCCTGCGACCACAAAGGCCAGCGCGCCGACCAGAAGCAACGCCATCGGCAGGCTCATGTCGCTCTCCCTCGATTTCAGAGAGCCAACGCCTCTGACCGCCTTCGGCTCCGCGCCGACGGCCTCAAGCCATGCCAGAAGTGGTCAGGTGGTGCAGCGCCACCGCGCTGGTCGTGGCGACATTCAGGGAATCGAATCCGCCCGACATGCGGATCGCCAGCGGCCGACAGCGCGCGATGACTTCAGCCGGCAGACCGGGTCCCTCCGACCCCAGCAGAATCGCCGTGCGCGGGGCGGGCTTGAGCTGGGACAGCATCTCGGTCGCCGACGGCGTCAGGGCCAGAACCTCGAATCCGCGCGCCTCCAGCGCGTCGACCATCGCCGACGCCGTCACGCCCTCGACGAAGGGAGTCCGCAACGCCGCCCCGACCGACACCCGGATCGCCTTCCTGTAGAAGGGATCGCAGCAGGTCGCATCCAGCAGCAGCCCCGCCGCCCCGAACGCCGCCGCATTGCGGAACAGGCCGCCCATGTTGTCGTGATTGCCGATGCCGCAGGCGCCCACCACCACGGCGCGCTCCGGCAGCCCGGCCAGAAACGCCTCCAGGCCCGGCGGCTCCGGCTTGCGCCCCAGCGCCAATATGCCCCGGTGCAGGTGGAAGCCGGCGATAGCGTCCAGCACGTCCTGCGGAGCGGTATGGACCGGCACGTCCTGCGGCAGGCGCTCCAGCGCGTCCCGCAGACCCTCCAGCCGCTTCTCCGCGATCAGCACCGCGACCGGCGCGCAGCGCGACGCAGGCGACGCCAGCACGCGCAGCACCACCTCCCCTTCCGCTACAAACAGGCCCTGACGCCCCGTCAGGTCACGCTCCTTCACATCGCGAAAGGCGGAAATGCGAGCATCGGCGGCGTCGGAAACACGGATCAAATTCATGCCCAGCCTTCTAGCGCAGCCCGTCGAATAAATTTCGGCGTTTTCTGCACTTTACCCGTTGCATGAATCAAAAAGGCGCTGCTATACGGCGGCCTCCCCCGAGGGGACGTTCCGCGGTAGCTCAGTGGTAGAGCAGCCGACTGTTAATCGGCTGGTCGTAGGTTCGAATCCTACCCGCGGAGCCACTCGGGGGCATTAAGCCCATAAAATCGTCAGGCTTGATATTCAGCCCATTGGGCTTGCCTCCCACCGATCCTGACGCTCCTGAGCTTCACGGTTGTTCTGAAGCGCGCCGCCTCGCTGTCGGCGCGCGAAATCGCGCTGCGCCTCACGAACGCTGCTTCACTCTGCCCCGCCGCGCTTCAGTCCCTCGACGGCCTCGGCCTCAATGCCCTCGCGGATTCTCACCGCGCCCTGGGACGGGAGTTCAACGGCGGCCTCGAGCCCGTTCTGATCGCCGACTTCGATCAGCGGCGCGCCGGCGGCCACCGTCCGCGCGCTGTCCTGCAGCACCCGGGTGACATAGCCCGACGCGGGGGCCGTGACCGTGACCATGCCGCTCGCAGCCGCCTCGGGGCCAAGCAAGGCGACGCGGGCCGCGGCCAGGAACATTCCCTCGACCCTATGGCCGAACACGAGATAGAGCCCGGTGGCCGTCAGAAGCAGGAGGATCATCGGCTCGCGCAAGGCGCCGATCGTGACGGCCGTCAGGCTGCGGCCGCGAGGCTTGCGAATTTCATTGGGTCCGAACCGGGCGAAACGCCGAGCGGCTTCGCGCCCCACGCCGCCGCGTCCGATCTGGAGGCAGGCGTCCGTGGAGGCTCGGACAGACGATCGGTCGGCGCCATAGCGGCTTCCCCGCGGGTCAAGGGCGGAACGCATCCGCCGCGCGCCGGTTTCGCAGACCGGGGCTGCAGTGGAGAAGCCGCCATGCAACGCCTGAAAGGCAAGGTCGCCGTCGTGACCGGAGCCGCCATGGGCCTGGGCCAGGCCATTGCCACGCGAATGGCCGAGGAAGGCGCTCATGTGGCCCTTCTCGACCGCCTGGAGGACGACGCTCGTGCGTCCGCCGTCGCGCTCGTCGCCCGTGGGTTTGAATGCGAGGCCTGGGGCTGCGACGTCTCGAGCGAAGAAGCGGTCCGCGTCGCGATCGAGGCCGCCGCCGCCCGGTTCGGGCGGCTGGACATCCTGGTGAACAACGCGGGGGTTTCCGGCGCCGACAAACCCACCCACGAGATCACCGAGGCCGAGTGGGACTGGGTCCAGGGCGTCAACGTCAAGGGGGTCTTTTTCGGCGTGAAGCACGCCGTCCCCCTCATGCGCCAGGCTGGCGGCGGTTCGATCATCAATCTGTCGTCGATCTACGGCCTGGTCGGAGGGGCGGACGTGCCGCCCTATCACGCCTCGAAAGGGGCGGTGCGGCTGATGACCAAGACTGACGCCCTGCTCTACGCCGCCGACCGCATCCGGGTGAACTCCATCCACCCCGGTTACATCCAGACCCCCATGGTGGAGCATCACTTGGCGCGCCAGGCCGACCCCGGGGCCGCGCGGAAGGCGGCGGCGGCGCTGCATCCGCTCGGCCACATGGGCGAGCGGGACGACGTGGCCTGGGGCGCCGTCTACCTGGCGTCGGACGAGGCGAAATTCGTCACCGGGGCCGAACTCGTCATCGACGGCGGCTATACGGCCCGGTGAGTTCGATCCGCCCCGCATCGGCCCCGTCTAATGCGCCAACAACAGGCTGGGACCTTCCTCTCGCTGAAGGAAGGTTCGCGTCGCGCCGCCGAAGACGGTCTCCCGAACCCTTGAGTGGCCCCAGGCGCCGGCCACGAACAGGCCCGCCTCCCGCGCTTCCGCCGCCGCGAGCAGAGCCGCGCCTTCATTCTCGCCCTCCACGAGAATGACGTCGCCGCCGTCTATGCCGTGCAGCTTCAGATAGAGGTTGAGCCGGTCCGCGTCGGGATCATGGGCCTGCATGTCGAGCCCCGTCACGCACTGCAGGATGTGAAGGGCGCTCGCCATCGCCAGAAGCGGCAGGGCGGCGCGGACCGCCCGTCCCGCCTGCGGACTGCCGTCCCAGGCGATGGCGGCGGGCCCCGTGAGCCGACGGGGATCGCCACGCGTCACCAGCACGGGCGCGCCATAGGCCAGGAGGGCCTCGCCGAGATGGCGATGCATGGCGCTGTCCTTCGAACTGTCGTGCGCGACCACCATCAGATCGGCCAGGGCGGAGTGGCGCGACATAGCCAGCGCCGGCCGAAGTCCGCGTGTGAGGACCGACAGGCGCGGAACGTCGTCGCCGTCCCCGAACATCGCGCCAGCGTCCTTGGCCGCCGTCCGCGCGACCGCATCGATGCGATGCTGCAGTTCCCTTTCAGCCGCCGCAAGCTCGCCGACCGCCGTCTGGGACAGCGAGGCCCCCAGAGTCATGCCGAGCGCGATCATGTCCGCGGCCGAACTCGAATAGACCGGCACGACGTCGACCCTGGCGTCCCACTGAACCGCCAGTCTGGCCGCGAAGGCCATGGCGCGCTCGTCCCCGGGGCCGCCGGATGCAAGCGCGACCAGTCGCTTGAGACCCTGGCCGCGCTCGACGCCATGGTCGATCAGGCCCGGGATCGGCGCCCTGGTCGGCGGCGGACCGCCGGGAAGGGCCGGAACGACCTTGGGCCCAACGCTCGCAAGGACGAAGGTCTCGGGATCGCTGCATCCCTTGGCGACCCCTACCGTCGAGACGATCATCGGCCGGAAATGCATGAGCGCCGCCGGACGGCCGGAAGGGCAATGAACGTCGACGCCGGGGAAGCGTTCGACGACGGCGCGCTCCAGGCTTTCAACGACGGCAGGGTCCGTCACCTCGACGACCTCTCCCGCCATGGACAGGCCGACGCCGTCGCCGCAGTCTGGTCCCGACAGGCGGATGGCCGCTGAGGCCCGCGGATCGGCCTTGAGGTTGGCGAACTTCTGGCTGTCGCGCGCGATCTTGAAATAGAGGTCCAGCCCTTGGTTGACGTAGCCCACGGTCGTCGCCTGCGGCCATCCATCGGCGCGATTGCAGGCCAGGGTCATAAGGCGCTCACGCTCAAGCAGAGCGATGATCTCCCGCGACGCCCGACCGGACAGGGGACCGGGCGCGCTCACGTCTCGACCCCGGACGAAACCCGGCAATCGCGACGCGCGCCAGGAAAGACGAGAAACACGCTGGACATGGTCTGACCTCCTCAACTCCTGAACATCGGGGGTTCCATCACGGGAACCCGCTCGCCTCCAGGTCAGCGCCCGCCGTGGGCGATCCTGGCGGCCGTCTCGGCCACGGTCCGGGCATGCCCGGCGACGACATCGTCCCTCATGCCCGGCGCCACCTCTCCGATATTGTGGTGGCCGATCAGCTCCAGCCCGGTGACGGCCGCCAGATGGTCGTCGAAATGCCTGCGCATGGCGTCCCAGGCGCCGCTGGTCTCCACCCACTGCTGCGGCGCGCCCGAGCTGGTGAAGCTGACCAGCTTGCGGTCCGACAGGAGCGGCTGATTGCCCTCGAGGCCGAACCGGGAATAGCCGAACCCCATGCCGAAGACCCGCTCGACATAGCCCTTCAGCATGGCTGGCGGCGCGTTGAACCAGAGGGGATAAAAGAAGGCGAAGACATCGGCGTCGCCGATGACGGCGCGTTCGCTCAAGACGTCGCCGCGCGGCTGAAAGCCCTCATGGTCCGGCAGTTCGTCGGCCTGCAGCAGCGGATCGAAGCCCAGGCGATAGAGATCACGAAGAACCACCTCGACGCCCTCCCCGCGCGCCGCCCCGGCATAGGCCTCGGCCATGGCCATGGTGAAGCTTCGAATCCTTGGGTGTGCGACGATCAGAACCTGTTTCATTCGAGCCTCCTCGGTCAGATCAGACTTCCTGAAGTGCGGACGCGGCTGCGTCGGCTCTCAGCCGCCGGAACCGGGCGGCTTGAGCGCTTCGAGCAGCCGCGCGATCAGGGCTTCGCGCGTGGCGTCGTCCGGTGCGCCCTGCAGCGCCTCGTTGAGGTCGCCGAGGAACTCCGCACGACCGTTGCGCCAGTCGGGCCGTCCCGCCGCGCCGGGCGTCAGCCGTCGAGGAGTCTCGGACGTCAGGGCCTCGGTCGCGCTCAGGACGAAGGCTTCATCCAGGACCGGCGCCACGATCGCCTTGGAGTCGATCCCCGCCTCGACCAGCCGGGCCGCCAGTCCCAGGCGGGCGTCGGGCTCCCCGTGCACCAGAAAGACCTTCCCGCCGACCGGCTGACGCGCCTTCAGCCAGGCGACCAGACCGACCGCGTCGGCGTGGGCGGAATAGGCGTCGATCTCGCGGATGCGCGCATTGACCCGTACGTCGTCGCCCTGGATGCGGACCAGACGTCGGCCTTCCAGCAACACCCGGCCCAGCGTCCCCGCCGCCTGGAAGCCCGTGATCAGGACGGTCGTTTCGCGCCGCCAGAGCAGCCGCTTCAGATGCCGCCGGATACGGCCGGCGTCGCACATGCCGCTGCCCGCCAGAATGACGTGCCAGTCACGCAGCCGCTCCAGCCCGTCGCTCTCCCGCGGCCGCATCAGATAGTGGAGGCGCGGCGCGTGGCGAAGCTCGAGATAAGGGTTCTCTTCCGCCTCGAGGTTCCAGCCCCGCCTCAGGAAGACGTCCGTGGCCTCAATCGCCAAGGGCGAGTCCAGGAAGATCTCGCTCGCCAATTCGGGTTCGTCACGCATCACCGCCAGCAGGTCGAGGATCAACTCCTGAGCCCGCCCCACCGCGAAGGTCGGCATCAGCAACGGCCCACCGGCCGCCTTCGCCTGTCGCATTTCCTCCGCCAGGACCTGTCGGCGCGCCTCGGGCGTCAGATCCTGGCGCGCGCGGTCGCCGTAGGTGGATTCCAGAATGACGTGATCGACCCCGACCGGTCCGTCCGGCGTCGGCAGCAAGGGCTGGCGGCCGGAGCCCAGGTCCCCCGAGAACAGGAGCCGCACCGGCTTGCCCTCGTCCATGACCGCCACCTCGATCGAGGCCGCGCCGAGAAGATGGCCAGCCGGCCACCATCGCGCCTGAACGCCCGCCAGGGGCTCGATCATTTCGCCGAACTTCACCGTCTGGAACAGCCGCAAGGTCGGCGCCACGTCCGCCACCGTATAGATGGGCTCCACCTGGTCGATGCCGCGCCTCTGGTTGCGCCGGTTCAGATCGGCGACGTCGCCTTCCTGGATCTCGGCGGCGTCCGCCAGCATGACCTCGCAAAGATCGCGCGTGGCCCGGGTGGTGTAGACGGGACCGCGATAGCCGGCGCGCACCAGCTTGGGCAGAAGGCCGGAATGGTCGATGTGGGCGTGGGTCAGAAAGACAGCGTCAATGGACGTCACGTCAAACGGAAAGGCGTCGTGGTTCAGCGCCTTGAGCGACTTTGATCCCTGAAACAGCCCGCAATCCACCAGGAAGCGCGCGCCGCCGGTTTCGACCAGCGCACAGGATCCGGTGACGCATTCCGCCGCGCCGTGGAAAGCAAGGGACAGGCTCATGGGCCGTTTCCGTGCGGTATTGACCTTCCATCATGACACACATCCGCTCCGTCGTCATGGAACGACGTTCGCGCCCCAAAGCCCAACTCGCGCCCGCCGCCCGTTCTCCTCGTGACTTGCCACAGCAGCGCTTTGGGCGTCTGCTGTCGGCGGCAGTCGGGGAAACGAGAAATGCGTCACAGCGAGTCCCATCGCGTTGAGCGTATCGGCTGGCTCAGGGCGGCGGTGCTCGGAGCCAATGACGGGCTTGTCTCGACCGCGAGTCTGGTCGTGGGGGTGGCCGCCGCGGCGTCCAGCCATGGAGCGGTCCTGATCGCCGGCGTCGCGGGCCTCGCCGCCGGCGCCATGTCCATGGCCGCCGGCGAATATGTCTCCGTCAGTTCCCAGTCCGACACCGAGAAGGCCGATCTCGCCCGCGAGACCTCGGAACTGGCCGGAGACCATGAGGCCGAGGTGCGTGAATTGGCCGAAATCTACGCCGCTCGAGGAGTCGCCCCCGAACTCGCTTCGGAAGTGGCCAGACAGATGATGACCCACGACGCCCTCGGCGCCCACGCCCGCGATGAGCTCGGCATATCCGAGATCACCACCGCCCGTCCCATACAGGCGGCGATCACCTCGGCCGTGACCTTCTCGGCCGGGGCCGCCCTGCCCCTGGTCGTCGCGGCGATCGCGCCCATGACCGACCTGGCCCTGTGGGTCGCCGGATCGGCGCTGATCGGTCTCGCCTTGCTAGGCGCCCTGGGCGCCGGGGCTGGAGGCGCGCCTATCGGCCGATCCGTGGCGCGGGTGGTCTTCTGGGGGGCTCTGGCCATGGCCATCACCGCAGGCGTCGGCCGCCTGTTCGGTGTCGCCGCCTGATCAGAGACGTCCCCCGACCGCCAGACCCCGACCGTGGGCCTCCCCCTGAAGGCGCCCGGCGACCGAAAGCGCCTCAGCGTCGCGGGAACGGCCACATCCGGCCGGCCATCCGACCCTTGTCGAGAAACTGATGCTTCAAGGCCGCCGCGACGTGCAGGACGACCAGGGCGTAGGTCAGCTTCACCAGCAGCTCATGAACCCCTTCCATGGGTTCATGCAGGGTCAGCGGCAGCCCGGGAAGCAGCGGCCACGACAGGCCGCCGGCCAGGCTCATCATGTCGCTGGTCAGGGCCGCCCGCCCCGTGGACACCGCCGCCCAGCCCGTCAGCGGCAGGCCGATCAGGATCACGTAGAAGCCGAAGTGGCTGAGGCTCGCCGCGACCCGTTCCCAGCCCGGCGTCCGTGCCGGAAGGGGCGGCGGCGGGCTGGCCATGCGCCAGCCCAGTCGCACCACGCTGAGGCCCAGGATCGTGAGCCCCAGGGTCTTGTGCCAGTCAAACCAGAGATCTCGCGCCGCACCGCGCTCCAGGTCGCCAAAGGTCCATCCGACATAGATCTCCGCGAAGAGAAGGGCGGCGATCAGCCAGTGCAGGCCGGCCGCGACGGCGTTGTAGCGATCCTTCTCAGCGAAGCGAGTGATCATGAAGCTCTTCCTGAATGCGCGAGCTTCATGGTGTCAGCGTTGAACGCGCCACCGTCAAGCTTTCCGCCGCCTTCACCGCCGCATCCCCGGTCTGCCAAGCGTCGAAGGCCCCCGGAACTCAACAAACATTGTTACCGTTAAGAGGCCATTCCCCCTAGCTTAAGCAGGAAGACGTCATGGCAGGATCAAACCAGGCCCTCGTCGCCCCAGGGCCGATATCTCGTCGCCATGTGCTCGGCGCTCTGGGAGGCGGGATGGCGGCGTGCGCTGCGGGACGGGCCTTCGCCGACGCGCCGGACAAGCCCCTTCTCTTCACCGGTTTACGCCTCTTCGACGGCGCAACGGCGCGTTTGCAGGACGACCGCAGCGTCCTGGTCGAAGACGGCAAGATCGCGGCGGTGCTGATAGGAAACGACAGGCCGACGGAGGGCGTGCAAATCATCGACTGCGGCGGTCGGACCCTGATGCCCGGGCTGATCGACGCTCACTGGCATTCAATGTTGTGCGCCATGTCGATGATGGAACTGATGACCGCCGACCTCGGCCTCGTCACCCTGACGGCAGCGCATGAAGCCGAGCGCACCCTGATGCGCGGCTTCACCAGCATCCGGGATCTAGCCGGACCGGCCTTCAGCCTCAAGCGCGCCATCGACGCCGGTTTGACGCCAGGCCCCCGGATCTGGCCTTCCGGCGCCATGATCTCCCAGACAGGCGGGCACGGCGATTTCCGCATGCCCTATGAGGTGCCGAGCGCGCCCGGCGCCCCCCTGTCGCGTGGCGAGATTCTCGGCGCCGGCGCTATCGCAGACGGCCCCGAGCAGGTGCTGAAACGCTCCAGGGAGCAGCTGATGCTCGGCGCCAGCCAGCTCAAGCTGGCCGCGGGCGGAGGCGTGGCCTCGACCTATGATCCGATCGATGTGGCCCAGTACACCCAGGCGGAATTCCGCGCCGCCGTCGACTGCGCCGACAACTGGGGGACCTATGTGACAGTCCACGCCTATACGCCACGCGCCATGCAGACGGCGATGCGCGGGGGCGTGCGCTGTATCGACCACGGCCAGATGCTGGACGAGGAGACGGCCCGCATGATTGCTGGCGAAGGCGTGTGGTTCTCGTCGCAAGCCTTCGTCGGAGGCCCTTACGCCAATCGGTATCCCGAGGGTTCGGCCAATCAGGCCAAGCAGCGCGTGATGTTCGCGGGAACGGACGCCGCCTTTGAACTGGCCAAGAAGCACCGCCTCAAGACCGCCTGGGGAACCGACATGCTGTTCGACCCCGCCATGACGAAGAACCAGGGCGCGGTCCTCGCCCAGATGACGCGCTGGTACTCCAGCGACGAAGTCCTGCTCATGGCGACCAGTCGGAACGCCGAACTGCTGGCCATGTCTGGCGAGCGAAACCCCTATCCCGGCAAGGTGGGGATCATCCAGGCCGGCGCCCACGCCGATCTTCTGGTCGTGGACGGCGATCCGCTGACGGACATCTCCCTCGTGGCCGACCCCGAAGCCAACCTGCGGATCATCATGAAGGGCGGACGCATCTACAAGAACTCTCTGGAAGCCGCCTGAGCCCGGCCGCCCGCGCCGACCTGAACAGGGACTTGATCGCTCTCGGAACAAGCCATAGTGCTCCGCGACGACAGTCAACGTCGAGCGTCCAGGCGGAGTTCAGATGACGTCCGACGGCCCTGCCGAACCTCGCCCCCCGCACCTGAGCTACGTCGCCCTCTTTCTGCAGTTTCTGCGTTTCGGCGCCCTGGCCTTCGGCGGTCCGGTCGCCCAGATCGCCATGATCCGACGCAAGCTGATCGACGAAGACCAGTGGATGTCGAACGCGCGGTTCAATCGGCTGCTCGCCGTCCTCCAGGCGCTTCCCGGTCCTGAAGCCCATGAACTCTGCGTCCATCTGGGCATGAGAGCGAAAGGCCGGATCGGCGGGATGCTCGCCGGACTCGGCTTCATGCTGCCCGGCCTGGTCTTGATGCTGGGTCTGGCCTGGCTCTACTTCTCGATCGGCGTGAAGCCGGACTGGATGACCAGCGCCCTGCTCGGAATTCAGATCGCCGTCCTGGCCGTGATCATAAGGGCCGCGCACCGGATCGGCCGGCATATCCTGTCTGATCGCGGTCTCTGGATCATCGGCGCCGCGAGTTGCGCCGCCTTCCTGCTGGGCGTGACTTTCTGGCTGATCCTGCCGATGGCCGGCCTGGCCTACGCCCTTGCCCAGGGGGGACGTCGGCTTGAAGCGGCGGCGCTCTTCGTCATGACCCTCTCGATCGGCGCGGCCGCGCGCTTCTGGCTCGACAGCCACGGCGCGTCGCCCGCCATGGCGGCGCATGAAGCGTCGGCGAGCGCGGCCATCGCCTCCCTCTTCTTCACCGGCCTGAAGGCGGGCTTGCTGACCTTCGGCGGCGCCTACACCGCCATTCCGGTCATGCGATCCGACGCCGCGAGAGGCGGATGGATCAGCGACGGCCAGTTCCTGGACGGCGTCGCCCTGGCCCAGGTGATCCCGGCGCCCCTCATCATCTTCGGGACCTTCGTCGGCTACGCCGGCGGCGGCTTTCCGGGCGCGCTGGCGGTGACGGCGGGCGTCTTCCTGCCGGCCTTCAGCTTCTCCCTCATCTTCTATGACCGCCTGGAACGGATCCTGGAGAACAGGTCGTTGCACGCCCTGCTGGACGGCGTGGCCGCTGCGGTCGTCGGCTTGATCCTGGCCACCGTCCTTCAACTCGGCGCCTCCCTCCTCGAGACGGCGCCGTCCTGGCCGATCGCGCTGGCGATCTTCGGGGTCGCCCTGACGGCCGCCTGGCGCTGGCGAGCGCCGATGGCGATCCCCGTCATTCTGGTCTTGGCCGGCGCGGCGGGCGTCGCGGCCTTCTGGCGGCTCTAGTTCCCGCCTCGACCAGGGAGAAAAGGGAACCAGTCAGTCCCGCTCGTTCTCGCCCTCAGAGGGGGCGCGCCCTCCGCTCAGCGCCGGCTCGTAAAGGCCCGTGGCGAAGCCGGCGAGAATTCCCTCGACCCGCACGCGCGGGCCGAACCGCCGACAGGGGTCCGGATCAGGTATCGACCGCGCTTCTCGCTCGCTCGGAGCCAGGGCGTCGCCCACCATGTCGCCCAGAGGCTCGGCCAACTGGTGAGCGTCGCCGATGCGCGACAGCGACGGCTTGTCCGTTCCCACCACCATGGCGTCACGTCGCCAAACGATGGCGGCGGCCTGACGACCGTCCGGCGTCAGGAGCTCTGCCTCCGCGCCCAGGCCGCCCGTCCCGCCGGGCGCCCGCACCTTGATCGGTCCAGGAATGAAGAAGTTGGCGACGGCCGCCGCCGCCGACCCGGCCTGATGCGTCGGCCGGATGTGGGTGACGCCCACGCGCACCGTCCCGGCCTGGGGGTCTGGCTGCTCCGAAATCTCGAACCGCTCGCTCAGTTCGTAGCAGAGCTGTCGATCGACCTCGTTCAGCACGGCTCGCCGATCGTCGTCAGAGAGCACAGGGTCCGTGACGCCGAAGACCTCGGCGGGGGCCACCCACAACCGGGTGATGGTCGAGGCCAGCGCCTCGTCGCGACTCTGCGCAACGGAGGCGCGCACCACGTCCGTGCGCGGCGTCAGCCCCTCATAGGTCGTCAAAAAGCCGGCGTTCGACGGCGCGGCTCCGCTGGCGCAAGCGCCTGTGGCCATAGCCAGAGCCGCCGCCCCCAACCCGCGAAACCCCTTGCCCGCCATCGTCGCCTCTCCCTCTTCTACAGGGAACTACGCACGGCCTCGGTGATCGGATTTAGGGAAGGCGCCGGGACGGGCCACGCCAGAAGCCGCCGCGGCGACAAGAAGAATGGAGGCGCGTTTCAGGGCCCTCGGGATTCGCGATTGAGACTCAGGCGCGCTGCAGCGCCATCTGGACCACATCGGTGCGGCCCGACCGGAAGCCGGCCTCGCAATAGGCGAGATAGAAGCGCCAGAGACGACGGAAGCGGTCATCGAAGCCGGCGTCCGTTCGGACGATCTCGCCCCAGGCGCTTTCGAAACGCCGCGCCCATTCGGCCAGGGTGTCGGCATAGTCGACGCCGAAACGCTCGGCGTTCGTCTGGCTCAAGCCCGCCCGCGCCAGGACAGGCCCCATCTTGGCCTCGGACGGCAGGGAGCCGCCGGGAAAGACGTACTTCTGGATGAAATCAGTGCGGGCGTCGTATTCGTCGAACAACTCGTCCTGGATGGTGATGATCTGCAGACCCGCCCGTCCGCCGGGCGTCAGGACGTCGTGGACCTTCTGGAAGTAGGTGGGCCAGTATTCGCGCCCCACCGCCTCGAACATCTCGATCGAGGCGACGCGGTCATAGCGCCCCTCCACGTCGCGATAGTCGATCAGGCGGATGTCGGCCCGTTCGGCCAGTCCCGCCTCGAACAGGCGACGGCGGGCGTAGTCATGCTGTTCGCGCGAGATGGTGACGCCCGTGACGACGGCCCCGACCTCGCGCGCGGCGAACTCGGCGAAGCCGCCCCAGCCGCATCCGATCTCCAGCACGCTCTGCCCCGGCTGCAGGTCCATCATGCGCGCCAGAGAGGCGTACTTGGCGCGCTGGGCGTCCTGCAACGACTGCCCCGGCGCCTCGAACCGCGCCGACGAATAGGTCATCGAAGGGTCCAGCCAGGCGGCATAGAAGGCGTTGCCCAGGTCGTAATGGGCATGAATATTACGGCGCGACCCGCGACGGCTGTTGCGGTTCATCCGGTGGCCCACCCAGTTGACGAAATTCATCAGCGGATTGCCGTCAAACAGGCGCCGGATGTGGTCGTAGTTGTTGACCAGGGTCTCCAGCAGGACCGCCAGGTCGGGCGTGTCCCACTCGCCCGCCATATAGCCTTCCGCAAAGCCGATATCCCCGTTCTTGAGCACCCGGGCGGCGAAGCGAGGATCACGGATGGTCAGGACGGCGGCGTGGCCTGGCGAGACGCCCGTCAACTGATGGCGTGCGCCGTCCGGCAGGACGAGGGTCAGCCGCCCCCAGCTCCAGTTGGCCGACAGAAGGCGCAGAAACAGCCCCATGATCGGAGACGCCGTCGACCGGCCGGTTCGCTCGCCGTAAAAGGTGGTGGTCATGAGGTCAGTCGGCCTTCTGTTCGGGATGGCGCAGGGTCAACGCGCGAGACGGCTCTCGTGAGCCCGACGCTGGATGGTGACAGGCTCTGAAGCCGGTGGCGGCTGACGGGTCAGGCGCACCCCCTTGATCCAGAGCTTCAACGCCTCCCAGTGGATGGCGGCCATGACCTTAAGGGTCATCAGGGGCAAGGCCGCCGCCGCCGACCACAACGCCCCGTCCACAAGCGGACGACGCTCGCCGGACATGGCGGCGGTGATCAACAGGCCCTCGGCGTCCACGCCGTCGATCGTCAAGTCCAGAAGGGCGCCGGGCGCATGGCCGCGAAAGACATAGTCCATCTCCATCCCCATGAAGGGCGAGACATAGAGGGCCTTGGCCGCGCCCTGCCGGATCAGGCCGGCCGCCTGGTCCGGCTCCGGCACCGGGACGACATAGGCGTGGCGAACGCCGAAAGTGCTCGTCACCTCATAGACCATGGCCGCCAGACGACCGTCGGCGTGATGGCAATAATAGAGGCTGATCGGATTGAAGACGTAGCCGAGCATGCGCGGCATGGTCAGCAGGCGGATGGGACCGTCGCCGATGTCGATCCCCGCACGACCCAGGAAGGCCTCGATCTGGGGCCGCAGCGCCGCCCCGGAGCCGTCGCCGTGGTCCCGGTCGTGAAAGGACAGCAGGTTGAAACGATTGCGCGAGAACAGGCGCAGCCGCCGGTCCAGCCCGTCGATCTCGGCCAGATCCAGCAGCAGCCAGAAGACGCGATAGTTCAACTGGTGCGCCTTCGGCCGCAGCCGCCGATGCATGACGCCGCCGCGATAGAGGGCGGAGGTCTGGGTCACGCAGCCGTCTCCAGGACGTTGGGCAACGACGGCGAGAGGTGAATGCGGCCGCTCTCATTATCGACCGACCATGGCCTCCGCACGCCGCCCAGTTGCTCGGCCACGGCCAGTCCCGACTGCAGGCCGTCCTCATGGAAGCCTGCGCCGAAGTGGGCGCCGCAGAACCAGACGCCGCCCTGCCCCTGCAGGCTCCACAGCTGCTTCTGCGCCTGGATGGCGGCGGGATTGAAGATCGGGTGTTCGTACAGCTCGCTGCGCAGCAGGGTGTCGGGCTTGGGCGGGCGCGGCGGGTTGAGGGTGACGAACAGATCCTGCCCCGGCAGGGCTTGGAGCCTGTTCATCCAGTAGGTCACGCACAGGCCATCCTCGGCGCCGATGTAGTTCCAGCTGGCCCAGGCCCGGCGACGTCGCGGCATTAGGCCGACGTCTGTATGAAGCACCGTCAGGTTGCGGCTGTAACGGAAGGCCCCCAGCACCTGCTTCTCCCGATCCGTCGGCTCGGCCAGCATGGCCAGGGCCTGATCGGCGTGGGCGCCGATGACGACATGGTCGAACCGCTCGACGCCGCCCTGGCTGTCGTGGACCATGACCCCCTGCTCGACCCGGCGCACCGCGGTCACGCCGTGATCCAGCCGCACGTCGTCGATGACCCGCGCCAGATGCTCGACATAGACCCGGCTGCCGCCTTCGACGGTGCGCCACAGCGGCCGCCCGACCAGCCTGAGCAAGCCGTGGTTGCCGCAGAACCGAATGAAGGCCTCGGCGGGATAGTCCAACAGGGTATGGGCCGGCGAGGACCAGATCGCCGCCGCCATCGGCAGCAGGTGGTCGTCACGGAAGGCTTGGCTGAAACCCTGGCGCTTGAGATAGTCGCCGAGCGTCAGGTTGGGATCGGTCAGACCGCCCAGATCAATCGGCGCCTCGCGATAGAAACGCATGATCTCGCCCAGCATGGACCAGAAGCGCGGGCGCAGCAGGTTGCGGCGTTGGGCGAACAAACCGGGTGCGGCGTATTCGAAGCGACCACCGTCCATCGACACGGCGAAGGACATGTCGGTCGCACGGGTCTGAACGCCTAGGTGGGCGAACAGGGCGATCAGATTGGGATAGGTGGCGTCATTGAAGCAGATGAAGCCGGTGTCCACCGCGACCTCACCCGTCGTGACGCCGGCCGTCACCGTATGGGAATGGCCGCCCAGACGATCCGCCTTTTCATAAAGCGTCACCTTGTGCCGCTGCGACAGAAGCCAGGCCGAAGACAGGGCGGCGACTCCCGATCCGACCACGGCGATCCTCAGCGGGCGGTCGGAAGAACGGACAGGCGAATGCGGCATGACGGCTCCGGAACACGCCTGCGAAAGGCTTGCAGGCTCCATCGGATTACGCAGCCTGATCGCGATCGGATTGCGAATGATCCAGACTTTTTCCCGAAGCGTATTAGGCTGCATGAATGCCGAGGCCGCCACTGTCACATCGTCCGTCAGGATCGCCCGCAGCATGAGCGCCGACGGGCCGTTGTCGGACGCCTTTGCGCATGATCGCCTGATCGAGGCTGTGGCGTTGCGGCGCGATCGCGAGGCCTTCGCCGAGTTGTTCAGCTATTATGCGCCGCGTTTAAAGGCCTGGCTGATCAAGTCGGGCGCCACTGCGGCCGCCGCGGAGGACTTCGCCCAGGACGCCATGCTGACGGTCTGGCGCAAGGCCGATCTGTTCGACGCCCGCAAGGCGCGCGCCGCGACCTGGATCTTCACCATCGCCCGCAACCGTCGGCTCGACATGCTGCGTCGCGACGCTCGCCCCCTGCCGACGCCGGAAATCGACCTGATCGATGCCGAGCCGCCTCAACCGGACGATATCCTGGGCGCCGCCCAGGACGCGGAACGGGTGCGCGCCGCCCTGTCCCGCCTGAAGCCCGATCAGGTCGAGGTGCTGCGCCTCGCCTTCTTCATGGACAGCCCCCATTCCGAAATCGCCCGGCGGCTCGACCTGCCCCTGGGCACCGTAAAGTCCCGCATCCGCAACGCCATGATCAAGCTCCGTCTCATCCTCGAAACTTCCGGGGAGGCGCCCCGATGAACCCGAACCGCAACCCGTCCGAAGAGCGGCTGCTCGCCTATGCGGCCGGGACCCTCAGCCCGCCCGAGGCCGTGGTCGTCGCCGCCCACCTGGCCCTGCGCCCCGCCAACGACGCCTGGGTGCGCCGGCTTCAGGCGGTCGGCGGAGAATTCCTGGCTGATGCCGCGCCAGTCGCTCTGTCCGACGACGCCCTGGCGCACGCCCTGGCCCGGATCGAGACCGACGCCGGCGAGACGATTGTTCCGCGCCCGCTCAACGACATGCCTGAACTGCCCGAGCCGCTGCGGCGCTATGCCCTCGGTCCCTGGCGCTGGATCGGGCCTGGCATCCGCGCCCGCGATGTTCACGCCCCGCGCGACGGCGCCTGCCGGGTCATCCTGCTGAAGATCGATCCCGGCCGCGAAACGCCGCGTCACACTCACGGCGGGGTTGAACTGACCTGCGTCCTGTCCGGCGCCTACGCCACCGAGACCGAAAGGTTCGATGTCGGCGATCTGGAAGAAGCCGACCACGACGTCCTGCACCAGCCGCGCGTGGTGTCTGACGAACCCTGCCTCTGCGTCGTGGCCCTCGATGGCGAGATCCAGCTCGACGGCTGGCTGGGGCGCCTGATGCAGCCCTTCGTGCGGCTGTGATCCGCCTGCTGCCGCTCTGGGGCGCGGCGGGGCTCTTTCTCGTTCTGGTCATGGGCGCGGCCTGGCTGGTCCAGCGTCGCACAGGTCAGGGCGGCTGGGCCGACGCCTTCTGGTCCTTCGGCCTGGGCCTGGCCGGCGTCGGCGTGGCCCTGGTTCCGCTGGACACGTCCGCCCCTACCGCAAGACAGTGGCTTGCCGCCCTGCTGATCGGGCTGTGGGGCCTGCGGCTGGGCCTGCACATCGCCCATCGCGCCGCCCGCGAGACCGAAGACGCCCGCTACGCCCGGCTGCGCATCCAATGGGGCGCGAACTTCCAGGCCAGGATGTTCGGCTTCCTGATGCTTCAAGCCGGCGCCGCCGCCTTCCTGGCGCTCAGCGTGCTGGTCGCCGCGCGCAATCCGACCGCCGGCCCGACGCCGCAGGACGGTCTCGCCGCCCTGATTTTCGCCGTCGCCCTTCTGGGCGAAGGCCTCGCCGACCGTCAGCTCGCCGCCTTCAAGGCCGATCCCGCCAACCGGGGACGCATCTGCGATGTGGGCCTCTGGGCCTGGTCGCGGCACCCCAACTACTTCTTCGAATGGCTGGGCTGGTGCGCCTGGCCGGTGTTCGCCATCGACCTCGGCGGCGCCTGGCCGTGGGGCTGGCTGGCGCTGACCGGCCCCGCCTACATCTATTGGCTGCTGACGCGGGTTTCGGGCGTCCCCTTGCTGGAGGCCCATATGCGACGATCGCGCCCGGAAGCCTTCGCCGCCTACGCCGCGCGCACCAGCGAATTTTTCCTTCGCCCGCCCAAGCCTTAGATGACGCGCGACAGCCGCGTCGCGATAGCGCAGGCGATCGCGGACGAGCCGGCGCTGACGCAGACGCCCCAGGCCATGTCGATCAGCGACAGCTTCAGGCTCCAGGTCTTCAGCGTGGCCAGATTGGTCAGGTCATAGGTCCCGTAGGCGAACAAACCGAACAGTCCGCCCCATAGCAGCGCCTTCTTCCACCCGCCGTCGGCCAGGCCCGGCAGGACCGCGAAGATTGTCAGCCCGGCCGCGTAGAGGGCGTAGAAGGCCACGGCGGGCGCCAACCGGAAGTTCTCCGCCAGCATGGACCCGATCAAGGGTCGATACAGCCGGTCGCCCATGCTTCCCAGCCAGGCCGTATCGATCACGGCGAAGACGGTCAGGGTCAGAAGATAGGCGATCGCGATGGTCATGGCGCAGCTCCGTCAGTATCCTGGCCAATACGCATGGAACGCTCCTATGGATGGATCATCCTGGCCGCGTGCGACCGACACGCGTCGGAAACCGGCTCTGGGCGCGGGCTGCCGCCGCCGGCGAACGCCACACGTCAAGACAACAGATACTTTAACCCGACACTACAGCCCCTTATGAGAAACTCTTTCGGCCGACAGTGAAGCGGTGAAAAGCAGAGCGGCGCAAAGGGTCGCGATCCAAACCGACGCGCCGCCTGCGAACGCGAAAGCCAGAGCCCCTGCCCAGGCGCCTCCGACCAGGCCCAGCCAGAGAAAGAGGTAGGGCGTCCAGCCCCAACGATCTCCGCCGGTCGCCGCCGTCGCCAAGCCCTGCCCCACGCGGACAAGCGCCCCGGTCATATAGGTCACTCCGAAGCTGGCCTGTCCGTCGCGTTCGAAGGCGGCGTTCTCAGCCCCCATCGCCATCGCCAGCAGCAGCCCCCCCGCCAGCCACTGTCCAAGGTTCTGGACCAGACCCGCCGCGGTCAACAGCAAGACGACCAGGGCGAGCACCGCGGAACGTTGTCGGAAACCAGCCCGGCGTCCCGTGAGTGATCCCAGAACCACCCCGGCTACGAAGCTGACGACAAGACCCGCAGCCGTTGCGGCGACACCCCCCGCCTGAACCAGGCCGACACCAAGACGAGTCGAATTGCCGCTCATGAACGAAACAAAGAAGCCGCCGAGCTGCAGAAAGGCGATGGCGTCGACGAAGCCGGCCAGTCCCGCCAGTCCAACGGCCAGGACCCGTAAATGTCGTGGATAGTGACGCACCATCACACGCTAGAGACCGGACTGGGCGAAGACCAGCCCCGCCATCCGCCCTCTTCTCCCATATTGCGTTCCAGATGGCGCAATCCTCTACGCCGAACACGCCTGCTCTGCCGGCTGACGCAGGTCCCGTCATTTGCGCAAGGCGCCGAAAAAAGCCCGACGCGTTTCGCGTCGGGCATAAAGTCGTTCGGTGATGGTGGGTGTCCTCGAAAAGAAGACGAGATCGTTGATCGACCTGTTTGGTTAATCAAACGTAAATCGAGCCTAGACGTCCGGGAACCAACTGGTCTGCCGCGCCGACGACGACAGGGCGCGCGTCAAACGCCAGCCGGCGCCCGCCCGCTCGATACGGCCGACGGCCTCTTCGCCGGCGGGGCCCGGATAGGCGAACGACCTGTCGCCGACATGAATGCTGGTCGGATGGTCGCCTATGTTTGTCAGAGCCGCCGTCCAGCGGCCGCTGGGATCGACGCTGACCTCCACGGCCGCGCCGCCGCCGCCCGACACCGTCAGGCGCGCGCCCGGCGCGGCGCGACCAGAGACCAGAACCCCTCGACCGTCGCCATCCACCGAATCGAGCGCCGGGCCTGCGGAAAGACGCCGACTGGCGCCGCCCTCGACCAACATCGCTGCAAAAAGCGTCCCCTTGCCGACCAACATCAGCCGCTCGGGTCCCGGTGCGGTAAACTGACCGATCTGAACCTCGGGCGTCAGCAGCATGGGCGAAGACGGGGCGCCGACACGCACGTCGAAACGTCCGAAGGCGTCGGCCCCCGCCGCGAAAGCCGCATCCTGACCGCCTCGCAGCACCACCCTGGCTCCGGGCGGCGCTTCGCCGTGAACGATCAACCCGGCCCCCTCACGCTCGACAGCCCTGATGCGAGGCGCAGCCGTCCAGCCGCCGTCCTGCGGCGCTTCCTCGCCGCCGGATCGTTCCACGGGCGCGCGGCAGGCCCCGAGGCCCAAGACGATCCCGATCCCTGCGACGACAATCCGACGTTTCATCCTGACCCGCGTAGCGATATGCCTGTACTAGTCAGATAGCGCGGTCGATGCCGCCCTGTCTCCCTTCCTGTATCGAGGCCCCATGTCTTTGCCGCCCGCCACCATCGCCCCCTTCGAAGGCCGCTCGGTCTGCCTGTTCTGCGGCTCGTCCGACGGGGCGGATCCGCAGTACGTTCAGGCCGCCAGCGCCTTCGGCAAGGCGACGGCCGAGGCCGGATGGCGACTGGTCTACGGCGGCGGCGGCGTGGGCCTGATGGGCGCCTCGGCGCGCGCGGCGCACGAAGCGGGTGGCCGGGTCGTCGGCATCATGCCCGCCTTCCTGCGCAGCCGCGAACGCCTGTTCGACGACGTGGAGACCGTGGTCGTCACCTCGATGCACGAGCGCAAGCAACTCATGTACGATCAATCCGACGTCTTCGTCGTGGCGCCGGGCGGCATCGGCACCCTGGAAGAAGCCATCGAGCTGCTGTCGTGGAAGCGTCTGGACCTGCACGCCAAGCCGGTCATCTTCCTGAACCTGAACGGGTTTTGGGAAAACTACTTCGCCCTGATCCGCCACAGCGTCGAAGAAGGCATGACGCCGGCCAGCTTCCTGGACGCCTACATCAGCGTCGACACGGTCGAAGAGGCCGTCGCCGCCATGAAAATGGCCGAGGAAACGCCGCACTTGAAACATGATCGTCGGTAAGTAAACGTGGGTCAGTAAACGTCGATCCGTTGCATTGAAACTGCGTTGACAGTTTTTAAAAAAAACGGACTATGACGTCACAAGGGCGTGCGCCCTGCCCATATCGGAGACTTAGCCATGCGTGCTCTTCTCGCCGCCGCCCTTCTGTTCGCGGCCACCCCGGCCTTCGCCAACGCCCCGGCCACCAGCCTGACCCTGGCTGACGCCGCCAAGGCTCCGTCCGGCCGCGTCATCGTCGACGGCGCCGCCTGGCGCTGCGAAGGCGCGTCCTGCACCGCCTCGGGCGGCGCCAGCCAGCCTGCCGCGCGCGCCTGCCGCCGCGTGGTCGCCAAACTCGGCCCGGTCACGGCCTTCAGCTACAAGGGCGAAGCCCTGGACGAACAGGCCCTGGCGACCTGCAACGCCGGCTGATCCAGCCGCCACGCTCAAACGAAAAAGGCCGCCTTCGCGAGAAGGCGGCCTTTGTTGTATCCGGCCATGCCTGAAGGCTCAGCCCGCCTCGCCCTTCAGGCGCCGCACGATGGCGTCGCGCCCGATCAGCGGGGCCATGGCCGCCATGTCCGGTCCGTGCGCCTGTCCGGTCAGGGCCAGACGCAGCGGCATGAACAGGCCCTTGCCCTTGGCGCCGGTCTTTTCCTTCACCGCCGCCGTCCACGCCGACCAGGCTCCTGCGTCGATGACCTCGGGCAGGACCTCCAGCGCCGCGGCGGCGAAGGCGGCGTCCTCGATCACCGGCGTCACCGGGCCGGTGACGATGCGGGCCATCTCGGCCACGTCGGCGAACTTGTTCAGGTTGCCCCGGACCGTGTCCCAAAAGACCTCGCCCAGATCGACGCCCAGCGCCGCCAGACGCGGCTGCGCCTCGGCATAGGTCATGGCGTGCAGGGCCTGGGCGTTCAGGCGGTCCAGGTCGGCGGTGTCGTAACGCGCCGGCGAACGGCCCATCTTGGAGAAGGCGAAGGACTGCCCCAGAGCCTCGACCGAGGCCGCGATCTCCAGATTGTCAGAGGTGCCGATCTTGCCCAGATGGCTGGTGATGGCGATGGGCTCATAGCCCTGGTCGCGCATGTCGCTGATCGACAGCGAGCCCAGACGCTTGGACAGGGCCGCGCCGTCGGCGCCGACCAGCAGCGGCATGTGGGCGAAGCCCGGAACCTTGGCGTCCAGGGCCTCGAAGATCTCGATCTGGGCCCCGGTGTTGGTGACGTGGTCCTCGCCCCGGATGATGTGGGTGATGTCCATGTCGATGTCGTCGACGACCGACGGCAGCGTATAGAGGAACAGGCCGTCCTCGCGGATCAGCACCGGGTCCGACATCGAAGCGGTGTCCACCTCGGCGTGGCCGCGCGCCAGGTCTTCCCAGGCGACGCGCTTGCCTTCCAGCTTGAAGCGCCAGTGCGGGCGTCGGCCCTCGGCCTCATAGGCGGCCTTCTCGACCTCGGTCAGGTCCAGGGCGGCGCGGTCGTAGATCGGCGGCAGGCCGCGCGACAGCTGCACCTTGCGGCGACGATCCAGTTCCTCGGCGGTTTCGTAGCAGGCGTAAAGGCGGCCCGACGCCTTCAGGCGCGCGGCGGCCTCCTCATAGCGGTCGAACCGCTTGGACTGGTTGTAACGCTCGTCCCAGACCAGACCCAGCCAGGTCAGGTCCGTCTCGATGCCGTCCTCGAACTCCTGCGTCGAGCGGGCCAGGTCGGTGTCGTCGATGCGCAGAACGAACGAGCCGCCCTGCCCCTTGGCGAACAGCCAGTTCACCAGAGCGGTGCGGACATTGCCGACGTGCAGCTTACCCGTGGGCGACGGGGCGAAACGAACCTTGACGGACATGGGGGATCAACGACCTCGATAGGAAGGCGGCTTGGTCGCGCCGCCGCCCCGTCAAGTCAAGTCGATCCGCCCAATCAGTCGCCAAACTTGGCGATCAGTCGTCGCGATGGACCCGTTCGCGGCGCTCATGCCGCTCCTGGGCCTCGACTGACAGGGTCGCCGTCGGGCGGGCTTCCAGTCGGCCCAGGCCGATCGGTTCGCCGGTGTCCTCGCAATAGCCGTAGGAGCCGTCCTCGATCCGACGCAGCGCATCCTCGATCTTGGAGATCAGCTTGCGTTGCCGGTCGCGAGTCCGAAGCTCCAGCGCCCGGTCGGATTCCGACGAGGCCCGGTCCACCAAATCCGGGTGGTTTTCGGTTTCGGCTTTCAGATTTACGACAGTGCCCTTGGATTCGCGAAGGATGTCATCCTTCCACGCCAGAAGCTTGGCCTTGAAATAGGCCAACTGCCGCTCGTTCATAAACGGCTCGTCGTCGGTGGGCCGGTACTGGACCGTGCCCCCCTCGATCACAGACGCTAATGCGTTCATCGCACTCACGCTCAATATGTCTGCGCCCCCCTGCGGCGCATGGGCCGTATAGGCAAGCTCGAGAGTCGCGGCAATGGCGTTCGCGAGTCCGTGATATGGCAGAGCTTCATTAACGCGCGGTCAGTGTGGCAAATTATCCGCACTTGGCGCTCGAAACAGGGATTTCGAGCACGTTTCCCGCGACTTCTAGGCCCGCGCGCGCGCCGCTTCGGCCTTGGCCATCTCCACGGCGGCGCGCAGATCAATCTGATCCAGCACGCCCTTCAGGCCCGGATCGGCATCCTCGGGGCGCTCTTCGCGAAGACTGCGCGCCAGCCGCTCCAGCGCCGGCGCGCCGTCCTGACCGTTCAGCATCGCCAGCTTCAGCTCGTCCAGCCGGTCCAGCAGCCCGCCGCCGCGCCGGATCGCCCGACGACGACGCTCGGTCGCGTCCTCGACCCCCTGCAGGGCCATGAGCGCGGAAACCCCCGCCACGCTGGACGCGGCGCTGGTCGCGGCCGCCGAGGCCGGGCCTGACGCCGCGCCGCTGGCGGGCAGACTGAAACCGCCCGCCGCCTTGGCGGGGCGCGAACCTTGCGTCGATGTAGCGCCCGAGGGGCCCGTGACCTTCATGATCAATGCTCCCGATCAATCTCGACCATCAGCCACGACCGTCACCGCTTGGTTAACGCCCCGGCAGAATCTGCCGCCGGAGCCACAGAACGCCCGCCGCGCCCGCTGAAATTAAACGACATTTTTTACGGCACGAACTTCGCATGGTTAACCCCGAACGCCTCAACAGGACGTCTGTCGTATGCAGAAGTTGCTCACCGCCCTCCTCGCCTCCGCTTCCGCCGCCCTGATTCTGGCGGCGGCGCCGAACGCGGCCGAGGCCCAGTCGCGGATCAAGGACATCGTCTCGATCGAGGGCGTCCGCACCAACCAACTGGTCGGCTACGGCCTGGTGGTCGGCCTGAACGGCACCGGCGATTCGCTGCGCAACTCCCCCTTCACCCGCCAGTCGCTGGAAGGGATGATGGAGCGCCAGGGCGTCAATATCCGCGGCGCCAACCTGAACACCAAGAACGTCGCGGCGGTCATGATCACCGCCGACCTGCCCCCCTTCGCCACCCCCGGCTCGCGCCTGGACGTCAGCGTCTCGGCCATGGGCGACGCCAAAAGCCTCTTGGGCGGCACCCTGCTGGTGACGTCGCTGCAAGGCGCGGACGGCGAGATCTATGCGGTGGCGCAAGGGTCCGTTCAGACCGGCGCCGTCTCGGCCTCGGGCGGTTCGGGCTCCTCGGTGACGCGCGGCGTGCCCACCGCCGGCCGCATCGCCTCGGGCGGCGTGGTCGAGCGCGAGACCGGCTTTGACCTGTCGGCCATGCCCATCGTGCGTCTGACCCTGCGCAACCCGGACTTCACCACGGCCCAGCGCGTCGCCGCCGCGATCAACCAGTCCTATCCCAACAGCGCCTTCGCCGAGAACGGCACGGTGGTCGCCGTCCGCTCGCCCCAGAACTTCGGCATGGCCGGCTTCATCAGCCGGGTCGAGAACCTGCCCGTCCAGGTCGACGCCCCCGCCAAGGTCATCATCGACGAAGTCAACGGCGTCATCGTCATGGGCGAGGCCGTGCGCGTCTCCACCGTCGCCATCGCCCAGGGCAACCTGACTGTCTCGGTCCAGGAAAACCCTATAGTCAGCCAGCCTGAGCCCTTCAGCCGCGGCGGTCAGACCGTGGTCGTGCCCCAGTCGAACGTGAACGTCGAAGAGGAAACCGGCCGCCAGATGCGCATCGTCAACGGCGGCGCCTCCCTATCGACCCTGGTCAACGGCCTGAACGCCCTGGGCGTCAGCCCGCGCGACATGATCAGCATCCTGCAGGCCATCAAGACCGCCGGCGCCCTGCAAGCCGACATCGAGGTGATGTAATGGACGCCGTCTCCGTCTCTGCGGACCTGCTGCGCCCCACCGACGCGACCGCAAGACGCGGCCAGTCGCCGCAGCAGATGCGCGAAACCGCCGAGGCCTTCGAGGCCAGCTTCCTGTCGCAGATGCTCAAACCCATGTTCGAGGGCCTTCAGACGGACGGCCCATTCGGCGGCGGCGAGGGCGAGGCCACGTGGCGCAGCTTCCTGATCGACGCCATGGCCAAGCAGACGGTCAAGGCCGGCGGCGTCGGCCTGGCCAATACCGTCATGTCCGAAATGCTCAAGATGCAGGAACAGCCCGCGTGACCGCCGATGTCGAGACCTCCACCCTGCGCGCGCGCCAACTGATCAATCTGACCCAGGCCCTGACCGACCGTCTCGCCGCCGAGCGCGACGCCTTCCGCGCCCATCGCGCCCAGGACGTGGCCGCGAGCATGGCCGAGACCCAGGACCTGGCCAACCTCTATCGGCGTGAATCCGCCCAGGCCAAGGCGTCGCCCGCCTTCCTGTCCGTCATCCCCGCCGCCGACCGCGACGCCTTGATCGCCGCGACCGAGGCCTTCGAAGCCGTCCTGGCCGAACACGCCTCGACCGTCGACGCCGCCCGTCAGGTGTCCGAAGGTCTGGTCCGCACCATCGCCGCCGAAGTCGCCGGGGCCCGCGCCCAGGGCGTCGGCTACGGGGCCTCCGGTCGCGCCACAGAGGGCGACGGTCGCGCCGTGGCCCTCAACCGGAAAGCATAGGCCGGCGACCCGGTTATTTTCTGATATCTGTGTTTTATTAACGTCCGCGACGCAAGGTTCGGCCATGAGCCAGAAATCCCGTCTGCTTGGCATGGCCTTCGCCGCCGCCGACGCCCTGATCGAGGTGGACGGCGCCGGCCAGGTCGCCTTCGCCCTGGGGGCGGGACCGGTCGCCGGGCAAGGGGCCGCCTCATGGATCGGCCAGCCGCTGAGCGCCCTGCTGGCGCCCTCCAGCCGCAACGCCGTCGCCGAGACCACGCGCGCCTTGGCCGCCGGCGAGCGAAGCGAACCCCTGGAGATCCTGCTGGAATGCGGCGACGGCCGCGTCCGTCGCGCCCTGTTCCGCGCCTTCATCCTGCCGGAACTGGCGCCCGCTGTTTCCGGCGCCCTGATCTATCACGGCGCGCCCTTTGCCTTGAACGCCGGCGTCGCCGCGATCGCCGACGCCGCGACCTTCATGGACCTCGCCCGGGACAGCCTGGCCGACAAGACCGGCGCGGCGCTGCAAAGGCTCGCCCTGGCCTTCATCGAGGTTCAGGGGCTGACGGCCGCCAACGACGCCGCCAGCGAACGCGTCGCCGCCCGCATCTCCGCCCATCTGCAGTCGGCTTCTCACGACGGGATCAGCGCCGGTCGCCTGACGCCCACCCGTTACGCCCTGCTCAAGGACGCCGTGGACGACCGTGATCTGGCGGCCGCCGTGCGCGAGGCGGGGTTGGCCGAGGGGCTGGAGCTGTCGACCCGCGCCAGCCAGGTCTCCGTCGGCTCCGACGCCCTGTGCGCCCTGCGCGCCATGCGTTTCGCCATCGAAGGCTGCCTCAAGGACGACGGCGCCCAGCCCGAGCTCAGCTTCGCCGATTCCCTGTCGCGCACGCTCAAGGACGCCGACCGTTTCCGCGGCATTGTCCGCGACCGGGAATTCAACCTCTTCTATCAGCCCATCGTCGATCTGAAGACGCGCGCCGTGCACCATTTCGAGGCCCTGGCCCGCTTCGGCCAAGGCGGCGCCCCCGCCCCCGCCATCCGCATGGCCGAGGAGTTGGCCCTGATCGAGAGCTTCGATCTGGCCGTGGCCGAGAAGATCGTCCACCGCCTGCGTCAGCCCGGCTCGGGCCTGCTGAAGGTGGCCATCAACGTCTCCGGCGCCTCCCTGGCCAACGACACCTACGTCGCGGCCCTGCTGCGCATGACGGCGGCCGAGCCTGACAACCGCCGCCGCCTGATCGTCGAGGTGACGGAAACCGCCGCCCTGGCCGATATCGCCGCCGCCAATCGTCGCCTGGGCGCCCTGCGCGACGCCGGGATCAAGGTCTGCATCGACGACTTCGGCGCAGGCTCCGCCGCCTTCGACTATCTGCACGGTCTGTCGGTCGACGCCGTCAAGATCGACGGGGGCTTCGTGCGCCAGATCGACGGCGACGAGCGCGCCCGGACCATGGTCAGCCATCTGGTCGACCTCTGCGCTTCGCTGAACCTGACCACCATCGCCGAGATGATTGAAACCGAGGAAGCAGCCCAGACCGTTCAGGCTCTCGGCGTCGGCTATGGTCAGGGCTGGCTCTTCGGCCGCGCCGAAGCCGAACCCGTCACGACCGGCCCCGTCTCCTCCCGCGCCCGCCGCCAAGGCGTGGTCGAAGCCTGGGGCTGATCGAGTTCGGCGCGCCGATCCCAATGAATTTCAGGGATTGCCGGGGCCTCAGGGCGTTTCACCCGCCTAGGCCACCGCCAGCGCCAAGATCCCGCTCCAGCCGGACCTCCCGATCGACCCCGACATTGTCCATAAAGTCCCGATCATGGGTGACGATCACCAACGCCCCGTCATAGGCCGCCAGCGCCGCCTCGATGGCCGCGATGGAATCCAGATCCAGATGGTTGGTCGGCTCGTCCAGGATCAGCAGTTGCGGCGGCCGCGCCCCCGTCATCACGCAGGCCAGCGCCGCCCTCAGCCGCTCCCCGCCTGAAAGCGTCCCCACCGTCCGCTGCGCCGCCGTGTTGCGGAACAGGAACCGCGCCAGCGCCGCATGGGCCTCGTTCGGCGTCCCTTCCGGGTTCAGCCGCCGCCAGGCCTCGATCAGCGTCTCCTCCGGCTTCAGGATCGCCGCCGCCTGATCCAGCAGGGCCGCCGCCACGGGGCGCTCGATCCGCCCCGCCGTGGGCTCCAGGTCGCCCGCGATCAGCTTCAGCAGCGTCGTCTTGCCCGCCCCGTTCGGCCCCGTGATCGCCACCCGCTCCGGTCCGGTCAGCCGTAGGGACACCGGCCCCAGGATCATTCTCCCCTCCGGGCTGCGCCACTCCGCGCCGTCCAACGCCAGCACCGTCTTGCCCCCCGCCAATCCCGTGGGCGGCATGGGCACGGACAGCAGCCGCGCCTGCTCAACCCGCTCTCGCGCCTCGGTCAATCGCGTCTCGACCTCGGCGCGACGGCGCTCGGCCAGCCGCCCCTCGCGCGCTCCGCTTTCCTCGGCCCGCTGCGCCCTGGCGTCGAGCAGGATCTTGGGATCAGACGTCCCCGTCCGATGCGCCCGCCCCGCCTTGTCGCGCTTGGCCTTCTTCTCCAGCGCCGTCTGCGCCTCGCGCGCGGCGCGGCCGACCTCGCGCTCGGCCGTTTCCAGATCGCGTTCCGCCGCCGCCCGCTCCGCGTCGCGCCGCTCGACATAGAGGTCCCAGCCGCCGCCATAGGTCCGCGCGCCCAGGCTCGACAGTTCGACGATCCGATCCATCCGCCGCAGCAGGCCCCGGTCGTGGCTGACGGTCAGCACCCCGCCCGGCCAGCGCCCGACGACCTCGGCCACCAGAGCCCGCGCCTCGGCGTCCAGATGGTTGGTCGGCTCGTCCAGCACGATCAGGTCCGGCGCGGCCAGCATCAGGCCCGCCAGCCGCAGCCGCGTCTGCTCGCCGCCGCTCAGGCCGCCTGTAGGGCGATCCAGCGCCAATCCCTTCAGCCCGACCTGGGCCAGCGCCTCGTCCAATCGGGCCTCCAGCGTCCAGTCAGCCTCGGCCATGTCCTCGACCGTGCCCTCGCCCGCCAGCACCCGCTCCAGCAGGGCCAGAGGCTCCGCGGCGCCCAGAGTCTCGGCCACGGTCTCGCCGGGCGCAGGCTCATAGGATTGCGCCAGCCAGCCCACGCTTCCCGCGCGCGCCACCGTGCCCTCGGCGGGTTCGGCCAGACCGGCGACAAGCCGCAGCAGCGTGGTCTTTCCCACGCCGTTGCGGCCGACAACGGCCGTGCGCTCGCGCCCGAAGGCGAGGCTCAGATTATCGAAAAGGGTGCAGCCGTCAGGCGTGCGGGCCGCGACGCTGCTGAGCGTCACGATAGCTAGCCTTGGCGCGGATGCGGACGGGCTGAGGCTTGGGTTGAGCGAGGACATAGGCGAGCACGAAGAGCGGAGCGGAAAGGGCGAAACCGATTTCCAGAGCGCTGATCATGATCGTCGTGCCTCCTCGTCAAATACGTTGGCTGAATGAAAGGATGGGTCCTGATCTTTCGCAGCGCAACCCCAATTCTCCTGCTGCGCTTTTGCAACGCAGCGCGGCGCGCCTATCTTCAGGCCATGACCGCGCCCGATCGAACCGTCGCCTTCCGCATCGACAAGCCAGCCCCCGACCGGGCCGAGGCCGCCGCCCGCCGGGCCGAAGCCGTCCAGCGGATCCGCGACGAGACCGGCATCGACGAGGCCCTGATCGACGCCCTGGTCGAGGGCTTCTACGCCCGCGTTCGCGACGACGACTTCATCGGCCCGATCTTCGCCGAGCGGATCAAGGAATGGGATCCGCATCTGGAGCAGATGAAGCTCTTCTGGTCCTCGGTCGCCCTGTCCACCGGCGTCTATCAGGGCCGGCCCATGCCGAAACACCTGCCCCTGCCCATCGACGCCCGCCATTTCGACCGCTGGCTGCAGATCTTCGAGGCGACCGCCCGCGACCTCTGCCCGCCCGTCGCCGCCGACCACTTCATCGTCCGCGCCCGCCGCATAGCTGAGAGCCTGGAACTGGGCGTCGCCAACGCCAACGGCGTCCTGGTCGGCCCCGGCGAACGCTACCGCCGCCCCGAGCCCGCCTGGACGCCCGGCGCCTGAGCAAAAGTTCTCATATTGTTCTTGCTGTTTCGGGAGAATTGATCCCCATATAGCGTCGTCGCCCCGGACCGTTCCGGGGTCTTCCGCGTTCCCGGATTCCATGACCGAAAAGCACAACTTCATCCGCGTTCGCGGCGCCCGCGAGCACAATCTCAAGGGCGTGGACGTCGATATTCCGCGCGAGAAGCTGGTCGTGATGACCGGGCTGTCGGGGTCGGGCAAGTCCTCTCTGGCGTTCGACACCATCTACGCCGAGGGCCAGCGTCGCTACGTCGAGTCGCTGAGCGCCTATGCGCGCCAGTTCCTGGAACTGATGGGCAAGCCGGACGTGGACCTGATCGAGGGCCTGTCGCCGGCCATCTCCATCGAACAGAAGACGACGTCGAAAAACCCGCGCTCGACCGTCGGCACGGTCACGGAAATCCACGACTACATGCGCCTGCTGTGGGCGCGCGTCGGCGTGCCCTATTCGCCCGCCACCGGCCTGCCGATCGAAAGCCAGACCGTCAGCCAGATGGTCGACAAGCTGACCGCCCTGCCCGACGGCGAGCGCATCCTGCTGCTGGCCCCCGTCGTTCGCGGCCGCAAGGGCGAGTACAAGAAGGAGATGGCCGAGTGGCAGCGTCAGGGCTTCCAACGGCTGAAGATCGACGGCGAATTCTACGCCATCGAGGACGCCCCCGCGCTCGACAAGAAGTTCAAGCACGACATCGACATCGTCGTGGATCGTATTGTCACCAAAGAAGGTCTTGAGCCGCGCTACGCCGACAGCATCCAGACGGCGCTGAACCTGGCCGACGGCATCGCCACCGCCGAATGGGCGAGCGCCGCCGAGGGCGAAGAGCCGCGCCGCATCGTCTTTTCCGAGAAATTCGCCTGCCCCGTCTCGGGCTTCACCATCAGCGAGATCGAGCCGCGGCTCTTCTCGTTCAACAACCCCTTCGGCGCCTGTCCGACCTGCGACGGCCTGGGGGTCAAGCTGGCCTTCGACGCCGATCTGGTCATCCCCGACCGCGACAAGACCCTGCACAAGGGGGCGGTGGCCCCCTGGGCGCGCGGTCCCTCGCCGCTCTACACCCAGACCCTGCAGTCGCTGGCCCAGCACTACGGCTTCTCGATGGACAAGGCCTGGCGCGACCTGCCGGAACAGGCCCAGAAGGTCATCCTGCACGGCTCGGGCGGCGAGAAGATCAAGTTCGTCTACGACGACAACGCCCGCAAATACGAGGTCGCCAAGGCCTTCGAAGGCGTCCTGCCCAACCTGGAACGCCGCTGGCGCGAGACCGACAGCGCCTGGGTCCGCGAGGAGCTGGGCCGCTATCAGTCCGAGACGCCCTGTGAGGTCTGCGGCGGCAAGCGCCTCAAGCCCGAGGCTCTGGCCGTCAAGGTCGGCGGGGCCGACATCGCCGAGATCAGCTGGCTGTCGATCTCCAAGGCCTATCTGTGGTTCACCACCCTGGACGACCACCTGACGGACAAGCAGCGCGAGATCGGCCGCCGCATCCTCAAGGAGATCACCGACCGGCTGCGCTTCCTGAACAACGTCGGCCTGGACTACCTCAGCCTGTCACGCAGTTCCGGCACCCTGTCGGGCGGCGAGAGCCAGCGCATCCGTCTGGCCTCGCAGATCGGCTCGGGCCTGACCGGCGTCCTCTATGTGCTGGACGAACCCTCCATCGGCCTGCACCAGCGCGACAACACCCGCCTGTTGGAAAGCCTGATGGGCCTGCGCGACCTCGGCAACTCGGTCCTGGTGGTCGAGCATGACGAGGAGGCGATCCTGACCGCCGACTACGTCATCGACATGGGCCCGGCCGCCGGCGTCCACGGCGGCGAAATCTGCGCCCAGGGCACGCCCGCCGAGGTGATGGCCAACCCCAACTCCCTGACCGGCCAGTACCTCACCGGCGCACGCGAGATCGAGCTGCCGCCCGAGGGCCGCCGTCCGGTCGACCGCAAGCGGATGCTGAAGATCAGCGGCGCCACCGGCAACAACCTGAAGAACGTCACCGGCGAGATCCCGGTCGGCCTGTTCACCTGCGTCACCGGCGTGTCCGGCGGCGGCAAGTCCACCTTCACCATCGAGACCCTCTACAAGGCCGCCGCGCGTCGCCTGCACAACGCCTCCGACGCCCCCGCCAACTTCGACCGGATCGAGGGGCTGGAGCAGTTCGACAAGGTCATCGACATCGACCAGTCGCCGATCGGCCGCACCCCGCGCTCGAACCCGGCCACCTATACCGGCGCCTTCAATCCAATCCGCGACTGGTACGCGGGCCTGCCGGAGTCCAAGGCGCGCGGCTACGGCCCAGGCCGCTTCAGCTTCAACGTCAAGGGCGGCCGCTGCGAGGCCTGTCAGGGCGACGGGGTCATCAAGATCGAGATGCACTTCCTGCCCGACGTCTACGTCACCTGCGACGTCTGCAAGGGCAAACGCTACAACCGAGAAACCCTTGAAATTGTCTTCAAGGGCAAGAGCATATCCGACGTTCTGGACATGACGGTTGAAGAGGCGGCGCGCTTCTTCAACGCCGTGCCCTCGATCCGCGACAAGATGCTGACGCTGGAGCGCGTGGGCCTGGGCTACGTCAAGGTCGGCCAGCCGGCCACCACCCTGTCCGGCGGCGAGGCCCAGCGGGTCAAGCTGTCCAAGGAGCTGGCCCGCCGCGCCACCGGCAAGACCCTCTACATCCTCGACGAGCCGACCACCGGCCTGCATTTCGAGGACACCCGCAAGCTGCTGGAGGTGCTTCAGGAACTGGTCGACAACGGCAACACCATCGTCGTCATCGAGCACAACCTGGATGTCATCAAGGTCGCCGACTACCTGCTGGACTTCGGTCCCGAGGGTGGCGACGGCGGCGGCGAGATCGTGGCCTTCGGCACGCCCGAGCAGGTGGCCGACAACGCCGCCAGCTGGACCGGCAAATACCTCAAGGAGGTGCTGGACCGCCACGAAGAGCGCCGCAAGGCGCGCGTGGCCGCCCTGCCGGAAGTTCAGAAGGCAGAGAAGAAAGCCCGCGCCCGCAAGAGCGCCTGACCGGATCGATCAGGCCTCCCTATCCTCGCCGTGGCCGCATCAGGCGCGCGATGCGCCCCTGAGGTGCAGATAGGCGGCCGAGAACGGCGCATACATGATGACGATCTGCGCCGCGGACATCACGGCGTTGACCACCAGCGACACGGCCAGCATCGGCCCCAGGGCGCTGAGCAGGCTGGGAACGCTGGCCCCTTCCATGCCGACCAGACGCTCGGCGCCGCCGACCATCAGGCTGAGCGGGGCCGCCACGGCCGAGCCCAGCAGGCCGACCAGCATGGCCATGACCCAGGCGATGATCGCCATCCCGAACAGCGGCCAAAAAGTCTTCTGCCCCGTCATGGCGAAGGCCGACTTCACGGCGATCCGCCCCTCGGCGAAGGTCGCAGGGACCACAAGGCTGAGCCGCACCGACAGCCAGATCGCGACGGCCAACAGCGCCAGCGACAGCAGCACCACGGCCAGCCACAGCGCCGGCGCGGTCATCGCCAGGGCGGCGACCAGGCTGACAAGCATGAAGCCGACGACGGTCACGCCGAACATGATCAGGGCGACGATCAGGCTGGCCCCCAGCACGCGCAGCTCGTCCTTGCCGACGCGCATGTAGCCGAACTTGCGATCCTCGGGCCGGATGACGGAGCGGGCGATGGCGGTGCTGATCACCGCGCTGAACAGCAGGCCCAGCGGCGCGGCCCAGGCGACGATGACGCCATAGGCCTGCATCAGCGGCTGCATCTCCTCGAGCGACGGCTCGGCCTGCCCCTCCATCTGCGAGACCATCGACAGGATGGTGGCGAAGTGCGAGCCCACCAGCAGGAACAGCAGGCCGAAGAAGACGGCGTAGGCCGCCGCCCAAAGCAGCACGGCGACGGGCGCGCGGCGCGTCAGGCGAAAACCTTCAAAGGCGCAGTCGGTGGCGGGAAAGATCATGCAGGTCGTCCTCGATTCCCGCTCAGCCTAGCGCAACCGGACGCGCTTCGTCCTGCGGCGCTTGCGCCAGCAGCGACCGGCACGCCTGAGCATAGGGCGCCGCCATCACCGTGGTCAGGAAGCCTTGCAGCCAGGACAGGGGCACGAAGGCCGCCAGCGCCCAGGGGATCAGAACGCCCCAATCGACCTCGGGCGGCGCGCCCTGCTCCAGCATGGCCGCCAGGCTGAAGACGTTAATCCCGGCCAGCAGGAACAGCACCGCAGCAATGACCGCCAGCAACGCCGCTTCAATCGCCAGCACGACTGCGACGATGGCCAGGCTCAGCCCCAGCAGCCGCAACACCTGCCCCTTCGACAGCTTCCAGCCCGGCACGAAGGCGAAGTCGCCCAGAGCCACGCTGGCCGGCATGATCAGGCAGGCCCGCAGCAGCACGCCCCAGACGGCCAGCCCCGCCGCCAGCGCCGTCAGCAGGCCCAGGGCCACCGCCGCCGCCTCCGACACGAACCACAAGCCGGCGCCGACCGCGAAGGCGACCAGGGCGATCACGATGGCGGCGGCGTAGAAGCCGACGATCATGGCCAAGGCGACGACGGCGACACGCACCTCGTCCATGCCGAGCTTCAGCCCGGCGAAACGCGCCGCGCGTTCAGGGAACAACACGGTCCGGAAGATCGCGGCCGTCACCACCACCCAGATCAGGGCCTGCAGGATGTTCGCCAGCCCCGACCAGGCCTGAAACTGCATCATCTGCCCGACGAAGGCGGCCGAGGGCTCCTCGGACGCCATCGCCTCCATCGAAACCGCGCCGAACATTCGCAGCATCAGAGCCCCGAACAGCAGCGACGGCGCAGCCGACACGACGCCCCACGCCCAGACCCGCAGCGGCCTGCGCCGCGTCAGCCTGAACCCAGAGGCCAGGGCCTCGCCGATGGAAAACGCCGTAGTCATGACTGGCTCCTGTGAACCGCCGTCTTTAAGCCAGACCATATAGCACGCGCCACCCCGCCGCAGCCTCGGTGCGGAAGACAGGCTGACGGACGGCTCCGGGACGGCTAGAAGGCCGCCATGTCGAACGCAGCTTCCACTCCCCAGCCCATCCCCGCCCCTGTGCACGTCATCGGCGGCGGCCTCGCCGGCTCCGAAGCCGCCTGGCAGATCGCCCAGGCGGGCGTGCCCGTCATCCTGCATGAAATGCGCGGCGTGCCGGGCATCAAGACCGACGCCCACCAGACGGACGGTCTGGCCGAGTTGGTCTGCTCCAACTCCTTCCGCTCGGACGACTGGGAATACAACGCCGTCGGCCTGCTGCACGCCGAGATGCGGGCGCTGGGCTCGATCATCATGGAATGCGGCGACGCCCATCAGGTCCCGGCGGGCGGCGCCCTGGCGGTGGACCGCGACGGCTTCTCCCAGGCCGTGACGGCCAAGTTGGAAGCCCACCCCCTCGTGACCGTCGTGCGCGAGGAGATCGCCGGCCTACCGCCGGAGGACTGGGACAACGTCATCGTCGCCACCGGCCCGCTGACCTCGCCCGCCCTGGCCGACGCCATCCTGAAGATGACCGGCGAGGAAAGCCTAAGCTTCTTCGACGCCATCGCCCCCATCATTCACGCCGACAGCATCGACTTCGACATCGCCTGGCGTCAGTCGCGTTACGACAAGGAAGGCCCGGGGGGAGACGCAGCCGCCTACGTCAACTGCCCGATGGACAAGGAGCAGTACGACGCCTTCATCGACGCCCTGCTGGGGGGCCCCAAGGCCGAGTTCAAGGACTGGGAGAACGTCCCCTATTTCGACGGCTGCCTGCCCATCGAGGTCATGGCCGAGCGCGGCCGCGAGACCCTGCGCCACGGCCCGATGAAGCCCGTCGGCCTGACCAATCCGCGCAACCCGACGGTCAAGGCCCACGCCATCGTCCAACTGCGTCAGGACAACGCCCTGGGCACCCTGTTCAACATGGTCGGCTTCCAGACCAAGCTGAAGCACGGGGCGCAGGCCGAGACCTTCCGCATGATCCCCGGCCTGCAGAACGCCCAGTTCGCGCGCCTGGGCGGCCTGCACCGCAACACCTACCTGAACAGCCCGCAACTTCTGGACAAGCAGTTGCGCATGAAGGCCATGCCGCGCCTGCGCTTCGCCGGTCAGGTCACGGGCGTCGAGGGCTATGTCGAAAGCGCCGCCATGGGCCTGCTGACCGGCCGTCTGGCCGCGGCCCAGGCCCTGGGCCGCGACCTGTCCGCCCCGCCGCCGGAAACCGCCATGGGCGCCCTGGTCGAGCACATCACCGGCGGCCATCTGGAAGGCTCCAAGTTCCAGCCGATGAACATCAACTACGGCCTGCTGCCGCCGCTGGAAGCCCCCAAGGTCGACGAAAACGGCAAGCGCATCCATCCCAAGGAACGCGGCCGGGCCAAGAAGCGTCTGCAATCCATCCGCGCCATGGAGGCGCTGAAGGCCTGGCGCGACGCCTGAGCGATAGGCCGGGTCGCCTCAGCGCAGTCTGGGCAGGCCCGGCCGGAACTGCAGCGTCATCACGCCCAGAACGACGACGCCGACGCCCATCAGGACCCAGGCCCCGGTCAAATCGGCCATGTGGTCGCGCAACAGGCCCGCAGCCAGGGGCGACAGGCTGGCGATGATGTAGCCCCCGCCCTGAACGAAGGCCAGCAGATCACCGGACCGGCTCGGATCGTCGATCTGGTCCATGGCCAGGATCAGGGTCAGGGGGAAGATGGCCCCGATGCCCAGCCCCATGACGATCACGACCGGAACCGCCAGAGCGACCGGCGCAACCACCAGTCCCGCCAGACCGATCAGGGCCAGACCCAGCGCCGTCAGGATCGGCCCGCGCCGATCCGGGAAGCGCGCGATGACCATCGAGACGATGATCCCCGCCGCCACCTCGGCCCCGGTCATGCCGCTGAGCAGATAACCCGCGGTCGCCCTCGCCTGCCCCAGATCGACATAGAAGGGCGGCAGCCAGGCCAGCACCAGCGTATAGGCCGAGGTCCCCAGCCCCATGATCAGGATCAGGCTCCACGCTCGGCCCTGTTTCCAGAAGGGGATTTCCGGGTGCGTCGTCTCGGCCACGGCCGCCCGGTCGGGCTCCTCGGCCGCCGGATCGCGCGCGGCGATCAGCCAGACGACCGCCGCGACGAAGGCCGGTGCACTCCACAGCGCCAGCGTCCAGGCCCAGCCGACCGTCTCGGCCAGGCCCGCCGCCGTGGCCGCCGCAATGGCCGCGCCTCCCATGATGCCCGTGGTGTAGACGGCCATCACCGTGCCGAACCGCGTCGGGAAGGCCCGCTTGATCACGACCGGCGCCAGGGCCTGGATCAGTGCCACGCCCACGCCCACGACCGCCGCGCTGGCGATCAGGCCCGCCGTGTCTTTAAGCGACGCCCGCACCAGACAGGCCCCGCCGATCAGCAGCGCCCCCAGCAGGATGCCGCGACGCTCGCCCAGCCGCCGCCGCAGCGGCCGGATCGACAGGGCGCCGAGGCCGATCATCGCCACCGGCAGGGTGGTCAGCAGGCTGGCGGCGGTGGAATCCATCCCCGTCGCGCCCTCGATCAGGTCCAGCAGCGGCCCGACCGCGGCCATCGCCGGACGCAGGTTCAGCGCCAGGGTGAAGATGGCCGCCAGCAGCAGCAAGGACGCGCCGCGCGCCGGTTCGGTTTCGGACCGTGCGGTCATCAGACAGGACTCCACTGGAAAATCGCGCTAGTCTCTCGACCTCAAGTATCTCGATGTCAAGACAACTCATGCCCGACAGAGCCTCCCGCGCCGCCGCCCAATGGGCCGTCCAGCGTCCCGACATGGACATGCTGCCGATGGAGGCGCTGGGCCGCTTGCACGAGGCCTCCATCCTGGTCTCGCGGGAACGCCAGGCGCCGCTCTACGCCCGCTACGGCCTGCAACAGGGCGAGTTCGACGCCCTGGCGACCCTGCGTCGCTCGGGCGCGCCCGAAGGCCTGACCCCGACCGCCCTGTTCGAGGCCGCCATGATGTCGTCCGGCGGCATGACGGCCCGCATCGACCGGCTGGAGAAGGCGGGTTTGGTCGAGCGCCGCCCCCACCCGACCGACCGTCGCGCCACCCTGGTGCGCCTGACCGACAAGGGCTTCGACCTGATCGAAACCATCATGCCCCATCATGAAGAAGCGGCGCGAGACATCCTCGCGCCGCTGTCGCTCGATGAGCAGAAGACCCTGAACGCCCTGCTGGCCCGCCTGATCGGCGGCCTCTGCGACTAGACGCGGCCGCGCAGCACCGCCCACAACAGGCGCAACCGCTTGACCGGCTCGGGGTGATCAAAGCCCGCGAGCGCAGCGTGGGCCGTCGCGGGAAAAGCTGAGGTCGGCAGAGTCTTGAGCGCCGCGTTGACGGCGGGCCGCAGCACCCTCGCCTCGTCGGCTCGGCCGGTCTGCGACAGGGCCCACAGACGCCCGACCTCGACGACCGCCGCCTCATGCTCCGCGCCCGCCAGCATCCGCACAGCGACCTGCATCGGGCCCACATAGAAGGCGTCCAGGTCGTGTGGTTCGCCATGCACCCGACCGATATGGGCTTCGATCAGGGCGTCAAACGGCGCGCGCTCCAGACCATGCCGGGCGACGGCGGCGGTCAGGGCCTCCAGCACCGGATGGCCGACGCGCGGCGTATTGGCGAAGACGCCCTCCATCTGCTCGGCCCACCACGTGTAGCGCATCTCGGCCAGCATGGGCTGGGTGACGCGCGTGGGAATGGCCAGCAGCTCCGCCTCGAAGGCGTAGAGGGCGATCAGGTCCGCGCGCGCCTGTTCGTCGGCCACGAACCGGCTGGACAGCCAGCGGTCGGGGTCGGCGGCGCGGACCTGGGCATCGAGATCAACAGTCATTGCGCAAGGCCATCGGCCATTGCGCGCAATGGCGCAAGCCTCAGCCGAACAGGGTCTGATACATGGCCATCGAAGTCAGCATCGGCAGCGACAGCAGCAGGTTGGTGCGGCTGCCCAGCATGGCGATGCGCGCGGCCTTGGCCTTCCTGTCGTCGTCGACGGCGACGATGCCCAGGGCGCGCTTCTGGTTCGGCCAGATCACGCCCCAGACGTTCAGGAACATGACGATGGCTAGCCAGACGCCGATCCCCATCAGGGTGAACTGCTGGTCGCCCGCGTTCAGACCGCCAGCCAGGCCGAAAGTCAGGACTTCGTGGGCATAGGCGTGGCCGCGCGTGAACAGGACCGCGATCCCCGCCAGCACCGTCACCAGCGCCGACCAGCGGAACCAGAACAGGGCCTCGGGCGCGATGTGCTTGCTGACGGCGGGCTTCAACTCGGCCGGGATCGCAGGCATGACCCGGATCTGCACGAAGTTGAAATAGTAGAGCAGGCCGATCCACAGGATGCCGGCCACGACGTGGACCCAGCGGAAGGCCGCTTGGGCGAAGCCGAGATCGAAACCGCCCGGCGCGATGCGGCCGAAGGCGAAGATCATGACCCCCGCCAGCAGGATGCTGAGCAGGAAAGTCGTTCTGAAGTTGGAAAGCAGTTTGGCCATGCGCCCCTCCCCGGGTCGGAATCAGGAAGCGTGACCTTACTCCTCCCTCCCCGTCGGGGGGAAGGAGGAGCATTTTCAGGTGAACCGGCCCCTTAGGGGCGGCTGGCCATGCCGAACTTGACCGGCTTGGCGTCCTCGTCGATGGAGCCGCCGCGCTTGACGCCCCACAGCAGGATGATCGGCGCGCCGACATAGATCGACGAATAGGTGCCGATGATGATGCCGGCCATCAGGGCGATGGAGAAGCCGAACAGGGCCTCGCCGCCGAACACGGCCAGCGCCGCCAGCACCATGACGGCGGTGACGCCAGTGATGATGGTCCGCGACAGGGTCTCGTTGATCGACAGGTCGATCACCTCGCGCAGGGGCATGGTCTTGTACTTGCGAAGGTTCTCGCGAAGGCGGTCGAACACCACGACCGTATCGTTCATCGAATAGCCGATGACGGTCAGGATGGCGGCCACCATGTTCAGGCTGAACTCCAGCCGGAACAGGACAATCAGGCCGAAGGTCAGGATCACGTCGTGCACCAGACCGGCCACGGCGCCGAAGCCGAACTGCGGCTCGAAGCGGAACCAGATATAGGCGAACATCAGCACGATCGCCGCGCCCAGCGCCATCAGGCCGCTGCTGAACAGCTCGCCCGACACCTTGGAGCCGACGACGCTGGTGCCCGAGAACGTCACCTGACCGACGGCGTCGGTGATGCCCTTCTGAACCCGCGTCACGACCGCCGTCTGATCCTCGTTTTCAGGGACCTGGAAGCGGACGATGGCGCGCTGGTCGCCGTCGATGTTCTGGACCTGGACCTCGCCCAGATCGAGGTTGTTCATCGCTTCGCGCACCTTGCCGGCGTCGATCGACTTGCCGGCCGGGGCGGTCATTTCCATGACCGCGCCGCCCTTGAAGTCGATGCCCATTTCAAGGCCGGGGTAGAAGCAGGCGACCAGCGAAGCGACGCACAGCACGGCGGACAGGATGCCCGCCGGCAGGGCGTACCGGACAAAACGGAAATTCGTCTTGTGCGGCAGCAGTTTGATGAGGGGCCATCCACGCATCGCCATCACTCCGCGATCGGCAGTTTTTTGGGCTTGGCGACTTTGAGCCAGTACCCGAGCAGGACCTGGGCGACCATCACCGAGGAGAACATGGAGGTGAACACGCCGATGGTCAGCGTCCAGGCGAAGCCGCGCACCGGGCCGGCGCCAAAGGCGAACATGATCAGCGCCGCGACCAGGGTGGTCAGGTTGGCGTCGATGATGGTGCCCATGGCCTTGTTGAAGCCTGCGTCCATCGAGGCGATGACCGAACGGCCGGCCCGCGCTTCGTCACGCATCCGCTCATAGATCAGAACGTTGGCGTCGACGGCCACCGCGAAGGTCAGGACCAGACCGGCGATGCCGGGCAGGGTCAGGGTCGCCTGGAACAGCGACATGGCCGCCACGATCAGGATGCCGTTCAGCATCAGACCGATGACCGAGATCCCACCGAACAGGAAGCCGTAGGACAGGATCATGAACAGGACGATGATGGCCGCGCCGACCGCGGTCGAAACCTGACCGGCCTTGATGGCGTCCGCGCCCAGTTCGGCGCCGACCACGCGACGTTCCTCGACCTTCAGCGGCGCCGGCAGGGCGCCGCCGTTGAGCAGGTTCACCAGGGTCGCGGCGGACTCGATGGTGAAGTTGCCGGTGATCTGACCCGAACCGTTGGTGATCGGCACCTGAATGGTCGGGGCCGAAATGACCTTGCCGTCCAGGATGATGGCGAAGGGCTTGCCGATGTTCTGGGTCGTCGCTTCGGCGAAGCGACGCGCGCCCTGACCGTCGAAGCGGAAGTCGATGGCCGGGCGGCCGTTCTGATCCGAGCCGACGCCGGCGCGAGTCAGGTTTTCACCCGACACCAGCACCCGCTTCTTGACCAGATAGGGCGTGACCCCGTCTTCGCCCACCAGCAGTTCGGAATCCGGCGGCACCCGGCCGGCCATGGCGTCCGCCAGGCCGTTCGGGCTGACATCGACCATCTGGAAGGTCAGTTGAGCCGTCTGGCCGATGACGGCCTCCAGCTTGGCCGGGTCGCTCTCGCCCGGCGCCTGGACGACGATGCGGTCGGCGCCCTGGCGGGTGATCGAGATTTCCTTGGTGCCGGTGCTGTCGATCCGGCGACGGACGACTTCGATCGACTGATCCACCGCCGTCGCGCCCATGGCGGCCAGGGCCGCGTCGGTGAAGGCGAAGCGGATACGGTTGTCGCCCAGGCGGGTGACAACGCGGTCCGCCTGGCCTTGCGGGGCGCCGGCCTGGGCCAGGTTCCGCAGCGCCGTCAGGGCGGCGTCGTATTGCGCGCCCTCGCCGATCGTCACGACCACGCCGCCGGCTTCGCGCTGCAGGCCGCCGATGGGGATCTTCTGCTCGGCCAGGGTGACGCGAACGTCTTCGACCAGATTGGTGACGCGCTTGGCGCGCATCGCCGGCACGTCGACTTCCAGCAACAGGTAGGACCCGCCCTGAAGGTCGAGGCCCAGGTTCAGGCCGTTCTTGGGCAGCCAGCCGGGCAGAGCCTCGCGCTGCGCGGGCGTCAGGACATTGGGAAAGGCCAGCAGCAGCCCGAAAACGAGCGACAGCACGACCAGGACGATTTTCCAGCGCGAAAGCTGAATCATGTCAGGGCTCTTTTCGGGCGGGCGTCAGCGGCGAGAGCCGCTCAGCCCTTGTCGTTGGCGGCGATGGCGGTGCGGTTGCGCACTTCGGCGATCATCGCCTTGACCACGCGGACGTTCACGCCCTGCGAGATCTCGACCATGGCCTCGGCGTCCTCGACGCGCGTCACCTTGCCGACCATGCCGTTCGACAGGACGACTTCATCGCCGCGCTTGACGCCGGCGATCAGGGCCTGGTGAGCCTTCATCCGCTTCTGCTGCGGGCGGATCATCAGGAAGTAGAACAGGATGAAGATCGCGACGATCGGCGCGATCTGCACCACGATGGCCATCAGGCCGCCTTCGGAACCAGTAGGCATGGAAACTCCCCGAACCGGGCCGACCTCGAAACGGGGGCCCCATTAAATTGAGGCGCGGAAACTAGGGCGCGCCGTGCCGATTTGCAACGCGGCCTGACGTCTCTTGACCTCAAGCGATGCCGCCCGGACACGCCGGGCGGTCCTCGTCAGCGCGGCAGAACCGTCAGCGGGTCGATCGCGACCGGATCATCGCCGCGCATCTGACGCGTCTCGAAGTGGATCGAGGGGCGCCCGTCGCCCGCCGTCAGGCCGACCGTGCCGATGGCCTGGCCGGCGCGGACCTCGGCGCCGTCGCGCACGGTGGCCGAGCCCAGATGACCGTAAACGGTGCGCCAGCCGTCGCGGTGAGCGATCAGGACGGTCAGCCCCTGCCCCACCAGATCGCCGACATAGGCCACCCGGCCAGCGGCGGCGGCCTTGACCTCGGTCCCGGCGGCGGCGCCGATATTGACGCCGTTGTTGCGCTCGCCCATCCCGACCGGACCAAAGCGACGCAGGATGTCGCCGCGCACGGGCCACTGCATGGCCAGGGCCTGGCCCACGGCGGCGCCCTGGGCAGGCGCGGCGGCGGCCGGCGTCCGCGGCGGCGGCGGCAGGG
>NZ_DASWXW010000085.1:0-3270 GCF_036405315.1 Brevundimonas sp. | reverse complement strand
CGTGCCCACGTCCTTCAGCGAATCGAACATGCGGCCGCCGCCGAACAGCTTGGCTTGCAGCCGGTCGCGACGCCCGCCCGCCTTCAGCACGTCGTTGATCAGGAGTTCCATCGCGTAGGCGCCGTAGCGACGTCCCGCGTCGGTGCCCGCCCCGGCCCCTTCGGGCAGCAGGAAGTGGTTCATGCCGCCGACCCCGGCCACGGGATCGCGCAGGCACATGGCGACGCAGCTGCCGAGCACGGTCGAGAGCACGACATCGGGATCGGACGTCACATAGTGCTCGCCCTGTCCGACGTGGATCCGCCGTTCGGTCATGTGCTGATCGCCGGCGCGGATCATGTCAGCGGGCCGAACACGCCTTCCAGCTTGTCTTTCAGCTGGGCGGTGGTGAAGGGTTTGACCAGGTAGTTGTTCACGCCGAACTGCACGGCGCGCTGCACCAGTTCGCGGTCGGCGCGGCCGGTCAGCATGATGAAGGCGGTCTTGGAGGTCGGCGGGTGGGCGCGGATGGCGCGCAGCAGGCCCAGACCGTCCAGGTTCGGCATGTTGAAGTCCGAGATCACCAGATGCACCGGCTTGGTGATGATGGACCGCAGGGCCAGCTCGCCGTCGGCGGCTTCGCTGATCTCGCGCACGCCGATCTGCTGCAGGCTGTTGCGGACCAGGGAGCGCATGGTCAGCTGGTCGTCGACGACCAGAACATTGAGGGCGGAAGCGGCGGGCATACGGGTAGTCCTTACGCGACAGGCTTTGAGGCGTGGGCGCCGGCGGCGCACAGGTCGAGAATGGCGGGGGCGAGACGGGGCAGAGACAGCTGGCGCTCCACGGCGCCCAGCTCGAAGGCGGCGCGCGGCATGCCGTAGACGACGCTGGAGGCTTCGTCCTGACCCAGGGTGCGGGCGCCGGCCTGACGCATGGCCAGCAGGCCCTTGGCGCCGTCCTTGCCCATGCCGGTCAGGATGACCCCCGTCATGGGGCGGCCCAGACGGGCGACCGAATGGAACAGGACGTCCACCGAGGGGCGATGGCCGTTGACCGTATCGCCTGCGACCAGACGGCAACGCCCGCCCGAGACCTCCAGATGCCGCTCGCCGCCGGGGGCGATATAGACATGGCCCGGTATCAGGGGCGCGCCGTCCACGGCCTCGGTCACCGTGGCGCCGGACGCCTTGTCCAGACGGGCGGCGAAGCTCTTGGTGAAGGTGGCGGGCATGTGCTGCGTCACCACCGTCGCCGGGCAGTTGGCCGGGAAGGCCGTCAGGATGTTCAGCAGGGCCTCCACCCCGCCGGTCGAGGCGCCGATGGCCAGGATGTGGTTTGGGTCGGCGCGATAGGCGCCGTCTACCGCGCGTGTCTCGCGCGTTTCCAGCGGCCGGACCCGCGAGCGGGCGGCGATCTTCACCTTGTCGGCCAGGTCGGCGAAGGCTTCCTGGGCCGGCACGCCCGGCGCGGGCTTGGCCACGGCGTCCACGGCGCCGACTTCCAGCGCCGCCAGGGTCACGTCGGTCCCGGCCTGGGTCAGGGTCGAGACCATGACGACGGGCATGGGCCGCAGGCGCATGATCTTCTCGAGGAACTCCAGCCCGTTCATATTGGGCATCTCGACGTCCAGGGTGATGACGTCGGGGTTCAGCTCCTTGATGGCGGTACGGGCCTCCAGCGGGTCAGCCGCCGTGCCGACCACCGAGATCTCGGGATCGCGACGCAGGACGGCGCTGATCAGGCTGCGCATGGTGGCGCTGTCGTCGACGATCAGGACGCGGACAGGTTCGCTCATGCCCGGCCTCCCAGCCTGTAGGCCGTCAGGCCGCAGGTCTGCAGTTGCGCAACCGCGGGGCCGCTGACGCGCTCGGAATGGCCGATGTAGAGGGTGGCGCCGGGGTTCATCATCGGGGTGAAGCGGCTCCAGACCAGCTCCTGGGTCGCGTCGTCGAAGTAGATGACCACGTTGCGGCAGAAGATGACGTCGAACTTGCCCCGCATGGGCCAGTCGCCGATCAGGTTCAGTTCGCGGAACGACACCAGACGGCGCAGGGTCTCGTTGGCGCTGAACAGGCCGGGACGGGCAGCGACGGGATCGAAATGCTTGCGGCCCGAGACGGGGACCGGCGACAGCAGCTCCTCGGAATAGATCCCCGCCGCGCCCTCGGCCACCATGTTGGGGTCGATGTCGGTGGCCAGGATGCGCACGTCCAGATCCGCGGCTTCCGGCAGGACGTCCAGCACGGTCAGGGCCATCGAATAGGGCTCCTGTCCGTTGGAGCAGGCCGCCGACCACAGGCGCACGCGTCCGCCCGCCCGCGCCCGCGCCGCCAGTTCCGGCATGACGTGGTCGCGCAGGTGATCGAAGTGGTGCGGCTCGCGATAGAAGCGGGTGACGTTGGTGGTCAGGGCCGCGGTCATGGCCTGGCGCTCGTCGACGCCCTCCACGCCCTCGATCAGGGCGCAGTAGTCGCGGAAGCTGCGCAGCCCCAGCAGGCGCAGCCGTTTGGCCAGGCGCGAATAGACCAGGGCGGCCTTGCCCTCGCTCAGGGCGATGCCGGCGTGGGCGTGCAGGGTCTGGGCGATGTGGCGGAAATCCTCGGCGGTGAAGACGAACTCGCCTTCCACCAGGGACGCCCGCCCGGAGGCGGTGGTCATGCGGCCTCGGCTTCGCTTTCGGCCGGCAGGACGTGTTCCAGATCAATCAGGCTGATCATGCGGCCGCCCTCGACGGCGAAGATGCCCTTGACGAAGGTCTTCACGTGGTCGCTGGCGACGTCGGGCGTCGGCTGGATGGTCGAGTCCGTCAGCTGCACGATGTCTGACACGGCGTCGACCAGCAGGCCGACCAGACGGTTGCCGACATGGGCCACCATGATGACGTGGCGGGCGGTCGGCTCGGCCGTGGCCAAGCCGAAGCGGGCGCCCAGGTCGATGATCGGCAGGACGATGCCGCGCAGGTTGATGACGCCCTTCATGTAGGACGGCGAGCGCGGCAGCGGCGTGGCCGGGGTCCAGCCGCGGATCTCGCGGACGTTCATGATGTCGACGCAGAATTCCTGCTCGCCGATGCGGAAGGCGATCAGTTCACGGTCGGCGCCGGTGACGTTGGAGGTGACTTCGGTCATGGTGCTCAGCTCGCCATCTTCAGTTCAGGGCGGTTGGATTTGCGGCGCCCGGCGATGACCAGGGCGTCGATGTCGAGGATCAGGGCGACGCTGCCGTCGCCCAGAATGGTGGCGGCGGAAACGCCGTCGACGTGGCGGTAGTTGGTTTCCAGGCTCTTGA
>NZ_DASWXW010000084.1:0-5429 GCF_036405315.1 Brevundimonas sp. | reverse complement strand
TTCAGGTCGACATTGGCCGAGCCGTTCAGCCTGTCGCCCGCGCCCTGCAGCGAAACACGGCCGGTGACCTGGCCGCGCAGGTCGGGGACGAGAGAGCCCATTTCGACGTTGGTCAGCTCGGCCTGGATGGCGCTGCCGGCCTTGTCCTGACGCAGCTCGCCGGTCAGGACGCCGCCGCCGACGCCCAGGTCGACACGGATGACGCGGCCGTCGCCGTTCAGGGCGATGACGGCGGGGGCGCGGGTGGTGAAGGCGACCTCGCGCACGCGGCCGCCACCGCGCAGGGTGACGCTCTGGGCCGGGCCCTGGCGCGAATATTCGCCCGTGCCGTTGAACTGGACCGGATTGGGCCCGCCGACGTCGGCGGCCAGGGAGAAGGGCAGGCGCTCCAGCGTGCCCTGGCCCTTGAGCGAGAGGTTGCGGACCACCCAGGTTGAGCCGGCCAGGCGGACGTTGCGGCCGGTGACGTCCAGGACGGCGCTCTGATCTCCGCCTCCGTCGGTCAGGCGCACCCGGCCATTGGCTTCTCCCGAGGCCAGGAAGGCGCCCTGACGCGCGGTGAAGGTCAGGTCCGCGCTGGAGGGATAGTTGTTGGACAGGGCGATGGCCCCCTGGGCCGTCACGCCGCCCGCGTTGACGTCCACCTCGGTCAAGCGAAGGCTCTTGCCGCCGAGGAAGAAGTTCCCCGACGCCCGCGCCGGGCCGTAGTTGGAGCCCGAGTTGAGCACGATCCGTCCGTCAGACGCGTCGGCGCCCCTGCGGAAGCTGAGGATCAGATCGGCGTTGGTCAGGATCAGGCCGCCGGCCGCGACCTTGTCGAAGGCGGCGCGCAGGTCAGCCCTGGGCTGGGCCAGGGTGCCGGTCAGGGCGCCGTTTCCGCTCATGGCGCCGTCGATGGCCACGGGACCGACGCCGAACGGCCCGTGCGCGTCCCAGTCCAGGGCCAGACGCAGCTTGCCGCCCTCGATCAGGCCCTTGGCGCCCATGCGCCCGGCGGCGCCCGTCAGTTCGCCCCGGTTGATGGCCAGGACACCCCGGTCATAGGTTCCGGCCATGGCCAGACGCGGGGTCTGACCCAGAAGGCGATCCAGTTCGTCCATGCCGACGCTCAGGCGCGAGGCGCGGCCGTCGAAGCTGATGGTCCAGGGGCCGTTTCGGGCCTTGCCCGCCTGGATCGGTCCCTTGAAGGAGCCCTTGGCGCCGGGGCGGATACGCGAGATGTCGGTGATGTCTGCATCACCGCGGAAGCTGAGGCCGCCGGTGAGGTTGCGGCCGCCCGATCCGGTCAGGGTCAGGGCCTGGCCTCGCCCGTCGATCTTCTTCAGCAGATAGGCGCCGTCGGAAGTGCGCGAGCCTTCCAGCTTCACATGGGGGGTGGCACCCAGCAGGGCGCCGATGATGCCGGCCGTCGAGCCGCCGACGGCGCGGGCGTCGGTGACGACATCGAACTGGCCCTTGTTGTAGCTGAGGTCGAGCGGCCCCGAGACGCGGGCGGCGCGATAGCTGGCGATGTCTGTGTCCTGAAGGCTGGCCGAGCCCTGTAGGCTCCAGCGGTTGGCGTCGCCCTTGAATACGCCCGTATAGATGGTCGCACCAGCCAGGGTCGGGCCGGCCAGACGGGTGAGCGAGGGCGTCGCGACCGTCAGCTTGACGCCGTCCGGCGCGGCGCGCTGCTTGAGGTTGATCAGGCCCGAGGCGCGGGTGGTGATGTTCTCGGCGGTCAGGGTCCAGCTCATGGCCTGGACATCCTCGGCGTCCCGAACCGGCAGGCTGGCGAAGCCGAAGCGGGCCGTCTGGCCGATGCGGCGGGCGAAGGGCTCCAGCAGGTCCGAGCCCGAGAAGTCGGCGGCGCCGCCGATCCGGGCGCCGGTCTTGCCGTAGCGGCCCTTGACGGTCAGGGGGATGAAGTCGCCGGTCTTCACCTCGACATCGACCCGTTCGCCGTTGACCACGGCGATCGCCGAGAAGGGCCTGTCGGGGGAATAGCCCAGCGCGCCGGCGATCGGGCCGCCCTGGGCCTCGCCGGCGCGCAGGTTGACCCGCAGGTCCTCGGGCTTCTTGCCGATGATCGCCTTGAGCAGCAAATGGTCGCCCTGGCGGTTCAGGCTGAAGGCGTCGACGTTGATCTTCTTGTCGCCCCGACGCGGAACCTCGGCGTCGCCGCTCAGGGTCCAGCGGCCGTATTCCTTGGAGAAGCCCTCCATCAGCTCGACCTTGGCGCTGAACTTGTCGATGTCGATGCTCAGGGCCTGGGGGCCGCCGGGCTCGGTCCGCGGCTCGAACTGGGGACGGCGGAGCAGACGGATCTGGTCCGCGCGGATCTCGGTCGCATGGAAGCGCCGCATCAGCAGGGGCCAGTAGGACCAGTCGAGGCGAACATTGGTCGCCTCCAGCCAGACGCCGTCCGCATCGGTGATGGTCACCCGTTCCAGGGTGAAGTCGTCGAACAGGTCGCCCTTCAGGCCCTCGACGTTGATGCGGCCATAGCGGCTGATCTTCTTGCCGGCGACGAAACTGGTGATCAGTTCGCGGCCGGAATCCGAGACCAGATACATTCGCCCGCCAATCGCCAGGACGATGCTCAGGGCCAGCAGGGCGGCGACCACGACGCCTGAGACGAAGGCGATGAGCTGCAGACGCGTGCGTTTGCGCTTCTCGGCCTTGGCCGGCGTTTCCGCTTCGGGTTCATGAGGCGGAGGAGTGTCGGTCAAAACGCCTGGCCGATGCTGATGTAGAGTTGGAAGGCCGCGTCGCCCTCGCGCTTGTTCAGCGGGACGGCGATATCGGCGCGCACCGGGCCGAACGGCAGCTTGTAACGGACCCCGACGCCTGCGCCGTAGCGCATGTTGGTCAGGTTGGGCGTCTCCTGGAAGCCGATGGCTCCGGCGTCGACGAAGCCGACGGCCTGGAACTTCTGGCCGATGTCGTGGCGCACCTCGATCGAGGTCTCGAACAGCGACAGGCCGCCGCGCGGCGTGTTGTCGGGCAGGCGAGGGTTGATGCTCTGATAGGAATAGCCGCGCACCGAGCCGCCGCCGCCGGAATAGAAGAGGCGGTCCGACGGCACCGTCAGCTCCTCGCCGCCGACGATCGAACCGATACGGGCGCGGCCAGCCAGCACCGTTTTGGCCCCGTCCTGCAGGGGCAGGTAGGCCGTGGCCTGGCCCTCGGTCTTGAGGAACAGGACGGTGTCCTCGCCCGTCACGGCCGTCGGCTGGGCCGACACGTAGAGACGATAGCCGCGGGTCGGATCCAGCGGATCGTTGGAGCGATCCATGAAGGCGATGGCGCGCCCCGTCACGATGGCCAGGTCGCGATCGAAGGTGATCGGCGCCTGGGTGATCGGGTCGAAGCGGTTCTCTGTGTACTGTCCCGCGTCGACGCCGAGGCCGTAGGTGAAGAAGGAGGTCTTGCCGATGCGCTGCGACAGGTCGGCGTTCACGCTGACGGCGCTGCGGTCATAGGCGTCGGTCTGCTCGTTGATGAGGTAGCCGGACAGCTTCAACGTCCGGCCGGCCTTGCCCCAGTGGGGGAAGCTGGCCTCGGCGCCCAGGCGGCTGTCGATGCTGGCGTAGCGGCCGCCGTACTTCAGCGTCGCGGCGCGGCCGAAGCGGTTGTAGCGGGTTTGGAAGACGTCGACGCCGACGCCTTCGGCGGTCGAATAGGTGGCGCCGGCCTCCAGCAGGCTGCGCGGACGGTCCGACAGGCCGACGACGACCGGGCGCAGTCCCTCGGGCGTCACCTGATCCAGCGAGGCCAGGGAGACGTTGACGCCGTCATAGACGCCGGTGTCCAGCAGACGCCGCTCCAGTTCGGCCACGTCCTCGGGGTCGTAGCGGTCGCCGGCCTTCCACGGGGCCAGATTGGCGACCCAGTCGGGGTTGGTCGGCCCCCGGGTGCGCACCAGCACGCCGTCCAGCCGCACCAGCTCGCCCGAAGCGATGTTGAAATTGGGCTGCACGGTGAAGGTGGCGTGATCGACGACCACCCGGCGGGGTTCGGCCTTGGCGTCGGCGTAGCCTTCGCGCGTCAGGTTGGCGACGATCCGGCCCTCGGCGTCCAGGATGTCGGCGGCGCGACCCGGATCGCCCGGCTTCAGGCCGATGTCGGCGGTGGCGGCGGACTGTGCGGCGGGGTCAGGCACGGGGGCGACCCAGTTGACCTTGGTCTCGCTCAGTTCAAAGCGCCGTCCGGGCATGACGGTGACGACGGCGACCGGCTTTTCCTCGCCCTCGACGTCGTCCTGCAGCGTCGGCTGGTAATAGCCTTCAGAGCGAAGCAGGGCCTGGGCCGCCTCCATGGCCGAGCGCGCGCGGCGGCGGGCCTCGAAACGGTTGGCGGGGGCTTCGTCGACCTGACCGACGGCCTGCTCCAGCCGTCGACGCAGTTCGGCGTCGACGTCGCCGCGAATCTCGGCCTTGGGCTGGGCGGCGACCGCCGCGTGGCCGCACACGGCCCAGAGCGCCACGCTGGCGAGAAGGAGATGAGACCTCGACGTCAAACTGGAGCCTTGGGTTCAGGGCGCGACAACCGGAAGCGAACGCCGCTCAAGCGGAATCAGTAGAACAGCGTATCGCTTTCCGGCTGCACCGTCTGTTCCGAGGTGCGGGTTTCGGGCGGCAGGGCGTCGACCGGAGGCGGGGCCTCGGTCGCAACCGGAGCCTCGGCCACGGCGGGCGCGGCCGAGTCTTCGGCGGCGGGGGCGGCGGGCTCTTCGGTCTGGACCTCGACGGCCTCGTAGTCGTTTTCCGAACGCGGCTCATCGCAAGCCGCCAGGGTGGTGGCGGCGGCCAGGCCTGCGGCCAGGAGCAAACGTTTTACAATCAATCGGTTCATCTGGTTTTTCTTCCCCCTGTGGGGTGGCAAACGTCGTCTGCCCGGCTGGGTTCCCTCGGCTTGTCTACCGAACGAGAATGAACCGCAACTGAACCCTTTTCGTCACGGCTTCAGGCGTTTTCGTTCGTCCAGTCGGCCAGGGCCTGATCCAGCGGCAGGAGAGGGCGGTCGGCGCTGATCGGCGCGGCTGCGGCGGCGAAGCGCGGCGCGGGGGCGGGCTGATCGATTCCGGCGCTCACGAAGGTCCCGCGCGCCTGATTGTGAGGGTGCGCCGGCGCCTCGCTCAGGGACAGGACGGGGGTGACGCAAGCCTCGGTCCCGGCGAAATGCGCCGCCCAGTCGTCGCGGTCGCGCGTGGCGAACAGAGCGGTGAAGCGGGCCTGCAGGGCGGGCCAGTTCTCCCGGTCGAACTGCGGCGCTTCGTCAGGCGTCAGGCCAAGCCCCCTGATGAGGGCGGCGTAGAAGCGCGGCTCCAGCGCTCCGACGGCGACGAAGCCGTCGTCGCGGCAGGCGTAGCAGCGATAGAAGGGCGTGCCGCCGTCCAGCAGGTTGGCTTCACGCCGCTCGCTCCACAGGCCGCGCGCCCTCAGGGC
>NZ_DASWXW010000083.1:0-4021 GCF_036405315.1 Brevundimonas sp. | reverse complement strand
GCGGTGGAGGGGGCGGAACCAACCTCGGCGTTCGGGGTCGCCCCCTCCACCACTTCGTGGTCCCCCTCCCCCGTTCGCCAAGGCTCACAGGGGAGGATCAGATACCGCTTACTGCTGCGCCGGTTCGTCCATCAGGCGACGCGTCAGATAGGTGTATTCCAGCGCGATGCGGCGAGCCGTTTCGCGCAGGTTGGCGCCGGCCGCGTGGCCGCCGTCGACGTTTTCATAGAAGAGGACCGGGTAGCCCAATTCCTCCATCCGCGCCGCCGCCTTGCGGGCGTGGCCGGGGTGGACGCGGTCGTCCTTGGTCGAGGTGTGGATGAAGACCTCGGGGTAGGGCTGCCCCGCCGCCAGACGCTGATAGGGCGAATATTCCTCGATCCAGGCGCGCTGTTCGGGGATATCCGGGTTGCCGTATTCGCCGATCCACGAGGCCCCGGCCAGCAGCTTGTGGAAGCGCAGCATGTCGAACAGGGGCACCTGGATGACCGCCGCATTGATCAGGTCGGGGCGCTGGGTCAGCATGGCCCCCATGAACAGGCCGCCCTGTGAGCCGCCCATGATCCCCAGGTGCGGCTGAGAGGTGATCCCGCGCGTGATCAGGTCCTGGGCCACGGCCTGGAAGTCCTCGTGGGCGCGCTGACGGTTTTCCTGCTGAGCCGCCTGGTGCCATTTCGGACCGAACTCGCCGCCGCCGCGCGTATTGGCGATGACATAGACGCCGCCGCGCTCCAGCCACAGCTTGCCGACCGTCGGCGAATAGCCGGGCAGCAGCGACGACTGGAAGCCGCCATAGCCGTAGAGCAGGGTCGGGTTCGACCCGTCCATGGCCATGGCGTCCTTATGGACGACGAAATAGGGGATCATGGTGCCGTCGGCCGAACGGGCCTCGAACTGATCCACCCGCATGCCCGCAGCGTCGAACTTGGCGGGCAGGGACTTGGTCAGGGCGACCGCGCCGGTCGCCGCGTCCGCCAGATAGAGGCTGGACGGGTTCAGATAGCCGGCGACGCTGACGAAGATCTTGTCGTCGCGTTCCGAGGCCGAGCCGACGCCGACGGTGACGTTCTGCGGCAGGTCCAGACGGGTGCGCGCCCATTCGCCGGACGGGTTCGGACGGTAGACATAGACCGAACCGCGCACGTTTTCATAAAGGGCCACGACCAGGGTGTTGCGGGTGGCGCTGATGCCCTCGATGGCCTCGCGCTCGCCGGGGCGGATGATCAGTTGCGCCGGGGTCTTGGGATCTGCCAGCCAGGCCTTCAGGTTCCAGGCGATGACGTCGCCGGTCTTGAATTCCTGCCCCGAGGGCGCGGTCCAGTCCTGATCCGTCGTCACCACCATCTGGCCGGCGACCAGGGCGTTGATGTTGCCCTTGAGCGGCAACTCCAGCTTCGTCGTCGTGCCGTCGGCGTTCAGGCGCCAGGTTTCGCTTTCATAGAAGTTGATCCCCCGGTTCAGCAACACGGCCTGCACCGCGCCGTCAGCGTCGCGCAGGGTGTAGCCCGAGACCGAGACGTCGGTCTTCTGGCCGGCGAAGACCTCGACGGCCTGATCCACGGTCTGACCGCGTTTCAGAAGGCGCACGGTGCGCGGATAGCCCGAGTCCGTCAGCGAACCTTCGCCGAAGTCGCGCGAGATCAGCAGGGTGTCCTTGTCGATCCAGCTGGCGCCGCCCTTGGATTCCGGCAGGCTGATGCCGCCCTCGACGAAGGTCTTCGTCACGCTGTCGAACTCGCGGATGGTGACCGCGTCCTTGCCGCCGTTCGACAGGGAGACCAGGCAGTAACGCTCTTCGGGCGGCAGGCAGCTGGCGCCCTTGTAGACCCAGTTGGCGCCCTCGGCGGCCGACAGGGCGTCGATGTCGAGGATGGTCTCCCAGGTCGGCGTCGCGGTGCGATAGCTGTCCAGCGTCGTGCGACGCCAGATGCCGCGCACATGGGTCGCGTCCTGCCAGAAGTTGTCGATGTGGCCGTCGTGGGTGAAGCCGGGCGAGGGAATGCGGTCGCGCGACTGGACGATGTCCAGCGCCTGCTGGTGCAGGGTCTCGTAGCGCGGGTCGCCCTGCAGCGTGCCGAGGGAATGCTCATTGTGGGTCTTGACCCAGGCCATGGCGCGCTCGCCCTCGACCTCTTCCAGCCAGATGTAGGGATCGGTCGCGTCGCTGGTCGCGAAGCCCGGCGTGGAGGCGGCGGCGGGCGTGTCGGTCGAATGGGCCATGGCGACGGGAGCGGCTCCGGCGGCGAGAAGAAGGGCGGCGGCGGACGCCAGAGTGCGGATCATGTTTTCATTCCCCAACAGAAATTGGGCGGCACCTTGGCGAGACACGAGGACCGCGGCAAGCGGCGGAAATCTTACAAGCCTGTCATCTTTCGTCGCAGCGACGGCGGAACGGGCGTCAATCGCCCTCATCCGGGATGCACAGGATCTGGCCGCAGGCCTTGCAGTGGACGGCGTCGGGATCGTGCTTCTGCAGACCGCAGGTCGGGCAGGGAAACTTGACCTTGTGCGGCCGGATCAGGGTCTGGGCCAGGCGGATGAAGAGGGTGATGCCCACCAGCATGACGATGATGGAGATGACCCGGCCCCCGTTGCCCGGCAGGGTGATGTCGCCGAACCCCGTCGTCGTCAGGGTGGCGACGGTGAAATAGAGGGCGTCCAGATAGCCGTTGATGTGCTCGGCCTTGCCCCGGAAATAGGCATAGACGAAGCCGGTCACGACGAAGACGAAGGTGATCAGAGCGGCCAGGGCCCGGGTGATTTCCTCGACCCGCGTGTCGTCGAAGCGGCGGCCGATGGTGCGCCAGAACAGGTCGCTGTTCAGCAGGCTCCACAGCCGCAGCAGCCTCAGGAAGCCGAGGTTGGCCAGCCAGACCGGGAACAGCAGGGTCGCCAGCACGAACAGATCGACCCAGACGATCGGCCGTTTCAGCCAGTCGCGGATGTCGGAATAGGCATAGGCCCGCGCCGCCAGATCCAGCCCCAGAACGGCGGCGATCAGATAGTCCATCACATAGAAGACCCAGCCCGCCTCCTTGAGGATCGGCGTGGCCAGGAAGAAGGCGATGATGGCCAGGTCGATGACGATGACCATCAGGCGGAACTTCACCGCCGCCGGCTGGGAGCCGTGATAGAGGTAGCGCAGCCGCGCCCTCAGCCGCAGACCTTCGGATTTGCCGGTTTCGCTATGATCTGACGCCATCGCCGCCAGCGATACATGAACCGGCGAAAAATCCTATATGAAGGCGGACATGACCCAGGCTGCTCGCCCCTATATCCGCATGAACGGCGCCGGAAACGCCTTCATCGTCGTCCAGGCCTTCGAGGAAGGCTTCCATCCGACCGAGGAACAGGTGCGCGCCCTGGCCGACCCGGCGGCGGGTCTGGGCGGCTTCGACCAGTTGATCGGCGTCGAGCCCTCCGAGACCGCCGACGCCTTCATGCGGGTATGGAACGCCGACGGCTCGATGGTGCAGACCTGCGGCAACGCCCTGCGCTGCGTCGGCTGGCTGCTGCTGGAGGCGACCGGCAAGGAAGAGGTGGTCATCGACACGCTCGGCGGGCCGACGACGGCGAAACGCGCATCTAGCCGCGTCGGATCGGGAGGTCCCGAAGGGCCGACGACCGCGGCCAATCTGGTGACTGTCGATATGGGCGCGCCGCGTCTGGATTGGGATCAGGTGCCGCTGGCCGAAGAAATGGACACGCGCGGCATCGAGCTTCAGGTCGGGCCGATCGACGCGCCGGTGCTGCACACGCCCGGCGCGGTCTCCATGGGCAATCCCCATGTGGTCTTTTTCACCGACCGGCAGGACGACGCCTTCGTGAAGGGCTCCGGCTCGCTGGTCGAGCATCACCCACTCTTCCCGGAAGGGGTCAACGTCGGCTTCGCCAAGGTGCTGGACCGCGACCATATCCGGCTGCGGGTCTGGGAACGCGGCGCGGGCCTGACCCTGGCCTGCGGCACCGGCGCCTGCGCGGCCCTGGTGGCCACGGCCCGGTGCGGCCTGACCAACCGCAA
>NZ_DASWXW010000082.1:0-6799 GCF_036405315.1 Brevundimonas sp. | reverse complement strand
ACTTCCTTGATCTCGTTCAGCGACTTGCGGCCGAAGTTCGGGGTGCGAAGCATTTCGCCCTCGGTCTTCTGGATCAGGTCGCCGATGTAGACGATGTTGTCGTTCTTCAGGCAGTTGGCCGAGCGGACCGACAGCTCCAGTTCGTCGACCTTCTTGAGCAGGGCCGGGTTGAAGGGCAGGTCGGGCTTGCCGTCCGTCGCCTCAACCGCCTTGGTCGGCTCGTCGAAGGTGATGAAGATCTGCAGCTGGTCTTGCAGGATGCGGGCGGCGTAGGCCACCGCGTCAACCGGCGAGACGGCGCCGTTGGTTTCAACTTCCAGGATCAGCTTGTCGTAATCCATCGACTGGCCCTGACGGGTCGGCTCGACGCGATAGGCGACGCGCTTGACCGGCGAGTACAGGGCGTCGACGGCGATCAGGCCGATCGGCGCATCTTCCGGACGGTTCAGCTCGGCGGCGACGTAGCCCTTGCCGTTCTGGACAGTCAGTTCCATGCGCACCGAAGCGCCGTCGTCCAGCGTGCAGATGACGTGGTCGGGGTTCAGAACCTCGATGTCAGCCGGGACTTCGATCTGTCCAGCCGTGACGACGCCGGGGCCCGTGGCGCGCAGGGTCATGCGCTTGGGGCCTTCGGCGTGCATGCGCAGCGCCAGTTGCTTGATGTTCAGGACGATGTCGACCACGTCCTCGCGAACGCCTTCCAGCGACGAGAACTCGTGGACCACGCCGTCGATCTGGATGGCCGTGACCGCCGCGCCTTGCAGCGAGGACAGCAGAACGCGACGAAGCGCGTTGCCGAGCGTCACACCGAAACCACGCTCGAGAGGCTCAGCGACCAGACGCGCCTTGCGCAGCGGATCGGAGCCGCCCTCGACTTGCGGCTTCTCGGGACGGATCAGCTCTTGCCAGTTTCTTTCGATCATAGAGTCCCTCGAACGGGTTTCGCCGGCTCCGCGCCCTCACGTTCAGGGCAGCCGGAACCGGCGGGAAAAGGGGTAGTCGGTTCGCTTAGACGCGGCGGCGCTTCGGCGGACGGCAGCCATTGTGCGGCATCGGGGTGACGTCGCGAATGGTGGTGATCGTCATGCCGACGGCCTGAAGGGCGCGCAGAGCCGACTCACGGCCGGAACCCGGACCCGAGACATTGACTTCCAGCGTCTTCACGCCGTGCTCGGCAGCCTTCTTGCCCGCGTCTTCAGCGGCCATCTGGGCGGCGTACGGGGTCGATTTACGCGAACCCTTGAAGCCCATGTGACCGGCCGACGACCAGGAAATAGCATTTCCTTGAGCGTCCGTGATCGTGATCATGGTGTTGTTGAAGGAGGCGTTCACGTGGGCGACGCCCGACGTGATGTTCTTGCGCTCGCGCTTCTTTACGCGACCCGGTTCCTTAGCCATCGGTCAGGCCTCTCTCTTACTTCTTCTTGCCGGCGATCGGCTTGGCCGGACCCTTGCGGGTGCGAGCGTTGGTGTGCGTGCGCTGACCGCGGACCGGCAGGCCCTTACGGTGACGCAGGCCGCGGTAGCAGGCCAGGTCCATCAGACGCTTGATGTTCATCGACGTCTCGCGGCGCAGGTCGCCCTCGACGGTGTGATCCTTGTCGATCGTCTCGCGGATCTGCAGGACTTCGGCGTCGGTCAGCGAGTTCACGCGGCGAGCCGGCTCGATGCCGACCTTCGCGGTGATTTCCTTGGCGGCGTGCGCGCCGATGCCATGGATGTACTGAAGCGCGATTTCGACGCGCTTGTTGGTCGGAATGTTGACGCCAGCGATACGGGCCACGAGAATCTCCAGATACGCGTTTTCAGACGCAGAAACCGCTCCGGTCAACAGACCAGGAGCGTGTGCGCCCTTCGCGGAAGGCCGTTCTTATACAGGGGATTCTGTTTGCGTCAATGCCGCCCGCCTTCAGCTCCGGAGAGGCCCGCCGGAGGGGCCGGAAAAGCGACCGCGATCGTCTGACGAAATCGGTCGCGAGAGCGCCCGATACGGCTGGGCGGTCGGTAGCGGAACTCTTCGGCTTTCTGAAGCGCCGCCCTGCCCACGCCCGAATCCGCCGGGTGCTCGACCTTGACGCGGCAGTCCTCGAGGCGATCGCGGCCAACCCGGATATAGCATTGCAACACGGCGTAGGACCCGGGCAAGGCCGCCAGAGAAGCGGGTGAGACATTGGCCGTCATGACGACGCCGCGCGGCCCCCTGACAAGGACGGGTCCCGTTCCGCGCCCCGATCCCGAGCCCAGGGCTTCGCCAACGCCGTCGCCCGCGCCGGTTCCCTCGCCCCCCTGCCCCATGCCGTGCTCGACGGCGGGCACAGGAGCCAGGCCCGCCTCGAGCGCCGCAAGCGGCGCCTGGACGAGCGGAGCCATCAACTCCACTCGCTCCGTCGGAGGATCGAAGGACCTGTGCACACGCGACGCCGTCGCCGGCGCACCGCCCGCGCTCGGTTCATCCGCGACCGGCCGCGCCGGAGGCACAAGCCGCATCATCAAGACGTCGAAACTCGGCGGAACGATGGGTTCCGCCGGCGGATCCTGTCGGCTGAAGGCGAAGCCGACGATCAGGATCGCATGGACCAGGCCGACGCCGACGATCGCGCCCAGGCGTCGTCCATGGTCAGCTTCATGCTGCATCGTCACGTGTGACAACGGCGCCTCCGGACCGATTGAGGTAACGTCGGGATCCAGGACATCTTGCCTGACGATCGCATCGATTCAAGTCGCCCCTGTCACGGCCATAGGACGGTGACAGGCACCTCCTGGCCGTCCACCGGCGCGCCGTCTCGCGTGGGCGGCTGGAAGCGAAAATAGACGGACGCCTCAAGGGCGGCCTGGCCGAATCCCATGCCGGGCGGGGCTTCCTCGACCACCCGGCAAGCCTCCAGCCGCGTATCGAGGCGGATCCGGCAGGACAGGGTCGCGCGGCCGCCGGTTCTCTGCCGGAAGGCGGCGGGCGGATGAAGGCGACGCAACTCGCCCATCGTCGGACCGCGCAACAGACGGAAGCGGCCCTCCCCGGCGCCGCGTCCGACGCCCGAACCGATTCCCCCGCCCTGCCCCGCGCCCTGCCCGCCCTGACCAGGTCCCGGCGCAGCCGAGGGCGTTGGCGCGACGCCGATCGCCAGGGGTTGATCCGGCGCCGGGCGAGACGGGGCCGTGACTTCGGGGGGAGGTTGAACGGGTCTGGGTCGCGCGGGCCGCACGATCGAAGGCGCGGAAGGCGCGCCGCCCCCAGCCGTCGGCGACGGCGTGCGCGGCGGCGGCGGCGGCGGCTCGGGGATCGGTTCCGGCCGCACCAGATCCACAATGATCGGGGGATTGGGCGGGATGAACCGCCGCTCGGCCTGCACATGCCCCAGCAGGGCGAAGAGGCCGAGATGGATCAGACCGACAACGCCCGCGACGCTGGATCGCGCCAGGATGCGGCGGCGCGTCGTCGGTTTGTCAGTCAAGAGCGCCTCCTGAATGCGGTCGTCCGGACTTCAACGCCCGAACGCCGCATCAGATCAGGCGTGTCAGGCGAGAGCGCCGTCGATGGCGGCGGCGACGGTGGCGATGTCGCCCATGCCGTCGATCTCGGTCAGCTTGCCCTGGGCTTCATAATAGGGAAGCAGCGGGGCGGTCTGGCGGTTGTAGACGGCCAGCCGGTCCTTGAAGGTCTCGGGATTGTCGTCCGGACGCCCCTGCTCGGCGAAACGCTTGCCGATCCGGTCGGTCAGGGCCTGGTCGTCCACCTTGAGGCGGACGACGCGGTCAACCTTGGCGCCGCGCTTGGCCAGCATGGCGTCCAGGGCTTCGGCCTGGGCCACGGTGCGGGGAAAGCCGTCGAAGATGGCGCCGCCGGCGGCCTCGGCCTCCGGCAGACGGTCCTCGATCAGGGCGATGACGATCTCGTCGGTGACGAGGTCGCCGCGCGCCAGGACGTCCTTGACCTTGAGGCCCAGCTCAGAGCCCGAAGCGATGGCTGCGCGTAGCATGTCGCCGGTCGAGAGCTGGATCATGCCGCGCACCTCGACCAGGCGCTTGGCCTGCGTGCCCTTGCCGGCCGCGGGCGGCCCGAACAGGATCAGGTTCATTCTACGCGCTCCCCTACCCGAGCATCAGCGGCGGGCGGGGGCGGAACCGCCCCGGCCGCGCCCACGCAGCTTGGCCTTCTTGATCAGGCCTTCGTACTGGTGCGCCAGCAGTTGGGACTGAATCTGGGCCACAGTGTCCATCGTAACCGAGACGACGATCAAGATAGACGTTCCTCCGAAGTAGAGGCTGTTGCCCATGCTGCTGACCAGGAATTCCGGCAGCAGGCAGACGGCGGTGATGTAGGCGGCGCCGATCACCGTCAGGCGCGTCAGGACGTAGTCCAGATACTCGGCGGTGCGCTTGCCCGGACGGATCCCCGGCAGGAATCCGCCGTACTTGCGCAGGTTCTCGGCCGTATCCTCGGGATTGAAGGTGATCGAGGTGTAGAAGAAGCAGAAGAAGACGATCAGGACCGCGTACAGGATCATGAACAGCGGCTGGCCGTGCGTCAGCTGCGCCGTCACCAGCGGCAGCCAGCTCATCCACTCGGGAAGGTTGGCGTTGGCGGTGAAGGTGGCCACCGTCGTCGGCAGCATCAGCAGCGACGAGGCGAAGATGGCCGGGATGACGCCGGCGGTGTTCACCTTCAGCGGCAGGAACGAACGTTCGCCGCCCGTCATGCGGTTGCCTTCCTGGCGCTTCGGATACTGGATCAGAAGGCGGCGCTGGGCGCGCTCCATGAAGACGATGAAGACGATGGTCGCCACGGCCAGAACGGCGATGAACAGCAGGGCGAAGACCGACATCTGACCCTGCTGGGCGAGGCCGAGCAGACGGGCCACGGTCGAAGGCAGAACCGCGACGATACCGGCGAAGATGATCAGCGAGATGCCGTTGCCGACGCCGCGCGCCGTCACCTGCTCGCCCAGCCACATCAGGAACATGGTGCCGCCGGTCAGGGTAGTGACCGTTGAAATGATGAAGAAGATGCCCGGCTGATCGATCAGGCCCGCCTGGGCGTTCAGGCCGGCGGCGATGCCGAAGGACTGCGCCAGGGCCAGGAACACCGTCAGATAGCGGGTGTACTGGTTCAGCTGCTTACGGCCGCTTTCGCCGCCTTCCTTCTTCAGCTTCTCCCAGGGCGGGTAGACCGCGCCCATCAGCTGCACGATGATCGAGGCAGAGATGTACGGCATCACGTTCAACGCGAAGACGGCCATACGCTCGACCGCGCCGCCCGAGAACATGTTGAACATGTCCAGGATGCCGCGCTGGCCGTCCGGGTTCTGGAAGAAGGCCAGGAAGGCCTCGGAATTGATGCCCGGAATCGGAACATAGGTGCCGATCCGATAGACCAGCAGCGCGCCCAGCGTGAACAGCAGGCGTTTATGCAGCTCGGTCGCCTTCGCGAACGAGCCCATGTTCATATTGGCGGCGAGTTGTTCAGCGGCCGAAGCCATTAGGCGGTCCCCACGACTATGCCCGTCGTCAGATAGGCGGAAAGCGGCCGTCTTGCGAGGGCCGCTTTCATGAATTTCGTCATCCCGGTGCGGACGATCCCGGCGGACGCCGCATCAGCGACGCCCGCACGGGATGACGATATCGATTTAGGCCTTGGCCGCGGCGCGCTTGGCGCGGGCCGAGATCTTGTTGGCGTCGCCCAGCGGAGCCTTGGGAGCCGGAGCCTTGCCCTTGGCGGCGTTGCGCTTCTCGACGCGAGCGGCGGCCTTGGCTTCAGCGGCGATGCGCTGTTGCTCGACCGAACCGCCAGCGGCTTCGATGGCCTTGACGGCGCCGGCCGAGGCCGACCACACAACCAGGTTCAGCTTGGCCTTCAGCTCGCCTTCGCCCAGGACGCGCACGCCATCCTTGACGCGACGGATCACGCCGGCGGCCACCAGGGCGGCGCCGTTGATTTCAGCCTTGGCGTCCAGCTTGCCGGCGTCGATGGCTTCCTGCACGCGCCACAGGTTCACTTCGGCCAGCTTCAGAGCGTTGGCGTTGTTGAAGCCGCGCTTCGGCATACGCATGTACAGCGGCATCTGGCCGCCTTCGAAGCCGCCGATGGCGACGCCGGTACGCGACTTCTGACCCTTGACGCCGCGACCGGCGGTCTTGCCCTTGCCCGAACCCGGGCCGCGGCCGACGCGCATGCGCTTCTTGTGGGCGCCTTCGTTGTCGCGGATTTCGTTCAGTTTCATATGCCTGATCCTTTCGGGTTCTAGCGCCAGGCCGCCAGGCGACTCTGACTCGGCGTTGGAAAAATTGAAGGGCCGCTTCTAAGCGGCCCGTCGCAGCATCGCAAGATGCTTCTTCAAAGAGAAACGCCCTCCCCCGGGATCGGGAGAGGGCGCATCGTCTTATTTTTCGACCACTTCGACCATGTGGGCGACCTTGGCGATCATCCCGCGGACCGAGGGGGTGTCCTCCAGCGTCGACTCGCGGCCGATGCGGTTCAGACCCAGGCCCGACAGAGTGGCGCGCTGATCCGACTTGCGGCGGATCGGGCTGGCCGTCTGGCGAACCGTGACGGTGGCTTTTTCGTTCTTGGCCATGTCTATCAGCCCTCGACAGCTTCAGGCGCCGAGGCGCCGTCGTTGCGGCGGCCCATCAGGTCGGCGACCTTCTTGCCACGCTTCGAAGCAACCTGACGCGGCGACGATTGAACCTTCAGAGCTTCGAAGGTCGCGCGGATCATGTTGTAGGGGTTCGACGAGCCGGTCGACTTGCCCACGACGTCCTGGACGCCGAGGGTTTCGAGGACCGCACGCATCGGACCGCC
>NZ_DASWXW010000081.1:0-1544 GCF_036405315.1 Brevundimonas sp. | reverse complement strand
CGGCCGAGGCGGCGGCGTCGGTGGCGGCGCCGGCGGCGGCGGTCGCCGCGTCAGCGGCGGTCGCGGCGGCGTCAGTGGCCGTGGCGGCGGCGGAATCCGCGACGGCGGCGGCTTCTTCGGTGGTCTTCTCAGCCGGTTGCTGGCAGGCGGCCAGCGACAGGGCGCTGAGCCCTGCGGCGACGATCATCAGGCGACGGATGGTCATGTGACTATAGCCCCTTGGATGGTTTGACGGACGGGATCATCCCGCCGCCTGCTAGGCGTAACGTGACAAGACGGTGTTCGGCAAGTCGGTCAGGCCGGAGGCGTCGACAGCGCCGCGGGATTCATCGGCTCGGTCGGCGGCTTGGCCTCGGGCTGGGTCGGCGGCGTCTGGATGGACGGCGCGGCTGATTCGCCTGGCGGCGGGGCGGCGCTGTCCGACGACGGCGCCGGCGCCGTGGCGTCGCCGGGCGCGGCGGCGGACTCGACCGGAGGCGGGGTCGGCGCAGGCGGCGACCTCTCGTTGCAGGCCGTCAGCGCCATAAGGGCGCCGAAGGCGATGAGATAGGGCGGAAGGGCTTTCATGCAGAGCTCCACGGGCGGGGCGATGCGATGCACGCGATCGTGACCTGTGGAGAACCGCCGTGAGCGAACTGTGTTCCCGTCGGCCTGGCGATCAGGCGTCCATCGGGGCCGAGGCCAGGGTTTCTTCCATTTCGGCGAAGGAGGGCTGGGCCGTCGAGGGGATGTCGCCGCGGCCGATTTCGACCGAGATCTGGGCGGCGTTGCCGTGCAGGTGAGCGACCAGCACCGACTGGATGATTTTGTAGTAGGCCGCTTCCTCGTCGATGATGGCCTTCAGGCGCGCGGCGAAGGGGCCGACCAGGCCGTAGGCCAGGAAGACGCCCAGGAAGGTGCCGACCAGGGCGCCGCCGATCATGCCGCCCAGGACTTCCGGCGGCTCGGTGATCGAGCCCATGGTCTTCACGATGCCCAGAACGGCGGCGACGATGCCCAGGGCGGGCAGGCCGTCGGCCAGGTTCTGCAGGGCGTGGGCGGCTTCGAGATGCTCGTGGTGGTGCTTTTCCAGCTGCTTTTCCATGGCGTCCTCGATCTGGTGCGGATCCTCGAGGTTCATGGTCATCATCCGCAGGGTGTCGCAGATGAAGTCGGTGGCGAAGTGGTCCTTCAGCACCTTGGGGTACTTCTGGAAGATGCTGCTCTCGGCTGGCTTTTCGATGTGGCTTTCCAGGGCGATGACGCCCTTGGACTTCATCGTCTTGGTCAGCATGAACAGGAGCGACAGCAGGTCCTTGTAGTCCTGCTTCTTCCACTTCGGTCCGGCGAAGGTCTTGCCGAAGCCGGCCAGGGACGACTTGATCACCGGCAGGCTGTTGGAGATCAGGAAGGCGGCGACGCCCGCGCCGCCGATGGCCATGAACTCGTGCGGCAGGGCGTGCATGATGACGCCGAACTTGCCGCCCGCCAGGACGTAGCTGCCGAACACCATGGCGAACAGCAGGACAATGCCGATAATCTGGAACATGGGGCGGTCGGACGTC
>NZ_DASWXW010000080.1:0-1644 GCF_036405315.1 Brevundimonas sp. | reverse complement strand
CCCGGCGACAGGTCAGCGCCCAGGGCGGCGACGCGGTCGGGCGCGGGATCGAACCACAGACCGTGCCCGGCCTCGGCCAGACGCCGCCACGGGAAGAGTTCGCCCGGATCCTGCTTGCGGTCAGGCGCGGCGTCGGAATGGCCGATGATGCGGGCGTCGGGAATGGTCCAGCGCGAGCGGATGTCGGCGACCAGGTCGATCACCGCCTGAACTTGCGCCTCGGGAAAGGCGCGGTAGCCGAACTCGTGGCCCGGATTGACGATCTCGATCCCGATGGAGGCGGCGTTGACGTCGGTCTCGCCCTGCCAGGCGCCGCGACCGGCGTGCCAGGCGCGGCGCTCTTCCGGCACCAGACGCAGGATCACGCCATTCTCGTTGACGACATAGTGGGCCGAGACCTCGGCGGCCGGGTCGCGCAGGCGGGCGACGGCTTCGTCAGCCGTCTTCATGCCGGTGTAGTGCAGCACCAGCATGTCCGGCGGACCGCGCCGGGCGTTGAAATTGGGAGACGGGGCGTCGATGAAGCTCGGCATGGCGCCCGATCAGCGCCCTTCGCGTTCCCAGCCATAGGCGACCCAGGTGTCGCCGACCTTCTGGGCGTCGATCACGCCCTCGTCGCGACGGGTCGTGGCGGCGCGGGCGCGACGAGCGCGGAAAGCAAAGCCGGCGAAGAAGACCACCACCCCGGCGATCAGGGCGATCACCGCGACAGCCGCAGCGGTCAGCACGGCCAGAACCGCGCCCACGGTCAGGGCGATGGCCGTGGCCACAAGGCCGCCGAGCCAGACGAAGGGCGCCAGCAGGCCGCCGCCGGTGCGGCGTCGGGCGTTGAAGCCGATCTGAACAAAGGGGTCGGACTGGATCATGGAACTGCCTTTCGCGGCGCGCCGATGAAGGAACGCCTCAAACCCAATGTCGGTCCATCGACCTGAACGGTCAATGGACTGCGACATCACGCATCAGTCAGGGTCTTTTCGCGGTTGCGGCCATCAAAATGCCGGCTGGTCGGCCAGCACCACCGCGCCGCGGCTGCGCAGGCGCTCTGCCTCGACCCGGTTCAGCATGGCCTGGGCCGCCGGATCGCCCATGACCCGCCCCACCGAGACCATGGCGTCCGCCGCCTGACCCGAGGCGCCGAAGGCGCTGGCCAGGGCCTCCCACGGCGACTGCGGCGTGGGGAAGCGCTTGAAGCGCACGGACTCGCTGGTCGGGATATTGGCCAGCTTGCGAGCCTTGATGATGGCTTCGTTGAGGCCGCCCAGCTCGTCAACCAGACCCAGCGCCTTGCCCTGTGCCCCGGTCCAGACCCGGCCCTTGGCGATTTCGCGCACGCGCTCGACCGGCAGCTTGCGGCCCTTGGCGACGCGCGCGACGAACTCCTCGTAGACGCGGTCCATCGAGGCGGCGAAGGCGGCGCGCTGGCCCTGATCGAAGCCCTGCACCGGCGAGAAGGCGTCGGCGTAGTCGCCGCCGACCGACAGGCCGCGCATGTCCAGGCCGAAGCGGCCCAGGGCGTCGGCCAGCACGAACTTGCCGCCGAAGACGCCGATGGAGCCGGTCAGGGTCGAGGGCTGGGCCACGATCCAGTCGGCTTCCGAGCTGATCCAGTAGCCGCCCGAAGCCGCATAGGACCCCATGGACACG
>NZ_DASWXW010000079.1:0-4136 GCF_036405315.1 Brevundimonas sp. | reverse complement strand
TCGTCGTAGAGGACGTCCTTGCCCAGGGCTTCCAGCTTGGCCACGGCCTCTTCACAGGCGGCCGAGACGGCTTCGTCGCTGGCGCGCAGGTTGATCACCACCACGTCGAACGGGGCGACCGAGTCCGGCCAGATGATGCCGCCGGCGTCGTGGCTGGCCTCGATGATGGCGCCCAGCAGGCGCGACACGCCGACGCCGTAGCTGCCCATGTGGACCTCGGTGTCCTGGCCGTCCGGTCCGGCGACCTTGGCCTTCATCGGGGCCGAGTATTTCGTGCCGAAGTAGAAGATGTGGCCGACCTCGATGCCGCGCGCCGACAGGCGGTCGCCCTCGGCGGTCTGGGCCTCGAACTGGGCCGCGTCGTGCATTTCCTCGGTCGCGGCGTAGAGGGCCGTGCGCTCGTTGAACACGCCTTCCAGCTGTTCGACGCTGAGGTTGTGGCCGGGCGCGTCCATCTCGACCAGCTTGCGGTCGCAGAAGACCTCGCTCTCGCCGGTCTCGGCCAGGACGATGAACTCGTGGCTCAGGTCGCCGCCGATCGGGCCGGTGTCGGCGCGCATCGGCACCGCCTTCAGGCCCAGGCGAGCGAAGGTGTTCAGGTAGGCCGCGAACATGCGCTTGTAGGCGATGCGGGCCGAGGCCTCGTCCAGATCGAAGGAATAGGCGTCCTTCATCAGGAACTCGCGACCGCGCATGACGCCGAAGCGCGGGCGGCGCTCGTCGCGGAACTTCCACTGGATGTGGAAGAGGTTCAGCGGCAGGGCCTTGTACGACTTCACATAGGCCCGGAAGATATCCGTGACCATTTCCTCGTTGGTCGGTCCGTACAGCAGCTCGCGCTCATGGCGGTCGGTGATGCGCAGCATTTCCGGGCCGTAGGCGTCGTAACGGCCGCTCTCGCGCCACAGGTCAGCCAGTTGCAGCGTCGGCATCAGCAGTTCGACGGCGCCGGCCTTGACCTGCTCCTCGCGGACGATGTTCTCGATCTTGCGCAGCACCCGCAGGCCCAGCGGCAGCCAGGCGTAGATGCCGGCGGCCTCCTGCTTGATCATGCCCGCGCGCAGCATCAGCTGATGCGACACGATCTGGGCGTCGGAGGGGGCTTCTTTCAGGGTCGGCAGGAAGTAGCGCGACAGGCGCATGGCGGGAATCTCTGCAAAATCAGTCTGGCCCGAGTTTTAAACGGGCGAATGGGGCGAAAGCTAGAGCGCAGGGCCGCGCGAGAAGTCCGGCAGCGGCATCCATCCGGTCCAGACGATGAAGACGATGAAGGCCCAGACGATGGCCGACACCCAGGTCGTGGTGATGAATTTCTTCTTCAGCTGCGGATTGGCGGGGGCGCCCCACTGGCTGCCGTCGGTCGGCGGCGCCTCGACCTGCTTCGACGAGCCCAAAGGCAGGATCGTGAACAGCACGATCCACCACGAGGTCAGATACAGCGCCACCAGGGTGAAGGGGCCAAGAGGCATGGGCGGTCATCCATAGGTTCGGGCGCCCTTCCGCATTCCGTCCGCGTCGGGGGCGGGCTAAGAAACGGCGCGAAACAAGGACGTCCTCATGCCACAGATCACCCTGGAACACTCCCCCCATTTCGACGGGACCGATTGGCGCGCCCTGGCGCTGGATATTCACAAGCTGTGCGTCGACGTGGTCGGCGCCACGACCCAGGCCTGCAAGACGCGCATCGTGCGCTGCGACGACCTGATCATCGCCGACGGCGACCCGGCCCAGGCCATGGTCCACTGTGACCTGCGCATCCTGACCGGACGGACCCAGGAGCAGAAGACGGCGTTGGGCGAAGCGGTGCAGGCCGCCCTGCTGGCGGGGGTGAAGCCCTATGACGGACCCGCGCAGATTTCCGTCGAGATCGGGAACCTGGACAAGGACAACTACCGCAAGGTCACGCTGGGGAGCTAATCTTCGGAATAGCCCTCCCGCTCGAGGGGGGAGGGTTGGGTGGGGGTGTAGCCTCAGTATTGACCGATCAAGCGCCGAAGACGTCGACCGTCCCGCCTCACCCGCCACATCTCCAAGCTCGGCGCACGCACCCCCATCCCCGGCCCTTCCCCCCTCGAGGGGGAAAGGGAGCTCATGAGGAGATATCCTTACGGGTGCGGACGCCCGATGCCGTAGCGCGCCGCCCAATAGGGCAGGATGTCGTCGTCCTGCAGGAAACGGGCGCCGGTCTCTGCGCTGACCTGGGCGTCCGGCCAGTCGAACTCACCGTCCAGCACCAGCAGCGGGCAGCTCTGGTTGGCCTCCCCCACCTCGGCCACCACGGCGGCGCGCGGGCGCGGATGGTCCAGGTGCGTGACCTGGACCTGCTCGCGCAGGCGCGGATAGAGGCTCAGCACCCCTTCAATCCGGGCGCCGGGCGGGCAATACCAGGGCCCGCCCTGATCGTCGAACCAGTCAGGGTTCAGCAGAAAGAGCCGATCCGCCATTACAGCCTCAGGATCACGGTTTCGACGATGGGACGGCGATCCCACACCTGCTGGCTGGCCTTCTTCAGGGCGCGGCTGACGGCCTGTTCGACCACCATTTCGTCGTCGAGGGCCTCGCCCTTCAGCTTGCGAACCGCCTGTTCGGCGCGCTCGGCCAGATCGTCGAGGATGTCGCCCAGGGGACGGTCCGCGTCGCCCGGCAGGCCGATGCCGCGCACGTCGATGTCGCTGACGATCTTGCCGCGCTTGTCCATGGCGAAGCTGACGACCAGGACGCCGTTCGACGCCGCGTGCTTGCGCTCGCGCAGGGCCTCGCCCGCCTCCTCGACCAGCATGCCGCCGTCTACGAACAGACGGCCCGAGGGCACTTCGTCGATGATGGCCGCGGGCCCGGGGGCCAGACGCACCATGTCGCCGTTGCGCGGCGTCACGGTTTCCGGGACCTGCATGTCCTTGGCCAGGTTGGCGTGTTCCATCAGGTGACGGCGCATGCCGTGGGTCGGCACCGCGATCCGCGGGCGGGCCCAGTTGTACATCTGGCGCAGTTCGTCACGGCACGGGTGCCCCGAAACGTGGATGCCCGGATGATCCTTCTCGGTGTAGAGGCGCACGCCCCGGTCGGCCATCTTGTCCTGCAGGCGCCCGATCGAAAGCTCGTTGCCCGGAATGACCCGCGACGAGAAGATGCAGTGATCGCCCTTGCCCAGCTTGATGAAGGGATGGGTGCCTTCGGCCACGCGCGACAGGGCCGCGCGGACCTCGCCCTGGCTGCCGGTGCAGAGATACAGGATCTCGTCCTCGGGCCAGACGCGGGCCTCCTGTTCCGACAGGAAGGGTTTGACGTCGCTCAGCATCCCGACCGACTTGGCGGCGGCGGTGATGCGGTGCATCGAGCGCCCGGCCAGGGCCACGCGGCGGCCGGCGGCCTCGGCGGCGCGGATCACGCTGTCCATACGGGCGACGTTGGAGGCGAAGCAGCCCACGGCGACGCGGCCCTTCAGGTCCTTGATGAGGGCGGCAAGCGCCACCTTCACGTCGCCCTCGGAACCGGCCACGCCGTCCACGAAGACGTTGGTGCTGTCGCAGACCATGGCCAGCACGCCCTCGTCGCCGAGGCGCTGGATGGTCTCGACGTCGGTGCGCTCGCCCACGACCGGATCATTGTCGATCTTCCAGTCGCCGGTGTGCAGGACGGTGCCCAGAGGGGTCTTGATGGCCAGGCCGTTGGGCTCGGCGATCGAGTGGGTGATGGTGACGAAGGTCACGTCGAACGGACCCAGGTTCAGGTCGCCGCCCAGCGGGATCTCGTTCAGTTCGACATCATCCAGGATGTTGGCGTCGCGCAGCTTCTCGCGGATCAGATAGGCAGTGAAGGGCGTCGCATACAGCGGCGCCTTGATGCGCGGCCACAGCCAGCCCAGGGCGCCGATGTGGTCCTCGTGGGCGTGCGTCAGCACGATGCCCAGGATGTTCTCACCTTCCAGGAAGGTGGGATCGGGCACGATCACGTCCACGCCGGGCGTGGAGGGGTCGCCGAAGGTCACGCCGACATCGACGATGATCCACTTGCGGTCATGCGCCGGGCCGAAACCATAGGCGTTCAGGTTCATGCCGACCTCGTTCGAGCCGCCCAGCGGCAGGAAGACGAGTTCGTCGTTTTGAGTTTTCTTTGTCATACGTCCCTAGAGATGG
>NZ_DASWXW010000078.1:0-13431 GCF_036405315.1 Brevundimonas sp. | reverse complement strand
TCGCCGATGAATTTCAGACCCTCGGCCAGGAAGCGGCCGGTCAGGTCGCGTTCCTTGCGCATGTGCAGGGCGCGGACCGACTTGATGGTGTCGTTGGTCAGGGAGGTGATGACGCGCTCGACCATGTCAGGCGCTCCAGCGGGCGAAGAAGCTGAGGCCGATGGCGCGGGCGTCCTTGCCGTCCTCGGACAGCGCCAGTTCGCCCCAGTCGATGCGCCCGCTGCGATCATGGGTCGCCTCGGCCATCATGTGGGCCAGCGACAGGCCCGAGATCCGCGCCGCATAGGCGTTGAGCAGCAGGAAGGAGGCGTCGTCGGACAGCAGGGCGGCGCAGTCCTTCAGCAATTCGGGCATGTCCTCGAACAGGCGCCAGACCTCGCCATTGGCGCCGCGCCCGTATTTCGGCGGGTCCAGAATGATACCGTCGTACTTGCTGCCGCGACGGACTTCCCGGGCGACGAACTTGCGGGCGTCCTCTACCAGCCAGCGGATCGGGCGGTCGGACAGACCCGACAGCTCGGCGTTTTCGCGCGCGTAAGCCACAGACTTCTTGGAGGCGTCGACGTGGGTCACATGCGCGCCCGCCGCCGAACAGGCCAGGCTGGCCACGCCGGTATAGCCGAACAGGTTGAGAATCTTGGGCTGCTCGAGCGTGCGGATGCGGGCATCCAGCCATTCCCAGTTGGCCGCCTGCTCCGGGAAGAAGGCCAGGTGGCGGAACGGGGTGAACCGTCCCATGAAACGCACGTCGCGCCATTTCAGCGGGAAGGCGTCGATCGGGCCGTGGGCGTCGAAGCGCCAGCGGCCGGCGTCCTCTTCTTCCTGCTGCGGGTCGAAGACGGCGTTGGCGCGCTCAAACGCGCCTTCGTCATGGGCCTTCCAGAAGCACTGCGGCTCCGGTCGGACGACCGTATAGCGGCCATACCGCTCCAGCTTGCGACCATCGCCGCTGTCGAGCAGCGCATAGTCGGACCAGCCTCGGGTGACGAGGGTTTCGGGCGTGGAGGAGAGAACGGGAGCCATCCCGGGCTGATAGGCGCTCAGGCGGCCGCTCGTCCAGAGTCCACGGCGGCGTCGATGTCGTGATCAACGGGGTTGTCCGGCGCATGGGGGGTTTTGTCCCATCGGTGCGGCTCGGCCACCAGCCGATACAGCGCGTGTACGAAAGCGAGGCTGAGCAGACACCAATAGGCCGGCGCCGCGGCCATTTCCCTTGCTCCGAAACGAACTCCGGCGCGGCGCGCGCCCGCCAGCTTGGCCAGCCATGCCGTGGCTACGCCGGCGATCAGGACGCTCATGCCCAACGGCGGCGCCGGCGGCAGCTTCCCACAAACAAGCGAGGTGAGCGCCACAGCGCCGATCCAGGCGATGGAGGCGGCGTGGATGGCCGCAGAGGCGCAGCCGGCGCCCAGGGTCAGCGTCAGAGCCGCCCAGCCGCGCCATCCCATTCCACCCAGGCTGCGCGTATGAACGGCGAGCGTCTGAAGGTGTCCCTTGAGCCAGCGCGTGCGCTGCGGCAGCCAGAGCCGCAGGGGGCCGGGCGGGGTCTCGTAGGTGGGGCGCTGCAGCACGCCGAGACGTCCGCCTGAGCGCCATATGCGGAAGCCCAGGTCGGCGTCTTCCGTGACGTTCCACGCGTCCCAGCCGCCGAGCGCGCGAAGGGCGGTGGCGCGGAAATGATTGCTGGTTCCGCCAAGGGGAAAAGGAAGGCCCAGCGAAGCCATGGCTGGAAGGGTGACTTCAAAGAGGGCCGCATATTCCGCCGCGAATTGTGCGTCCAGGAACGGCGAGGCGCTGTTCCGCTTGTCCCGTCGACGGATGCGCAAGGGCGCCTGCAGGCAGACCAGATCGTCGCCTTCGGCTCCAAAGCGGGCCGCCGCTTCCCTAAGCTGAAGCGGGTCGGGGTCGTCCTCGGCGTCGAAGATCGTCACCAGATCGCCCTGAGCCAGGGACAGGGCGTAGTTGAGCGCGCGGGGCTTGGTCTTCGGCGAGCCCGGCGGGACGATCAGGACCGTCAGCCACTCCGGGCGTTCGGCGGCGAGGGCGGCTGCGATGGTGGAGCTGTCATCGGCTTCCAGGGCGAGAAAGCCCTCAAGTCGGTCGGCGGGGTAATCGATCCTACCCAGCCGCTCGATCAACTGGGGCAGAACGGGAGCTTCGTCATAGAGGGCGGCGATGATCGTGTATCGAGGCCAGACGGCGGGCTCTGGATCGTTGCGTGGCGGCGTACGACGCGTCAGCAGGGTGACAAGTCGCCACCCGGCGACGGTTAGAAAGCCGAGCTGAATCCCGGTCAGAACCGAGGGCGCTACATGGGGCGAGATGAAGGCGCCGGCTACAAGCGTCGCCGCCAGGCCGGCCAGAACAAGAAGCTGCAAGCGTGTGAACGTGACCCGTGCGGCGAACGGGGTCAGGCCACGCTTCCTGGCAAGCGATGCACCGCGCATGAGAAGCCCCCAAGACCTGCTGCAAACGGAAAGTGTTAATATCGTTGTTCTTTGAGGGCAAGCGATTGGCGGACTCAGGCATTGCGGCTATTCAGACCGGGTCCCAGCCATGGAGTCTGGATTGCCCGGTTCATCGCTTCCCACGCCTCGATCCGCTCGCAAGCCCAAGGGCGAAGGCCACGCGCGCCGTGCGGAGATCCTGGCGGCGGCGGAACGCATCTTTGTCGAGCATGGCTATGAGGGGGCGACGATCCGCAAGATCGCGGACGAGGTCGGCCTGTCATCGACGGCCCTCTATATGCACTTTCCCGACAAGGCCGCGATCCTTCACGAGATCTGTCGCGGCGCCTTCGAGACCCTGATCGCCACCCACGAGGGGATCACGACCGAAGCGGCCCCTGCCGAGGTGCGGCTGCGTCGGATGATCGAAGGCTACATTCGCTTCGGCTTCGACAACCCGAACGCCTATCGACTGACCTATCTGACGCGTCCGATCGAGGCGCGGGAAGGCGCCGAGACCGTGGCGCAGGAAACCGGCTTCGAACTGTTCCGCTCCTTCATGTCGGTGGTCGAGGAAGCGGTGGCCTCGGGGCGGATGCAGGGCGACCCTCGCGCCATCGCCCAGGCGATCTGGGCCAGCGGGCATGGCGTCGTGTCGCTGATGATCACCAAACCCTATTTCGACTGGGTGGATCGCGACGAACTGGTCCGCATCCAGCTGGACGCCCTGTTCGCGGGGCTGCTCGAGTCGTGACTCGCGCTGGCGGCGTCGCCTTGGCGCTTATAGTCATGGCGCCGACCTTCGCCGAGGCGCGGCCGCTGCGGGTGCTGTCGCTGGATCAGTGCGCGGACCAGTATGTCCTGGCGTTGGCGCCCGAAGCTGATCTGGCCCTGTCGTCGCGGGCGGACGACCCGGATTCCTGGATGCGCCGGGCGGCGCGCGGGCGGACGCGGGTCCGGCCGACGCTGGAGGCGGCCATCGGCTTCCAGCCCGACGTCGTGGTCCGCTACTGGGGCGGCGAGCCGCGCCTGCTGGCGGCGCTTGAGAAGCGCGGGACGCGGGTGCTGGCCATCAATGACGCCACCGATATGGCCGGCGTCCGCGAGAACCTGAGGTCCGTGTCGCATGGCTTGGGTCAAGAGGCGCGGGGCGCGGCCCTGATCGCCCATATGGATCGACGGCTGGCGCAGGCCGCGGGCGGCGGGCGTGGACGCGAGGCCGTCTATGTCACGCCCGGCGGCTACACGACCGGGGCGGGCTCGCTGATCGACTCCATCCTGAAGGCGGCGGGGTTCCGCAACGGCGTGACCGGGCCAGGCTATCGGCCGCTCGGGATCGAGAAGATCGCCCTGACGCCGCCGACCCTGTTCGTGCGCGGATTTTTCCAGCAGTGGCGCTCCGACTGGCGCGGGCCAGGGCGGCATCCGGTGGTGGCGCGCGCGGCCAAGGGGCGGACGGTGGCGGACCTGCCGGCCTCGGCGCTGAGTTGTCCGGCCTGGTTCGCGGCGGACGCGTCGGCCATGCTGGCTGAGGCCGCGCGATGAACCTGAATATCGGACTGGCGGCGACGGTCCTGTTGGCCTTGGTCGGGGCGGTGCTGCTTGGAGAGACGGCGCTGTCGGCGGCCCAGTATGGCCAGGCGCTGGCTGATCCGGCGTCGGGACCGGGCGCGGTGCTGTGGCAGGTGCGGGCGCCGCGCGCGGTCTGCGCCCTGATGGTCGGGGCGGCGCTGGGGCTGGCGGGGGCGGTGCTGCAAGGTTTGCTGAGGAACCCGCTGGCGGACCCCGGCGTGCTGGGCGTGTCGGCCACGGCGGCGCTGGGCGCGGCCGGGGCCATCGTGCTGGGGGCGGCGGTCATTCCCGGTCTGGTCGAGGGCGCAGCCCTGATCGGGGCGGCGCTGGCGGGACTGTTGCTGGTCGCCATCGCGTCCAGGGTGCGGGCGCCCGAGGCGCTGATCCTGTTCGGGGTGGCGCTGTCGAGCTTTGCGGGCGCGCTGACGGCCCTGATTTTCAACCTGTCGCCGTCGCCCATCGCCTCGGCCGAGGTGATGAACTGGCTGCTGGGCTCGGTGCAGAACCGCAGCTGGATCGACGTGGCCTGGGTGGCGCCGGCGCTGGTCGTGGCCGCCGTCCTTGCAGCGGGCGCGTCGCCGGGCCTGAGGATGCTGACCCTGGGCGAGGAGGCCGCGCGAGCGTCCGGCCTGTCGATGGGGCGGATCCGGGTGCTGGCCCTGATCGCCTCGGCGGTCGCGGCGGGGGCGGCGGTGGCCGTGGCGGGCGTGATCGGCTTTGTCGGCCTGGCGGCGCCGCATCTGGTGCGGGCGGCGGTGCGCGGCGATCCAGGGCGGTTGTTGCTGCCCTCGGCATTGGCGGGCGGGCTGATGCTGGTGCTGGCCGATCTGGCGGCGCGGCTGACGCCGACCGATCAGGAGTTGAAGCTAGGCGTGTTCACGGCCCTGGTCGGGGCGCCTTTGTTCGCCCTGATCGCCTGGCGCGCGGCGCGGGAGTGGCGGCTGTGAGCGCCTTGCTGGAACTCGACGGCGTGGTGGCGCGCATGGGCGCGGCGACGGTTCTGGGCGGGATCTGCCTTTCGGTCAGAGCAGGGGAGCTGGTCGCTTTGTGCGGGCCGAACGGGGCGGGCAAGTCCAGCGCCATTCGCGCTGCGCTAGGCCTGACGCCCTTGCACAGCGGGGCGGCGAGGCTGGGCGGCGAGGATGTGCATCGTCTGTCGGAGCGCGAGCGCGGAGCGCGGGCGGCCTATCTGCCGCAAGAACGGCATATCGCCTGGAACCTGCCGGCGATCGAGGTCGCGGCATTGGGCGCGCCCTTTCTGTCAGGGGCTGAGGCGCTGGAACGGGCCCGGGCGGCGCTGGACGAGGTCGGGGCGGCCCATCTGGCGGATCGTGGCGTGGCCGAGATGTCGGGCGGCGAGCGGGCGCGGGTGCTGTTGGCGCGGGCCTTGGTGGTTCAGGCGCCGTTGCTGCTCGCGGACGAGCCCATCGCCGGGCTGGACCCTGATGCGCAGATTCTGGTGTTGGAGCGTTTGCGGGCGCGGGCCGATGCGGGCGGCGGGGTTCTTGTCAGCCTGCACGACCTGACGCTGGCGGCGCGGATCGCGGACCGGGTCGTGGTGCTGGACGCCGGGCGGGTGGTCGCGGATGCGGCGCCGGTCGAGGCCCTGTCGCCCGCCGTGATGCGCTCGACGTTCAAGTTGGATGGCGTCTGGGTTGAGGCGCCCGGCGGGCCGTTGCTGGCGGCCCGCCGCTTGTCGTCTCAGGGCTGATACGAACGCGGGCCGCTGTTCGGCGGGGTGCCGCGCGCCAGATCGGCGGACGGCGTCAGCGGGGCTGATCCGCCGTTCAGGCGGGCGCGATAGACCTGCATGTTCTCCATCACCCGCATCATGTAGTTGCGCGTCTCGGTGAAGGGCGCACATTCGATGAAGTCGATGGGGTCGACCTGCCGGCTGCGCGGGTCGCCGCAACGCGCCACCCACTGCGGCGGCCGGGCCGGACCGGCGTTGTAGCCGACCGTCGCCAGCAGGGGCGAGCCGCCGAAATTGTTGATCAGTTCGCCCAGGTGATAGCTGCCCAACCGCATATTGGCGTCGGGATCCCACAGTTGCTCCGACGAGAAGCCGACGCCCATGCGCCGCGCCACGCCCTGGCCCGTGGCGGGCAGAAGCTGCATCATGCCGCGCGCGTCGGCGTGCGAGCGGGCCAACGGGTCGAAGCTGGATTCCTGACGGGTGATGGCCAGGGTGAACTCCAGCGGCGCCGCGCCCGAGGTCTGGGGCGGCATCCGCACGGGATACATCCGCTCGGGCATGACGAAGCCGCGCTGGCTGGCGGCGCGACCGACCATCATGGAGCCGAATTGGTCGCCATAGCCCTGCATCAGGTCGAACAGCTGGGTCAGGTCGTAGGGCGAGGGCAGGGTGTCGTCGAGGTGATAGGCGAAGACCCGCAGCAGGGTCTTTTCGCCCGCCGCGCCAAGGATGCGGGTGGCGCGCACGACCTCATTGCCCTCGAAGCGATTGACGTCCTCGGGCGTGGGGGCGGGCTCGCCGGGCAGGGTCAGGGTGGTGATCCCGGCCTTTTCGGCGGCCAGTTGGCCGTAGAAGGTCTGCCAGTGCTCCGCGCCCGCTTGATACCAGCGTTGGGCGCCCTGACGGTCCCCGCGCGCCTCGGCGGCGCGGCCCAGCCAGTAGAGAGCGCGGCCCTGGGTGATCGGGGTCGAGGAGCTGTTGCGCAGGATCTCGAAGTGCTGGGCGGCGGCGGCCGGATCGTTCAGTTTGGTCAGGGCGACCCAGCCGGCGAAGAACTCAGCGTCCACCTTGCGCTCGCCCGCGGGGAAGCCGTGACCGTTCATGGCGGCATAGGCGGCGCGCGGATTGCCCTGCTGCAGGGCGTCCAGGAAGTAGTTGCGGCGCTCGCTCCATAGCGTGTCCTGGCCTTCCTGATGCGTCGGCGCGGCGGGCAGGGCGGACAGCAGGGGGAAGGCTTCGGACTGGCGACCGGCCGAGCGCAACAGGCGCACGCGCTCAAGCACGACAGCGGGGTCGTTGGCCTGGGCCGGGGTCAGGCCGGCGACGACAGCGTCGGGCGAATAGGCGGTGCGCAGGGCCATGACGGCGACGGCTACGGCCTGACGGTCGGCGGGGACCATGGCGGTCATGGCGCGGGTCGCCGGGCCGTGCGGGCCGAGCAGAAGCGTGTTCAGGCGGGCGACGTGATCGTCGGCGGTCAGCCAACCGCCCCAACGGTTGGCGATGCGGGACTGCTGAGCTTCCTCGAAGGAGCGGGTGCGCCACCAGTCGCGGATCAGGTCCTGGGCCTCGCGGCGCTGGCCCTTCTGCTCCAGAGCGCCGGCCAGGGCGATGGCGCCGTCGGCGGTCGTGGGCGCGGCGCCGTTGAAGAAGGCGATGACCGTGTCCGGCGAGGCGTTGGCCATGCCCAGGACGCGTTCGCCCGCCGCCCGGCGCGAATCAGCACGCGGCCAGTTGGCGAGGTCGGTCTGGGCGCGGGCCAGATCGGCGTAGGAAAGCTGCCGGTCCGAGGTGTCGACCAGGGCCCATTCGACCAGCTTCTTCGCCGTGGGGTCGGAAATCCGGCTCATAATCGACTGCGTGCCGACCACGTCGCGGGCGCGGGCCGAGGCCAGACCTTGCTGGAACAGGGCCATGTCCTGGCCGCTGATGACGCCATTCTGGCTGGAGGCATAGGGCGCAGGCGTGCTGTTCAGCACGTCCTGGGTCGGCGGAGTCAGAATCGCCAGGGCGGCGGCCACGGTCGTCGCGATCATCAGATGTCTGATCCTCATTCATCACTGGTTGCGGCCGAGCGGCGAGCAACCTACGCTCCCTGCCTCTTCAAAAGGGCGGCACGCCGCCCGAAACACCGCGCAGGTATCTTGTTTCAATGACCGCCCCCTTGTTCAAGGGCGTGATCACCGCCTTGATCACACCTCTTCGTGACGGAAACGTGGACGAAGGGGCATTCGAAAAACTCCTCGAACGTCAGATCGCTGCTGGCGTCCACGGCGTCGTTCCGGTCGGAACGACGGGGGAAAGCGCCACCCTGCGTATGGACGAGCACAAGCGCGTCATCGAGCAGTGCGTGAACATCGCTGCCGGCCGCGTGCGCGTGATTGCGGGCGCCGGTTCGAACGCCACGCACGAGGCCATCGAACTGTCGGCCTTCGCCAAGGAAGTCGGGGCGGATGCGACCCTGGTGGTGACGCCCTATTACAACAAGCCTTCGCAGGAGGGCATGATCGCCCACTTCGAGGCGATCTCTGACGCCGTTCAGATCCCCATGGTGCTTTACAACGTGCCGAGCCGTTGCGGCGTCGATCTGTCGAACGAGTCTGTCGCGCATCTGGCGTCGAACCCCAACATCGTCGGCATCAAGGACGCCACCAGCGACATCTCGCGGGTCAGCTGGATGCGCAGCCATATCAGCGGTCCGTTCGACCTGATCAGCGGCGATGACGCCACCTGGCTGGGCTATGCCGCCACCGGCGGCGTGGGCGTGATCTCGGTCACGTCCAATGTCGCGCCGGAAGCCATGGTCGCCATGTATGACGCGGTCGCGGCCGGCGATTTCGCCACGGCGCGGGCCTGGCAGGACCGTCTCATCGGCTTGCACAAGGCGCTGTTCCTCGACAACTCGCCGTCGCCGGCCAAGTACGCTCTGGCCAAGCTGGGTCTGTGCAGCGAGGAGGTCCGCCTGCCGCTGTCCCTGACCCGCGACGCCGTCAAGCCCGCCATCGATCAAGCTATGGCGGAAGCCGGGGTCGTCTGATGGCCGCCGACGCGCCCAAGAAGGTGATCGCCGAGAACCGGCGCGCGCGCTTCGACTACTTCCTCGAGGATTATATCGAGGCCGGGATCCAGCTGCTGGGCACCGAGATCAAGGCGCTGCGCGACGGCCGGGCCAATATCGCCGAAAGCTATGCGGCGGTGGAAGGGCGCGAAATCGTCCTGATCAACTCAGACATTCCGCCCTACAAGCAGGCCAACCGCTTCAACCACGAGCCGCGCCGCCACCGGAAGCTGCTGCTGCACCGCAAGCAGATCGACAAGCTGATCGGGGCCGTCCAGCGTGACGGGCGGACGATCATTCCTGTGCGCCTCTACCTCAACGAAAAAGGCAAGGCCAAGCTCGAAATCGCCTTGGCCAAGGGCAAGAAGCTGCACGACAAGCGCGAGGCCTCGGCCGAACGCGACTGGCAGCGCGACAAGGCCCGCCTGATGCGCGACAAGGGCTGAGTTTGCGGTTCCGCTTTGCGGCGGGACCGACGCGCGATAAACGACGATTTCATGGGGCGCGTCTTGCGGAGTTCACGGTGAAGATAGCCGAACGCTGGTTCGTGATGGCGGGCGTCGCCTTGCTGGGCGGCATCGCTGTGGCCGGGCTGGTCGTGGCCATCTATGCGGCCTGGGTCCTGCACGATATGCCGGATGCGTCGGAACTGGCGGACTATCGTCCGGCGACGGCGACGCGCGTCTTCGCCGGCGACGGCACCCTGATCGGCGAGTTCTCGGACGAACGGCGCATTTACGTCACCTATGATCAGGTGCCGGAGCAGGTGATCCACGCCTTCCTGGCGGCCGAGGACAGCCATTTCTTTCAGCACGGCGGCATCGACGTGTCGGGCATCGGCCGGGCCATGTTCAAGAACGTGTTCAACGTCCTGTCGGGACGGCGCCTCGAGGGCGGTTCGACCATTACGCAGCAGGTGGCCAAGAACGTCCTGCTGACCAACGAATCCAGCCTGAACCGCAAGCTGAAGGAGGCCATCCTCTCCAGCCGTCTGGAAGCGACCCTGACCAAGGAACAGATCCTCGAGCTGTATCTGAACGAGATCTACCTGGGCTATCGCTCTTATGGCGTGGCCTCGGCGGCCTACAACTATTTCGGCAAGTCGCTGAGCCAACTGACGCCAGACGAAGCGGCCTTCCTGGCGGCCCTGCCCAAGGGGCCGAACAACTATAATCCGAAACGCCACCCTGAAGCCGCCAAAGGCCGTCGCGACTGGGTCCTGGGCGAGATGGCCGACAACAAGTGGTTGTCGCGCGAGGACCTGGCGACGGCTCTGGCCCGTCCGCTGAACACCCGCGCCGCGCCGCGCCGCGCCGAATACGCCGACGCCGACTTTTTCGTCGAGGAGGCGCGCCGTCGCGCTATCGGCCTGTTCGGTCAGGAAGAGGTCAACCGCGGCGGCTATTATATGCGCACGACGCTGGATCCTCAGCTTCAGTCGGCCGCCCGCGAAGCCCTGATGAACGGGCTCGAGAACTACGACCGCCGCCACGGCTGGCGCGGCGCCTGGGGCACGACCAATTTCGCCGAAGGCTGGCAGGCCGAGGCCTTGAAGAAGAACACGCCGCCAGAGCGTCGCACCTGGCAGGCCGCCGCCGTTGAAAGCGTCAGCGGCAACAATGTGCGGGTTCGCTCGGCCAAGGACGACCGGACAGGATCCCTGATCGTCTCCGACGCCGCCTGGGCCAACGCCAACCGCCCTCTGAAGCGCGGCGACCTGATCTTCGTCGAACCGCGCGGCGGTCAGTTCGCACTGAAGCAGGTCCCGGCGGTAAACGGCGCCCTGGTCGCCATCGAGCCCCAGTCGGGTCGCGTCCTGGCGATGGTCGGCGGTTATTCCTACGCCCTGTCCAGCTTCAACCGCGCGACCCAGGCGCGGCGTCAGCCGGGCTCGGCCTACAAGCCCTTCGTCTATGCGGCGGCGCTGGAGGGCGACTTCAATCCTGCCTCGATCGTGCTGGATGCGCCGATCAGCTTCCCCGGCGGGCCGGGCGGTCGCGCCTGGACGCCCGAGAACTACAGCCGCCAGTATTACGGCCCGCAGACCCTGCGGCGCGGGCTTGAGCTGTCGCGCAACGTCATGACCGTGCGCCTGGCCCAGGCCGTCGGCATGAAGAACATCGTCGACCTGTCCAAGAAGATGGGCGTGGTCGACGACATGTCGCCCAACCTGGCCATGTCGCTGGGGGCGGGGGAGACGACGCCCTATCGCATCACCGCCGCCTACGCCGCCTTCGTCAACGGCGGGCGCAAGATCGATCCCTATCTGATCGAGATGGTCCAGGACCGGAACGGTCAGACCATCCACCGCGCCGACCGACGTCAGTGCCGCGATTGCAGCCGTGGCTTCAGCGGTCAGGAATCGCCGCGTCTGCCGGATCGCGGGACCCAGGTCATCGACCCGATCACCGCCTATCAGATCAGCTCCATGCTGGAAGGCGTCATTCAGCGCGGCACCGGCGCCAGCGCCCGGGGCCTCGGCCGATGGGTCGGCGGCAAGACCGGCACGACCAACGAATATCGCTCGGCCTGGTTCGTCGGCTTCTCCAGCGACATCGTGGTCGGCGTCTTCGTCGGCTTTGACGACAACCGCTCGCTGGGCGGCGGGGAGGCTGGCGCGGCGACCGCCGTGCCGATCTTCACTGATTTCATGCAGGTGGCTCTGCGCGAACGCCCTGCGCGGCCCTTCGTCCGACCCAAGAACGCCGTCTTCCGCACGGTCAACGGCATCGAGGAAGCCTTCCGTCCCGGGACTGAGCGCCAGATCCGAGAGGATGCGCCACGTCCCGTCCAGCCGTCAGGACCGCAGAACTACAATGATGTGGTGCGCCGCGAGCAGGAGGCGGCCCAGGCCCCGACGCCGGCCGCGCCTGCGGCCGTTGCTCCGCCGCCGCCGAAGAAGCAGCCGGCTGAGGACTTGAGCGGACTCTACTGAGGCTCTAGTTAGGCCCACCAACCGGCGCGCCTGTCCGCAGGCGCGCCGTTTTTCATCTTGCTTTCCCTATCGGTCCGCACGCGGTGCGGCCCTGCTTCAGGGAGGGCGTTGTTTCGCAGGAGTTTGCGATGAGACCGGATGTCGAGGCCATGAAGGCCGACATCGAGCAGAGCGTCGCTCTGCTCAGGAGGCGTCTTTGACTGGGATGTCTCGCTTCGAAAACTGGATGAGCTGAACGCTCGGGTCGAAGATCCGACTCTTTGGGATAATCCCGAACAGGCCCAGGCCGTCAGCCGCGATCGTTCGCGTCTGGAAAGTCAGATCAACAGTGTCCGCGAACTGGAAAGCGGCCTGGAAGAGGGCGTCATGCTGGCCGAGATGGCCGACGAGGAGGGCGACGACGCCACCCTCGAGGAAGCTCGCGAACTGCTACGCGGCGTCAAGGATCGGGCCGCCCGCGCCGAGCTGGAAGCTCTGCTGTCCGGCGAGGCCGACGGCAACGACGCCTATCTGGAAGTGAACTCCGGCGCCGGCGGCACCGAGTCCAACGACTGGGCCGGCATGTTGCTGCGCATGTACTCGCGCTGGGCCAAGGCCCACGGCTACGAGGTCACGATCGAGGCCCATGAAGAGGGCGAGCAGGCGGGGGTCAAGTCGGCCACAATCCTGATCGAGGGACCCAACGCCTACGGCTGGCTGAAGTCGGAATCGGGCGTGCACCGCCTGGTCCGCATCAGCCCCTATGACGCGGCGGCCAAGCGCCACACCAGCTTCGCCTCAATCGGCGTCTCGCCAGTCGTGGACGACACGATCGAGATCGACATCAATCCGTCGGATGTGCGCACCGACACCTATCGCGCGTCCGGCGCGGGCGGTCAGCACATCAACAAGACGGACTCGGCCGTGCGTCTGACTCACGTTCCGACCAATACGGTCGTGGCCTGTCAGGCGGGGCGTTCGCAGCACCAGAACCGCGACATGGCGTGGAAGATGCTGCGCGCGCGTCTGTACGAACTGGAGCTGCAGAAGCGTGAAGCGGCGGCGCAAGCCTTGGCTGACGCCAAGACCGACATCGGATGGGGGCACCAGATCCGATCCTACGTCCTGCAGCCGTATCAGATGGTCAAGGATCTGCGCACCGAGGTCGAGACCTCGGACACGCAGGGCGTTCTGGACGGCGATCTGGATCAGTTCATGGGCGCGGCCCTGGCGGCCCGGGTCGGCGAGACCCGCGACGCTAAATAAAAAAGGGGCGGCCTGCGGGCCGCCCCTTTTCATTTGTCCGGTGCGCCGATCAGGCGGCGGGCTTGGCCTCGACCTTGTCCGGCTTGTTGGCGGCGGCGGGCTTTTCGGGAGCGTCGAGCATGGAGGCGCCGGGCGTGTCGCGCTTGGCCTGGGTGCAGCGACCCTGGAACCAGGCGCCCTGTTCGATGGACAGTTGTTCCTGGGTGATGTCGCCCTCGATACGGGCGGTGGCGAACAGCTTGACCTGCTTGGCGACGATGGCGCCCGAGACGCGGCCGCGCACCTCGAGGACGTCGGCGTGGACCGTGCCCTCGACCGAGCCGCCTTCGCCGATGGTGACGCGCACGACGCGGATATCGCCCTTCAGCGAGCCATCGACCTGAAGCTCGCCGGCGCCTGAGATGTTGCCTTCATATTTCACGCCGGCCGACAGGGTCGACAGGCTGGAGGAGCGGGCGGCGGGGCGCGACGGTTCAGG
>NZ_DASWXW010000077.1:0-9403 GCF_036405315.1 Brevundimonas sp. | reverse complement strand
CCGCGTCGGCGCCGACGCCACGCGGGAACCGGCGGGCACCTCGCACTTCATCGTGGTCGACGCCAAGGGCGACGCCGTCAGCATGACCACCACGGTCGAGAGCCTGTTCGGTTCGGGCCGGATGGCGGGCGGCTTCTTCCTCAACAACCAACTGACCGATTTCTCGCTGGTCCCGACGGCGGCGGACGGAACGCCCGCAGCCAACGCCGTGGCGGCGGGCAAGCGGCCGCGTTCGTCCATGTCGCCGATCATCGTGCTGGACCGCGAAGGTCGGCTGGTCGGGGCTCTGGGTTCGCCCGGCGGCTCGTCCATCCTGGCCTATAACGCCAAGGCCCTGGTCGGCGCCCTGGGATGGGGGCTGCCTCTGCAAGAGGCGTTCGATCTGCCCAATCTGGTGGCCAAGGGCGACGGTTTCGGCGCCGACACCGAGGGCTTCCCGGCCGAGGTGCGCGCGGGCATGGCGGCGCGCGGCGTGGTGCTGCGGCCGAACACGACCGAGACCTCGGGCCTGCACGGCGCCCTGTGGCGCAACGGGCGTTGGGACGGGGCGGCCGACAGCCGCCGCGAGGGCGTAACGCGCGGCCAGTAGGTCCTATTCGCGGTGACGGATCGTCAGTTGGAAGGCCACCAGGCCTTCCGACACGTCGGTCTTGATGCCGTTGTAGGCCCGGATGCCGTTGGCTTCGATCTCGCGATAGACGATGCCGAATGAGCTCTGCACGGCGCCCCGGCGGTAGGCTACGCCGACGGAGGCGTCGCCCAGGAACGTGCCTGAGTCGTGGCTCATGCCTGAACGGGCGAAGTCGCCGTCGCGGGTGCGGGCGAAATTATAGCCGACGGCCCGCTTGGCGCCGGCGGCGTAGACATACCAGCGCGCGCGTTCGCCGAAGGCTTCGTCGCCGTCGGGCGCCAGTCGGTCCAGACCTTCGCCGATCTTCAGCGTGGCGCCGGCCTCGGCGGTCGTGCCCTCGCGGCCGAAACCGACCCCGGCGTGGGGCGTCAGCGACACTTCCAGGCCTGACGGCGTGCGGCCCTGGGCGGCGACCCAGCCGCGCGTATAGGTGACGTCATAGGCTTCGTCGTCATAGACGCGGGCGTCCAGGGCGCGGGGCGGCACAGGCGCCCCGTCGGCGCGGCGCGGCGCGCCCCGGGCGACGACCCGCAGCCGATCGGTGAAGCCGTCGCCGACGAACCAGGCCTCGTGCCGGCTCGCGGTGACGGCGTCTCGGCCTGGCGAGCTAGACAGGGCGAGGGGGGCGCCGAAGGGCGTGTCCATGGCGGTGATGGCGATGTCGTTTTCCAGCCGGGCTGCGGCGTCCTCAAACTGGACGATGTCGCTGCCTCTGGCGACGACGGGGTCGGCGACCGGGCCGGTGAACGAGGCGGTCGCCTGCGCGCTCGCCGCCATGGGGAGGCCCACGACGATCAGAACACTCACGAGGCAAGCCTCCATACGCACCAACGGTCCCTCCCAAAGCCGTTAACAGAAACCACTCTGCACTAACGCGGGGGAACTGCAACGGCCTCTTTCGAGCCACAATCCTGCTTCGACCAAACGAAACCGCCCGGAGGTCGGTTCCTCCGGGCGGCGGGATCAGCACATCGTGATGCGAGGGAGGCCTATTGGCAGGCCAGGCATTCGTCATAGTCGGTGCGGGCGGCCGAGAAGAGGTCCGGCTGGTTCGGATCGACTTCGGCCTCGACCTTGTCCTCGGCGCCGGCGAAGGCGGCGCGCTGCACCGACTTGGAGCGCAAATAATAGAGCGACTTCACGCCGCGTTCCCAGGCGGACCAGTGCAGCATGTGCAGGTCCCACTTGTTCACGTCGCCGGGGATGAAGAGGTTGATCGACTGGGCCTGGCAGATTTCCGGCGAGCGGTCGGCCGACAGTTCGACGACCCAGCGTTGGTCCAGTTCGAAGGCGGTCTTGAACACGCCCTTCTCGTCGTCCGACAGGGCGTCCAGATGCTGGACCGAGCCTTCGTGTTCCAGGATCGAGTTCCACACGGCCTCGGTGTCGATGCCCTTCTCGCCCAGCAGCTTCTTCAGGTAGGGGTTCTTGACCGCGAACGAGCCGGACAGGGTCTTGTGCGTATAGATGTTGGCGGGGATCGGCTCGATGCCGGCGCTCGTGCCGCCGCAGATGATCGAGATCGAGGCCGTCGGGGCGATGGCCAGCTTGTGCGAGAAGCGTTCCATCACGCCGCGCTCGGCAGCGTCCAGGCAGGCGCCCTTTTCCTCGGCCAGCAGCTTGGAGGCCTTGTCGGCCTCCCGGCGCAGGTGCTTGAACAGGCGCATGTTCCACGACTTGGCCATGGCCGATTCAAAGGCCACGCCCTGCGCCTGCAGGAAGGAGTGGAAGCCCATCAGGCCCAGGCCCACCGAACGCTCGCGCCTGGCGGAATAGACGGCGGCCTTCATATCGGCCGGCGCGGTCTGGATGAAGCTTTCCAGGACGTTGTCGAGGAAGCGCATGACGTCCTCGATGAACTTCGGCTCCTCGCGCCATTCCAGGAAGGTCTCGGCGTTGACCGAGGACAGGCAGCAGACGGCGGTGCGGTCCACGCCCAGGTGGTCCTTGCCGGTGTGCAGCATGATTTCCGAGCACAGGTTCGACTGCTTGACCTTCAGCCCCAGGTCCTTCTGGTGCTGCGGCATGGAGCGGTTCACCGTGTCCGAGAAGATCAGATAGGGCTCGCCCGTCTGCATCCGGATCTCGAGGATCTTGGTCCACAGGTTGCGGGCGTCGACCGTTTTGCGGACCTCGCCGTCCTTGGGCGAGATCAGGTCGAAGGACTTGCCGTCGCGGACCGCCTCCATGAAGGCGTCGGTGATGTTGATGCCGTGGTGCAGGTTCAGGGACTTGCGGTTGAAGTCGCCCGAGGGTTTGCGGATCTCGAGGAACTCCTCGATCTCGGGGTGGTGGATGTCCAGATAGACGGCGGCCGAGCCGCGACGCAGCGAGCCTTGGCTGATCGCCAGGGTCAGAGAATCCATCACGCGGATGAAGGGGATGATGCCGCTGGTCTGGCCCGCGCCCTTGACCTTCTCGCCGATGGAGCGGACGCCGCCCCAGTAGGTGCCGATGCCGCCGCCGTTCGAGGCCAGGGCGACGTTCTCGTTCCACACGGTCTGGATGCCGTCGAGCGAGTCGCCCACGGCGTTCAGGAAGCAGGAGATGGGCAGGCCGCGGCCGGCGCCGCCGTTCGACAGGACGGGGGTGGCGGGCATGAACCACAGCTTGGACATATAGTCGTAGATGCGCTGGGCGTGTTCGGCGTCGTCGGCGTAGGCCGTCGAGACGCGGGCGAACATGTCCTGATAGCTTTCGCCCGGCAGCAGGTAGCGGTCTTCCAGGGTCTTCTTGCCGAAATCGGTCAGCAGGGCGTCGCGCGAACGATCCAGGGTCAGGCCCGTGACCACTTTCAGCTGGGGCTTGTCGCCGGCCGGAGCCGAAGAAAGCGCCGTGAATTCCGTCGTCTGCAAAGCTTCGCCGCCAGCCATTTTCGTCACTGCCCCGAACAAATCCGTTAGAAGACCCGTGCCGGTTTGAAACACTAGATATGGTGTTTCTGTTCCCGTGCTCGGCTAGATGTATGGGCGCATATCGCTAATGGCAGGTAAAGACTTGATCTTGGCCTGGTGATGTGGGGTCCACAGATTCACGGCGGGCGGCCTGTGGAAAAGTCGGAAAAGACAACCGCCAAGCCGTCGCCGCGTGGCGTTCACAAACGCGTGATGGAGCGAAGAGGGGAACGCGCGTCCAGCTTGACCGTTAGCGGCTCATGGCTCCGCATCCGACCGCCTTCCTGACCCGCGCCCTGCGCGTCGCTCGCACCGAAATCGCCGCTGTCGTCGCCCTGCTGGTCGTGGCTCTGGGCACGCTGACCTTCATCGAGGTGGCCGACGACATGCGCGAGGCCGACGGCCAGGCCTTTGATCAGGCGGTGCTCCACGCCGTGCGGCCCTTCGCCGAGGATCCGGGGCGACCCTGGGGGCCGTGGTGGCTGCATGAAGCGGCCGCCGATCTGACCTCGCTGGGCGGAATTTCGGTTCTCACCCTGTTCGCCCTGATCGCCCTGGGCTTCCTGCTGATCCAGGGCAAGCGGCTTTCGGCCCTGCTGCTGGCCGGGGGTCTGGTCGGCGGGGTGGCCCTGAGCGAGGGGCTGAAGGCCCTGTTCGAACGCGAACGGCCGCCGCTGGAGTTTCAGGCGGTCGAGACCCTGAACGCCAGCTTCCCCTCCGGCCACGCCCTGCTGTCGACGGTCTTCTATCTGACGCTGGGGGTCATGCTGACGCGGGCGTTTCCGAAGAAGCGGCTGAAGGCCTACGTCCTGGGCTGCGCCGTCGTGATCGCCCTGCTGATCGGCCTGACCCGCATCTATCTGGGCGCGCACTGGGCTTCGGACGTCTTCGCCGGTTGGAGCGTGGGGGCGACCTGGGCCATGATCCTGTGGCTGCTCGCCTATGGGATCGAGCGCCGCCAGCGGCTGCATGACGCGCCCTTGCAGGACGCGCCTTCGACCAATGTCTAGCGGTCGGGACGCGCCGGGCGCCGGATAACAGATCGCAGAGAGCCGAACGGCCGGTCGAGGAAGCGTCATGACCCATGCTGAACACTACGCCGAGCGTCTGATGACGCCCGCGGCCGCCGCCGCCCTGATTCCGTCGGGAGCGAAAGTGGCCATGGCCCTGGGCGTCGGCCAGCCTCCAGCTCTGTTGAAAGCCTTGGCCGACCGAGCCGAGGCGCGTGAGGTGGACGACATCAATATCTATTACCTGCTGTCCACCGCGATCGCCGGTGAGACGGTGCTGCGCTACGAACTGACCGATCGCCTACGCCCCCACAGCCTGTTCCACGGCGCCATTGAGCGGAAACTGGAGGCGCGCGGCATCGAAGAGGGGCGTCAGGCCGTCTGGTTCGTGCCGACCGGCTTCCAGCAGACGCCGCATGTCCTGACGCACGAGATCGGGGTGGACACTCTGCTGGCCACGGTCTCGCCGATGGACGCCGACGGCTATTTCAGCTTCGGGACCAACACCGACTACGCCCTGGCGGCGTCGAGGACGGCCAAGCGGGTGATCCTGGAGGTCAATCCGCATATGCCGCGCGTCTTCGGCGACTGCCGCGTGCATGTGTCCCAGGTCACGGCCCTGGTCGAGCACGCCGCCCCCCTGCTGGAGGCGGGCAAGGCGCCGCAGCAGCCGCAGGATGTGGTCATCGGCGGCCTCATCGCCGGCTTGATCGAGAATGGCTCGACCCTGCAGATGGGCATCGGCGCCCTGCCGGACGCAGTCTGCGCAGCCCTTCACGACCATGTCGATCTGGGCATCCACACCGAGCTGCTGACGCCGGGCCTGGTGGAGCTGATGCGGGCCGGGGTCGTGACCAACGCTAAGAAGACCCTGCATCCGGGCAAGACCGTCTTCACCTTCGCCATGGGCGACCGCTCCACCTATGACTTCCTGCACGGGAACCCGGGGCTGGAGGCCCGCCCGGTCGACTACGTCAACGACCCGGCCGTCATCGCTCGCAACGACAAGATGGTCTCGGTCAACGCCACCCTTCAGATCGACCTCTTCGGCGCCTGTTGCTCGGAATATCTCAACGGACGGCAGTATACGGCGGCGGGCGGCCAGTTGGACTTCGTGCGCGGCGCCTCGGCGTCCGAGGGCGGAAAGTCGATCATCGCCTGCCATTCGACGGCGGCGAAGGGCACGGCCTCGCGCATCGTCGCCCGGCTGGACGGGCCCGCGACCACGCCGCGCAACGACACGCAGATCGTCGTCACCGAGCACGGTTGGGTCAATCTGCGCGGTCTGACCGTAGATCAGCGCGCTCGCGCCCTGATCGGCCTGGCCGCGCCGCAGTTCCGTGAGGGGCTGGAGGCCGAGGCCCGGGTCATGGGGCTGATCTAGGCCGCGCGATCTTGGGTCTAAGCGATTCCGCGCATCTCGGACGGCAGGCTTTTTTTACGTTTTGAGCGTCACGCTCTCATCGGGAGTGCTGGGGAGCAGATATGGCCGGACGTTGGCGGTTGTTGCGCCATGACGCGGGACGGGAGGCGGGGCCGCCGCCCCTTGCCTATGTCCTGCTTTTCGCCACCTGCCTGCTGCTCGGTCAGTGGAGCGCCTCGACCTTCCAGGCCATCATCGTCTGGCCCGCCAACGGCGTCATGCTGGCCGCCCTGCTTCAACTGCATCGTCGCCAGGCGGTGGCGGTCCTGCTCGCCTGCTTCGCGCTGAACCTGGGCAGCAACGCCCTGCGCGGCGACACCATGCCGCTTCTGCTGGTCAATGCGGGGCTGAACATGGGCCAGGTGCTGATCGCGGCCTTGCTGGCCCGTCGCGTCGGGGGGGCGGCCCTGGACATGCGGCGGCCCCGGCGCCTGATCGCCTTTGGCCTGTTGGCCGCGGCGCCGACGGTGGCGCTGACCACGACCCTGTCGATCGCGGTGGGCGCGTGGCTGCGCGACTATTCGCCTGTCTACGCCGCCTTCGCCTGGCGGCATATGTTCAGCATGGAGCTGCTGGGGCTGTTGATCGTCACCCCGCCTCTGCTGTTGCTGGCGCGCGCCCATCGCTTCCGCGGCGAAGGCGCGGCGCGCCCCCTGGAGAAGGCGGGCCTTCTGCTGTTGCTGGCCGCGACGACGGCCTGGGTCTTCAGCCGGGAGGAGGCCATGGCCTTTCTGGTGCTGCCGCCGCTGTTGCTGGTCGCCTTCCGCCTGTCGCCGCCGTGGACCGCCGCCGCCCTGATCCTGACGACGGCGATCAGCGGGATAGCGACGCTGACCGGCCATGGCCCGGTGATGCTGGCCCAGGTGCCCGATATCCCGGACTTGGCCGACGTGCCGCTGCGGATGCGCCAGATGGGGGCCTACTACATCTTCCTGCTGGTGACGGTGATCACCGCACTGCCGGTCAGCACCTTGATGAGCGAGCGTCGTCAGTTGCTCGCGCGCCTGCAACGCCGCACGGCGGTCGCGCTCGAGGCGCGGGCCGAGGCGGAAGCGGCGGATGCGGCCAAGTCGCGGTTCCTCGCCCTGATGAGCCATGAGATGCGCACGCCGCTGAACGGCGTCGTCGGCTATGCCGACCTGCTGTCGCGGCGGGAGGACCTGCCGTGCGAGGCCGCCGCCCAGGTGGAGGCCATCCGCCGTTCGGGCGACGCCATGCTGATGCTGGTCGAAGACGTGCTGGAATTCTCGCGGGGCGGAGAGGAGGCCGCCGCCGAGACGCTGAACCTGGTCGAGCTGTTGCAGGAGGCCGCCGCCCCGGCGCTGGCGACCGCCAAGGCCAAGGATCTGCCGGTGGCCCTGATCGTCGAGCCGGAGGCGCGGGGGGCGTTCGTCGGCGAACGGCGCCGGCTGCGTCAGGCCCTGCACCATCTGATCTTCAACGCCGTCAAGTTCACGGATCGAGGCGAGGTGCGGGTGAGGGCCGCTTACGAGGGCGGCGCGGTCGTCATCACCGTGGCCGACACGGGCGTGGGCATCGAACCGGACCTCATGCCTCATCTGTTCGAAGCCTTCGTCCAGGGCGATGATTCCCTGCGGCGGCGCCATATGGGGGCCGGGGTGGGCTTGCCGCTGGTCCAGGCCCAGACGCAGCGGATGGGCGGACGGATCGAGGCGCGCAGCGTCGTGGGCGAGGGGGCGACCTTTGTTCTGACCGTGCCCCTGGTCAGGCTTTCGGAGGAGCCGGTCGCCGCGGCCGAAGCGAGCGATCGGACGATGCGGGTGCTGATCGTCGACGACCATCCGGTGAACCGCGAGATGATGCGGCTGATGCTGACCGCCGCCGACTGCGAGACGGTCGAGGCGAACGACGGGCTGGAGGCGGTCCAGCGCGCGGGCGAGGAGATGTTCGACCTGATCCTGATGGATGTGCGGATGCCGCATCTCGACGGTCTGGCCGCCACGCGACAGATTCGCGCCCTGGCCTCGCCCGTCGCCGAGGCGCCGATCCTGGCCGTCACCGCCGACGCCATGCCCGAGGACGCCGTCCGCTGCCGCAGCGCAGGGATGGACGGGCACCTGGCCAAGCCCATCACCCACGTCCGCCTCTACGCCGCCATCGACCAGGCCATGCAGGCGGCGGCCGCACGGACGGCGCGGGCGGCCTAGACGGCCTCGTCGGCTCCGAAGGGGAAACGTTCTGCCCAGAAGCCCTGCAGCGCGGGCAGGGCGTCCACCCGGCGCACGACTTCGGCCATGCGCGGCGCCTCGGCGGTGAAGCGCGCACGGCGCGGCGTCCATCGGCTAGCGACGGCCACATAGAGGTCCAGCACGCTTAACTCGTCCCCCAGCAGGAAGCGGCCCGGCGTGATCTGGCTGTCCATGACGCGCCAGCATTCGGCGATGCGCCCAAGGGTGCGGCGCTTCACCTCATCCTGCGCCGCGGGGTCGTCCCCGACCAGCCGCGACGGCTCGTCCCGCACCCAGAACATCGAATAGATGGACGCCGGGATGAAGGTTATCCAGCGCAGGAACCGCGCCCGGCGCGGATCATCGATCCCGGGGCCTAGCCGGGCTTCGGGATAGGCGTCGGCCAGCCAGATCAGGATGGCGGCGCTTTCAGTGAGCACCTCTCCGTTGGGCAGGACCAGGGTCGGGACCTGGCGCATCGGGTTGGCGACGGCGACCTTGTCGCGCTCGGCCTCGCCCTCCCAGGTCACGGCTTCGATGACGCGATAGTCCAGGCCGATCAGGGTCATGGCCGCCTCGACCGGGACCGAGCCCGAGCCGGCGGCGCCGTAAAGCGTGAAACTCATCCCCAGGCTTCTCCCCATCTGATTGTCCGTAGACCACCATATCTAGCGGTCGGATGAAAATGTGATCGCAAGATAGGCGTATTCCGACTTGGCGCCGCGCGTGCCGGGACGCATGGTGAAACTCACTTCTTTGCGGATTCGCTTCAGGTCATTTTGATGAACGCCCACTCCTCGATCATCCGCCCCGGAACGGCCGGACTGCTGACGCCCTCGGCCGCCTACAAGCCCTTCCGCTATCCGTGGGCCTTCGACATGTGGAAGAAGCAGCAGCAAGTCCACTGGATGCCCGAAGAGGTGCCGCTGGGTGAGGACGTCAAGGACTGGGCCGCCAACCTGACCGACAGCGAGCGCAACCTGCTGACGCAGATCTTCCGCTTCTTCACCCAGGCCGACATCGAGGTCCAGGACAACTACATGGAACGCTATGGTCGGGTGTTCAAACCGACCGAAGTGAAGATGATGCTGGCCTCCTTCGCCAATATGGAGACCATCCATATCGCGGCCTACGCCCTGCTGCTCGAAACCATCGGCATGCCCGAGAGCGAGTTCGGCGCCTTCATGGAATACGAGGCCATGCGCGACAAGCATGACTTCATGGGCCAGTTCGGGGTCGAGACCGACGCCGACATC
>NZ_DASWXW010000076.1:0-4849 GCF_036405315.1 Brevundimonas sp. | reverse complement strand
CCCACATGTCGCGGCGCAGCTCCACGTCCACGCCCGCCGTCGGCTCGTCCAGGAACAGGATGTCGGGTTCGTGGCTCAGGGCCTTGGCGATCATGACGCGGCGCTTCATCCCGCCGGACAGGGTCATGATCTTGGCGTCCTTCTTGTCCCACAGGCTGAGGTCGCGAAGGATGCGCTCGACATAGGCCGGGTTCGGCGCCTTGCCGAACAGGCCCCGGCTGAAGGTGACGGTGGCCCAGACGGTTTCAAAGGCGTCCGTCGTCAGCTCCTGCGGCACCAGGCCGATCTTGGTGCGGGCGGCGCGATAATCCTTCTGGATGTCGTGGCCGTCGGCCGTCACCGTCCCGGTCGAGGGCGTGACGATGCCGCAGACGATGGAGATCATCGTCGTCTTGCCCGCCCCGTTCGGCCCCAGCAGGGCGAAGATTTCGCCCTTCTCGATCTCCAGATCGATGGGCTTCAGCGCCTGATGGCCGGACTTGTAGGTCTTGGTCAGACCCTGAATGGTGATGACTGACGGCATGGCCCCTCCCGGCGAGGCTTGGCAGATAGGAAGGCGTGGCGGCGCGCTCAAGACCCGCCGCCGACCGGTTTCCCGGCGCCAGTCATCCGACAGGGAACGGCGCACGTAAACCTGTGTCCGTCAAACGGAGGCTATCATGCCCGTCGCCGCCCTGCCCTTGCGTCGCCTCGCCCTTGCGGCGCCGGCCGCCGCCCTGATTCTGATGCTGGTCCTGACCCTGGGCGCCTGCGCCACGGCCCCGTCCATGAGCGAAACCCGCGCGCCCCAGCCGCTGAAGCCCGTCGACGCCCAGCGCCTGTGGTCGGGCCGCTGGCACGAGGTGGCGCGCCTGCCCATGAAGATCACCGACGGCTGCGTCGCCGGGGCCAGCCACTACGACTTCAGCCCGCCGACCCGCGTGGCGGTGCGCGACACCTGCCAGGTCGGCACGCCCCAGGGCCGCGAGAAGGCCATCGAGGGCCGCGGCGAGATTCTCGACCCCGGCATGAACGCCAAGCTGCGGGTCAAATACCTGTGGGGTTTCGTCACCTGGGACTACTGGGTGCTGGACCGCGCCGAGGACTACAGCTGGTTCATCTCGTCGGACCCGACCTTCGACAAGCTGTTCATCTATACCCGCGAGGTCCCAACGCCCGACCAGCTGGCGCGTCTGACGCGACGGGCGGGCGAACTGGGTTATGATGTCAGCCGACTGGAGTTCCCCGCCCTGCCCGAACGCTGAGGAGACTTGCATGAGCCGTCGCCGCCTCGTCGCCGCCCTGCCCCTGCTGACGGCGCTTGCCGCCTGCGGCACGGAAAGCGCCCTGCCGGAAAGCGCCGGCTTCGGCCCCGATCCGCAACTGCCCGAGGCCCGGGTCCAGCGCGTGCCGACGGTCAAGATCGCGACGGCGATCGGCTGGCCCGCGGGCCGCACCCCGGTCGCGGCGCCGGGCCTGGCCGTCAACGCCTTCGCTGTCGGACTGGACCATCCGCGCTGGCTCTACGAACTGCCCAACGGCGACGTCCTGGTGGCCGAGACCAACGCCCCGCCCAAGCCGGAAGCCAGCGGCGGCGGTATTCGCGGCTGGTTCGAGCGCCGCATCATGGGCAAGGCCGGCGCCCGCGTGCCCAGCGCCAACCGCATCAGCCTGCTGCGCGACGCCGACGGCGACGGCGCGGCGGAAACGAAGACCGTCTTCCTGTCCGGCCTGACCTCGCCCTTCGGCATGGCCCTGGTCGGCGACCGCCTGTTCATCGCCAACGCCGACGCCCTGGTCGCCGTCCCTTATCAGAGCGGCCAGACGCAAATCAGCGTCGCGCCGGTCAAGGTCGCGGACCTGCCCGCCGGGCGCAACCACCACTGGACCAAGAGCCTGGTCGCCTCGGCGGACGGATCGAAACTCTATGTCGGCGTCGGCTCCAACTCCAACGTCGGCGAGAACGGCCTGGACGAGGAGGTCGACCGCGCCGCCGTGCTCGAGATCGACCCGGCCACCGGCGCGCGCCGCGTCTTCGCCTCGGGCCTGCGCAACCCCGTCGGCATGGCCTGGAACCCCGAGGACGGACGGCTGTGGGTCTCGGTCAACGAGCGCGACGAGATCGGCGACGACCTGGTGCCCGACTACATGACCTCGGTCACGCCCGGCGGCTTCTACGGCTGGCCGTGGAGCTATTACGGTCAGACGGTCGATGCGCGGGTCCAGCCGCCCCGCCCCGACATGGTCGCCAAGGCGATCAAGCCCGACTACGCCCTCGGCTCGCACACGGCCTCGCTCGGCCTGACCTTCTATACCGGGGCCCTGATGCCCCAGTGGCGCAACGGGGCCATCGTCGGCCAGCACGGCTCGTGGAACCGCAACCCGCCCGCCGGCTACAAGGTCATCTTCGTCCCCTTCAGCGGCGGCAAGCCGGCGGGACCGCCGCAAGACGTCCTGACCGGCTTCCGCAACGCCAAGGGCGAGGCCATGGGCCGTCCGGTCGGGGTTCTGGGCGTCCGCTCCGGCGCCCTGCTGGTGGCTGACGACGTGGGCGACGCGATCTGGCGGGTGACGCCCCGATCCGCTGGGCAATAACGCCCTTGCCGAACCGCAGTCATCGAAAGGAAAACCTCAGGTCAATTCTACAACGCGTCTTGGCCGTAACTTCAGATTCAGCCTCATCAAGTTGACCTAGCGTCGCGGAGCATCCTTACGCAGCGTCATCGAAATCGTCCTTCAAGCATCTTTTCGTGAAACATTGTCGCGATGGCCGATGCGGACCTGTTGACCCGCCGCCGTCGCCCGTTCATCACCCTTGAAAAGCAATATCTGGGAAGAGGCGGCGCAACCATGGGACTGGCAGCGAACATCCGGCGCGATATCAAGTTCGCGAGCGGGCTGTACCGCCTCCTGAAGCGCATCAAGCCCATCACGCTCGACAGCGACGTCCTGCTCTGTGACGACCTCGAAGAGGCGGTCGACAAGTTCGGCGACAACATCGCCATCCAGGACGAGCAGCGCAGCATCACCTATCGCGAGTTCGAGGCCCTGGCGAACCGCTACGCCAACTGGGCTCGCGGTCGGAACCTGAAGCGCAGCGACGTCATCGCCCTGGTGATGCACAACCGCGTCGAATACGTCGCCGCCTGGTTCGGTTTCTCCAAGGTCGGGGTGGCCACGGCCCTGATCAACACCAATCTGACGGGCGCGGCGCTCGCCCACTGCCTGACCATCTCCAACGCCTTCAACGTCGTCACTGACCAGGATTGCTGGCGGGCGGTGGAGGAGGCCCGCCCCTTCGTCGATCGCAACCTGATGATCTGGGTGCACGGCCTGGCTGACGAGGACGAGACCAATGACCGCCGCGACATCGACAACGCCGTGCGCAGCGCCTCCTCGGTGCGTCCCGACAAGAGCCTGCGCAGCGGCCTGACCAACCGCGACACGGCGCTCTACATCTTCACCTCGGGCACCACCGGCCTGCCCAAGGCGGCGCGCATCCCGCATTCGCGCGCGCGAACCTATATGCGCGCCTTCGCCGGGGCCACGGCTTCGACGCAAACCGACGCCCTCTACAACTGCCTGCCCCTCTATCACTCGACCGGGGGTCTGGTCGGGGTCGGCTCGGTCCTGCTGAACGGCGGGCGGATGATCGTTCGCCGCCGTTTCTCCTCGACCCATTTCTGGCCGGACGTGAAGGCCTCGGGCGCGACCATGTTCGTCTATATCGGCGAGCTGTGCCGCTATCTGGTCAACTGCCCGCCCAACGAGGACGAGCGCGCGCACAAGCTGCGCCTGGCCTTCGGCAACGGCCTGCGCCCCGACGTCTGGAGCGAGTTCCAGTCGCGCTTCGGCATCAAGGACATCATGGAGTTCTACGGCTCCACCGAGGGCAACGTCTCCCTGTTCAACTTCGACGGCAAGGCCGGCGCCATCGGCCGCGTGCCCAGCTATCTGAAGTCGCAGATCAACATCCGCCTGATCGCCCTGGACCCCGAGACGGGCGAGCCCCTGCGCCGCGCCGACGGCATGTGCCAGCTGGTCTCGGTCGGCGAGACGGGCGAGGCCATCGGCCAGATCGCCTCGGACATCCGCCACGACTTCTCGGGCTACGCCGACAAGAAGGCCTCGGAGAAGAAGATCCTCACCGACGTCTTCAAGAAGGGCGACCGCTGGTTCCGCACCGGCGACCTGATGCGTCAGGACCGCGAAGGCTATTTCTACTTCATGGACCGCCTGGGCGACACCTATCGCTGGAAGGGCGAGAACGTCTCCACCGCCGAGGTCGAGCAGCGCCTGCATGACGCCCCCGGCGTCCAGGAAGTCATCGCCTACGGCGTCGCCGTCCCCGGTCAGGAAGGCAAGGCGGGCATGGCCGGCCTGGTGCTGGAAGGCAAGTTCGATCCCGCCGCCTTCGCCGCCTACGCCGACGAGCAGCTGCCGCCCTACGCCCGCCCGGTCTTCCTGCGCCTGATGAAGTCGGCCGAGACCACCGGCACCTTCAAATACCGCAAGGTCGATCTGGTCGCCGACGGCTTCGATCTGGAGAAGGTCACGGGCCCGGTCTATGTGCGCGGCGGCAAGGCAGGCTATCAGAAGCTGACCCCCAAGGCCTACGAAGCGATCCTGAGCGGGGAGACGCGGCTCTGATTTCACGTCCCGAACCGGGATTGGCGAAACCCGCCCTTAAGCATTAACGCGGATAACGGGCGTCCTGAGTTTTCTCCCGCAGGACGTCCGACCGCCCCATGTTCCAGATTATCGGCATTGTCCTGCTGTTCGCCATGGTGTTCGGCAGCTACGTCCTGGCGGGCGGCAAGTTCGGCGTCATCATGCACGCCCTGCCGCACGAGTTCATGGCCATCGGCGG
>NZ_DASWXW010000075.1:0-13441 GCF_036405315.1 Brevundimonas sp. | reverse complement strand
GAAGATCTCCTCGCCGGTGTCGTCCACCACGCCGCAGCGGTCGCCGTCGCCGTCGAAGCCCAGGGCCAGGTCGGCGCCGGTTTCCTTCAGCTTTTGCGCCATCGCCACCAGCATGACGTGGTCTTCCGGGTTCGGATTGTACTTGGGGAAGGTCCAGTCGAGGTCGACATCCATCTCGATCACCTCGGCGCCCATCAGGCGCAGGGCCTCGGGGGCGAAGGCGCCGGCGGTGCCGTTGCCGCAGGCGGCCACGACCTTGAGCGGGCGGGACAGCTTCACCTTGGAGGCGACGTCCTGGATGTATTGCTCGCGGAAGCCCTCGACGCGCTCGACGCGGCCGCCGGGGCGGGCCACGCCCTCGCCGTTGAGGACAATGGCTTTGAGGCGGGTCATTTCGTCGGGGCCGAAGGTCAGGGGCGCCTGGGCGCCCATCTTGACGCCGGTCCAGCCGTTCTCGTTGTGGCTGGCCGTGACCATGGCCACGCAGGGGCAGTCCAGGGCGAACTGGGCGTAGTAGGCCATGGGCGAGAGGCTGAGGCCGATGTCCACCACCTCCATGCCGCCTTCCAGCAGGCCGAGGATCAGGGCCTGCTTCACCGACAGGGAGTAGGAACGGAAGTCGTGGCCGACGGCGATGCGGGGGCGCACGCCGATCTCGTGGACATAGGTGGCCAGGCCCAGGCCCAGAGCCTGGATGCCCAGCAGGTTGATCTCTTTTTCCAGGATCCAGCGCGCGTCGTATTCGCGGAAGCCGGTCGGCTTGACCAGGGGAAGAGTTTCATACTCCGCCGTATTGGGGCGGATGTCCTGGCGCGGTTTCAACATGAGTCTTCCTGGGCGTGCGCGAAATGGGCGGGCGGACCGAACCAGCCGCACCCTGGCGTCGCGGTATAACGGGCGTCCCCCATCAGGCCAACAACGCGCGGCGTCGCTTCGGGCTGCATCGCATCCGGTCCGGCTTCCCGCATCGCAAAACCTTGACCGCCCCCGCGTCCACGGCCTACGCGAAAGGGAAGTTACGGAGACGCCCATGCCCCGCCTGATCCTGTTGCGCCACGGCCAGAGCCAGTGGAACCTGGAGAACCGCTTCACCGGCTGGGTGGACGTCGATCTGACCGCCGAGGGCGAGGCCCAGGCGCGGCGCGGCGGCGAGTTGATCGCCGAGGCGGGGTTCAAGCCCGCCGTCATGTTCACCTCGGTCCTGACGCGGGCCAAACGCACCGGCGCCCTGGCGCTGGGCGCGGCGGGCCTGAAGGACGTGCCGGTGCTCGAGGACTGGCGCCTGAACGAGCGCCACTACGGCGGCCTGACGGGCCTGGACAAGGCCGAGACGGCGGCCAAGCACGGCGAGGATCAGGTCAAGGTCTGGCGCCGCAGCTATGACGTGCCGCCGCCGCCCCTGGCCCCGGGGGGCGAGTTCGATTTCGACGCCGACCCCCGCTACGCCGGCAAGGCCATTCCGGACACCGAGAGCCTGAAGACCACGCTGGACCGGGTTCAGCCCTATTGGGACGCCGAGATCGCGCCGCGCCTGAAGGCGGGCGAGGACGTGCTGATCGCCGCTCACGGCAACTCGCTGCGCGCCATCGTCAAGCTGCTGTTCGCCGTGCCGGACGATCAGATCGTCGGCGTCGAGATCCCCACGGGCAATCCGCTGGAGATCGACCTGGACGCGAACCTGAAGCCGGTCGCCGCCCGTTATCTGGACGACGCCCGGGCGCAGACCCTGCCGGTGATTGCGTGAGCACGTCCGGCAAGGACGCGGCGGGGGACGACGTCGTCCACATGCGCCGCGCCATTGATTTGGCGCTGGCGCGGATGGGCGAGACCTGGCCCAATCCGGCGGTCGGCTGCGTCCTGGTCAAGGACGGGGTCGTTCTGGCCGAAGCCGCCACAGCCCCGGGCGGGCGTCCGCACGCGGAGGAACAGGCCGTGCCCGCGGCCGGCGAGGCCGTGAAGGGCGCGACCGCCTATGTCACGCTGGAGCCCTGCGGCGCCCGGTCGTCGGGCCGCAAGTCCTGCGCCCACTTCCTGGCCGAGGCCGGGGTGAAGCGGGTGGTGATCGCCGCCCTGGACCCCTCGCCCTTCGCCTCGGGCCGGGGCACCGAACGTCTGCGCCAGTCCGGCCTGACGGTCGAGACGGGCCTGCTGGCCGAGGACGCCGCCGTCCTGTGCGAGGGTTTCCTGCATCGGCTCGAGACGGGCCGGCCGTTGGTCCGTGTCAGCGAGGACGGAACGGGCTTCGACGGCCGCTTCGTCGCCGCGCCGCGCGCCGACCTGACGACCGAGCTGAACCGCCTGGGCGAGGCGGGCTACACTCGTCTGTGGACCAACGAGGGCGAACTGGCCGACGCCTTGCGCGAACAGGGGCTGCTCGGCGCCTGATGTGCCGGAAACGTCTGTTTCTGCAAAGCTTCCTTAATGGCCCGTCAGCCATGTTGGCGGCATGAGCGCCGCCGCCGATCCTGTTCGCAAGAAACCGACCCAGGCCGAGGTCGACGCCATCTGCGTCAAGCATGATCGCCTGTGGCAGGCGCGGCCGGGCGGGGCCCGCGCCGTCTTCGCCTGGATGGACCTGTCGGGACTGACGCTGCGGGGGCGCAATCTGGCCGACGCCGATTTCGCGGCCGCGCGTCTGCATAACTGCGACCTGACCGGGGCCAAGCTGGACAACGCCAACTTCTTCGGCGCGGACATGCAGGACATCGTCCTGGTCGACGCCAGCCTGCGCCGGGCCGATCTGCGCGGCGCCTGCCTGCGCGGCGCGGACCTTTCGGGCGCCGACCTGTTCGAGGCCGACCTGCGCGAGGGCACCATCGCCGCGGCGGACGGCAAGCTGGGCTTTCGCGTCATCGAGGCCCAGAAGCGCGCCGACACCCAGGCCCAGGGCGCCAGCCTGGTCGGCGCCAACCTGCAGCGTTCGCGCATGACGGGGATGGTGGCCATCGCCGCCGACTTCACCGACGCCATCATGAAAGACTGCAAGCTGGTTCGGGCCAACCTCAAGCAGGCCAGCTTCCGCGGGGCCGATCTGGCGGGGGCCGACCTGTCGGGCGCGGACCTGTCGGGCGCGGACCTGACCGACGCCATCCTGGTCGGGGTGAAGGCCGCCATGTGGCGCACCGACGGGGCCAATATGGAAGGGGCCCTGACCGACAACCGGCCGGCCGGCGAGCCGGTCAGCCGCATGCCCGCCGCCGAAATGCTGCGCGACCACGCCCAGTGGTGCGAGACGGGCGGGGCCGAGGGCCAGCCCTCCGTGTTCGACGGGGTCGACCTGCGTCCGCTGGAATCCATTCGCGGCCTGAACCTGACGGCCCTGTCGGCCAAGGGCGCGGTCTTCTACGGCCTCGACATGGAAGGGGTTCAGCTGCAGGGCGCCCAGCTGGAAGGCGCGGACCTGCGCTCGGCCAATCTGCGTCGCGCCGATCTGCGCGGGGCGCGGCTGAGCCGGGCCAAGCTGAACGGCTCGGACCTGCGCGAGGCCCAACTGGGGCCGTTGATGCTGGGGCCGGAACGTCTGCTGCCCGCCGATCTGTCGGGCGCCGTCCTGCGCGGGGCCGACCTGTCGGGCGCCGATCTGCGTCGCGCGGTGCTGGCCGGGGCGGATCTGAGCCGCGCTGTCCTGCACGGAGCCCAGACCAAGCAGGCCGACTTCGCCGGGGCCCAGACGGGCGGTGCGCGCGGTCTGGATCCGGCCGATCTCAAGGCCGCCGCCGCGTAAGGCAGGCATGAAAAAGGGGCGACGCGAACGCCGCCCCTTCTCCTTCATTCAGGCGTCGGCCGCTCAGGCGGCCGTCTTCGCCTTGTCCGACTTGCCGGCGGTTTCCCCCTCGATCAGGGGCTTGCCGGTCGCGATCTCGATGCGGCGGGGCTTCAGGGCCTCGGGCAGTTCGCGTTGCAGGTCGATGGTCAGCAGGCCGTTCGACAGGTCGGCGCCCTTGACGACCACATAGTCGGCCAGCTGGAAGCGGCGCTCGAAGTCGCGCTCGGCCAGGCCGCGGTGCAGATAGGTCTTCTGCGGGGCGCTGTCGTCGTTGGCGGCCTTCTTGCCGGTGACGGTCAGCGAGTTTTCCTTGGCCTCGATGTTCAGCTCGTCGGGCGTGAAGCCGGCGACGGCGATCTCGATGCGATAGGCGTTTTCGCCGGTCGTCTCGATATTGTAGGGGGGCCAGCCGTTCTCCTGACTGGAGCGCGCGGCGCTTTCCAGCTGACGGGCCAAGCGGTCGAAACCGACGGCGGAACGGTACAGCGGCGAGAAATCATAGGTACGCATGGGTCATCCTTCTGACATTCAGCAAGGTTGAGCCGCCCGGCGATTTGCCCCGGACGGCGGAGGATTTCAGTCCCGGCGGTCCGCATTCGGCCCCGCCAAGTCCGGAGAGCCCGGGATCGGCGCTCTCGGAGAAACAGGTAGGCGGCGTTTTTCGCTGCGCAAGGGGGGCGCCGGAGGCGTGCGAAATCGTCGCTTGGCCCAATCCGCGTCTTGCTGAGGCCGCGAAGCGCCGTAAGGGTTACGGATTGTTTCTTTCAGGATCGACCGGAGCCACCCCATGCGACCTCTCGTCCTCGCCGTCCTTGCGGCGTCCGCCCTCGCCTCGCCCGCCCTTGCGCAGAGCGCGCCGTCCGAGCCGGCGCTGCCGCATCGCCAGGGCCTGTCGATGGAGATGCCCAAGGTCGAGGAGGACGCCGCGCTTCAGGCCGCCATCGCCTCGCCCACCCGGCCCGAGGCCGACCGCGTTCGCGACAGCCAGCGTCATCCGTTCGAAACCCTGACCTTCTGGGGCCTGCAGCCCGGTCAGACGGTGGTGGAGATCGAGCCGGGCCGCGCCGGCTGGTGGCGCAACATCCTGGAGCCCTACGCGGCGGCGACCGGCGGCCGCTACGTCGCGGTCGGCAAGCCGACCGAGGGCATGGGCGTGGCCGACGGCAGCGCCGACATGGTGGTGGTGGCGCGGGCCTTCCACAACTGGTCCGGCGACGGCCGCACCGATCCCTATCTGGCCGCCTTCTTCAAGGCGCTGAAGCCCGGCGGCGTCCTGGCCGTCGAACAGCACCGCAGCAAGGAGGGGCTGAACGTCGCCGACGTCGCCTCGACCGGCTATGTCCCGGAAAGCTATGTCATCCACGCCGCCCGCCGGGCCGGGTTCGAGCTGGAGGCGCGCAGCGAGCTGAACGCCAACGCCAAGGACGACCGCGACCATCCGTTCGGCGTCTGGACCCTGCCCCCGACCCGCACCTCGCAGAAGGACGGCCGCGTCCTGACCGCCGAGGAACGCGCCGCCTTCGACGCCGTGGGCGAGAGCGACCGTATGACCCTGCGTTTCCGCAAGCCCGAGACCGCCAACTGATGCCGTTTGCGGTTTTGACGCTGGCGCAGAAGCGCCTTAAGCCCGAGAGCGTAGCCCATTGGATGGAAGGAGGCGCGGATGTCTGAGCGATCGACCCGTCGCGCTGTCCTGGCCGGGGCCTGCATGGCCGCCTTCGCCGGTCTGGCCGCCTGCGGCAAGAAGGAAGAGAAGGCGTCGGCCACCACGCCCGCCGCGCCCGCCGGTCCGCCGGAAGGCTCGCTGGAATGGGCGGTGGCCGGCTCCTGGCGAACGGCGGCGGACAAGGCGCGCGACGCCTGGCGCCACCCGATCGAGACCCTGCGTTTCTTCGGCCTGCAGCCCAAGATGACGGTCGTCGACTTCTGGCCCGGCAGCGGCTGGTACATCGAGATTCTGGCTCCCTATCTGAACAAGGGCGGCGGGACGCTCTACTTGGCGGGCTTCGCCGAGGGACCGGCCGCCGATCCGGCCCAGATCGCCATCAACAACGCGCTCAAGGCCAGGCTGGAGGGTGACAAGAAGCTCTATGGCGCCGTCCAGTTCAGCGCCTTCGGCGCGGGCACGGGGCCGGTGGCGCCGGCAGGCACGGCCGACCTGGTGCTGTTCATGCGCTACGTCCACGCCTGGATGGCGGCGGGCATCGCCGAGAAGGCCTTCGCCGACGCCTATGCGGCCCTGCGTCCGGGCGGCGTGCTCGGCGTCGAGCAGCACCGGCTGCAGCCGGACGAGGATCAGGACCCTGCGGCGGCCAACGGCTATGTGCAGGAAGCCTTCGTCAAGCAACTGGCCGCCGAGGCCGGCTTCGTCTTCGTCGAGGCGTCCGAGATCAACGCCAATCCGAAGGACACCAAGGACCATCCCTTCGGCGCCGATACTCTGGCCCCCACGCGCCTGACCGCGCCGGCGGGCCAGCCCGCCGACCCGGCCTTCGACCGCACCAAATACGACGCGATCGGCGAGAGCGATCGCATGACCTTGAAGTTCAGGAAGCCCGAGTGAACCGCGCCACCGCCTTCGCCGCCCATGCGCCCCTGATGGGGGTCCCCGGCGCCGCTTCGCCTCCCGGCGGAGAGGGCGACTGGTTCCGCGGCGCGGGCGGGCTTCGTCTGCGCGCCGCCCTGTGGACGCCGTCGGCGCTGCAGGCCAGGACGCCGCGCGGCACGGTGGTGCTCAGCCCCGGCCGCACCGAGCCGATCGAGAAGTATTTCGAGGTCATCGGCAACTTCCTGGCGCGCGGCTTCTGCGTCCTGGCCCACGACTGGCGCGGCCAGGGCCTGTCGGCGCGGCTGCTGCCCGACCGGTTGCGCGGCCACGCCCGGGCGGTCGAGGAGTTTCTGGACGACTACGCCCGCCTGCTGGACGCCTATGAGGCCAAGGCGCCCAAGCCGTGGATCATGGTGGGCCATTCGATGGGCGGTTGCCTGAACCTGCTGTCGCTGGAGGCGGGCGAGAGCCGCTTCGCCGGCGCCGTCCTGTCCAGCCCCATGCTGCGCATCAAGACCGGCAAGCGGTCGATGTGGTCGGTCAAGCTGGCGGTGCGCTGGAACCTGCGCCACGGCAAGGCGGGCGACTATGTGCTGGACGACGCCGACGACCCCTTCGACCACACCTTCGAGAAGGACGCCCTGACGTCGGACCGCGCGCGCTACGACCTGTGGCGTCAGCAGCTTTACGCCTGCCCGCATCTGGCCATCGGCGGTCCGACCTGGGGTTGGCTGGCCTTCGCCCTGGACGCGGGCGAACGGGCGCTGAAGCCGCGCGCCTTGAAGGCGGTCAAGATCCCCGTCTGCGTGGTTCAGGCGTCGGAGGACGACAAGGTCTGGAAGCAGACCAACCGCTGGGCGGCGCGCCGTCTGGGACGCGGCCGCTACGTCGAGGCGCCGGGCGCCCTGCACGAGGTGATCATGGAGGCGGACCCGCTGCGCGGCGTCTTCCTGGACGAGTTCGACGCCCTGGCCGACTACGTCGCGCCCGCCGAAGGCCAGGCGGCGTCGCCCGCGCCGGAGAAGGGCGCGGCCTAATCCTGGGTCGCGTTCAGCACCGCCAGGGCCTGATCGGTCAGGGCGGCGTCGCCCACCGCCAGGATGCGGCCGTCGCCGTCGGGCGCCTGACCCGACCAGCCGGTGACGCGGCCGCCCGCCGCCTCGATCACCGGGAGCAGGGCCGACCAGTCCCAGACCTTCAGTTCGGTCTCGGCCACCAGGTCGATACGGCCCGCCGCCACCATGGCGTAGGCGTAGCCGTCGCAACCCAGGCGGGCCAGCCGGGCCGAGGCGCGCAGGCGCGTCCACGCCTCGCGATCGGGGCCCACGAAGATGTCCGGGTCGGTCGTGGCGATCAGGGCGTCGGACAGGGCGGGACAGGCGCGGGTCTTCAATGCGGTCTCCGCGCCGCTCCGCAGCAGCCGCGCGCCCGACGGTCCGCCCAGGAACACCTCGCCCAGATAGGGCTGGCCGATGGCGCCGATCACCGGCGCACCTTCGTGGCGCAGGGCGATCAGGGTGGTCCACAGAGGCAGGCCGGCGATGAAGGCGCGGGTGCCGTCGATGGGGTCCAGCACCCAGACGTGGTCGGCGTCCGGGCGGTCCTCGCCGTATTCCTCGCCGATGACGCCGTGGTGCGGATAGCGGGCGGCGATCAGCCGACGGATGGCGGCCTCGGCGGCGCGGTCGGCCTCGGTGACGGGGTCGAAGGCCCCGGACCCGCCCTTGTCCTCCTGGGCGAACTCGCCGCGGAAGAAGGGCAGGGCCGTGCGCGCGGCCTCATGCGACAGTTCTAAGGCGAAGGCTTCCAGTTCAGTCATGGCCGGCGGCATACACCGCCCGTCCCGCCAGGGCGAGGGGTCAGGCGGCTTCGCTGTCCGTGTGCAGCGACCGGGCCAGGTCCAGCAGGCGGCGGCGCGGCCGTTCGTCCAGTTGATAATAGGCCTGGATCAGGTCGAGGGTCTCCTTGCGGGAAAAGCCCTCTGCGACGGGACCCGCGTTCTCGCGGGGGTCCAGCGCCTCGGCCAGGCCGTCGTAGAAGTAGCTGACGGGGGTCTCCAGCGCCTCGGCCAACTCCCACAGGCGAGCGGCGGAGATGCGGTTGGCGCCGCATTCGTATTTCTGAATCTGCTGGAACCGAATGCCGACCTGTACGGCGAGCTGCTGCTGGGTCAGGCCCAGCAGACGGCGGCGGCGGCGCAGGCGACGGCCCAGATGAAGATCAATGTCGGCGGCCATGACGGCCCCTTTCTCTGTCCTACGGGCGCTGTGTCGAAACGACACGGCTCGCCCGTCGCGCCGCAAACGCCGTGCCGTATTCGCCTTTCGGGAGAATAGCGACGCTTGAGCGGCGCACGGAGGCAACCCACGGGCGAGCGGCGCATTAACGCCAAGGCATCAAGCCTGACTGGAAGGGAGCAAGGGAATGAGCGGCTTTGGTTGGATCGCCTGGATCATCATCGGCATCGTGGCCGGTTGGCTGGCGGAAAAGATCATGAAGCGGAACCATGGCCTGTTGACCAATCTGGTGGTCGGCATCCTCGGCGCCCTGATCGGCGGATTCCTGGCCAATAATCTGCTGAACGTCGATGCGGCTGGAAACTGGATCGTCGGCATCGTCGTCGCCACCATCGGCGCGGTGGTGCTGCTGTTCCTGCTGGGGCTGGTCAAGAAGCGCGCCTGAGCGCGCGTCCGCGAGCCATGCAAAAAGGGGCGGCCCGCCGGGCCGCCCCTTTCCTTTAAGGCGTCGCGCCGGATCAGGCGCTCGGTTCGCCCGCCGTCGACGGGGTCGCCTCGGTCGGGGCTTCGTCGGCGATGGCGGCGGCGGCCTGGAAGTCGGACAGGCTGGCGTTGACGACGATGTCGGCGCCGTCCTGACGGATGCCGGCCACCGGCACCGCACGGACCGCGCCGTCGGCACCGCGCACGGTCAGTTCTTGGCCCGAAGCGCCGTTCTGGGCGCCGACCAGCTTGCCGAGCTCGGCGCCGTTGGCGCTCTTGACCACGGCGCCGGGCGTCAGGGTCAGGCTTTGGGGCTGGGCTGCAGCCGCCTCAGCGGGGGCCGGTTCGGGCGTCTGCGGCGTCGTGGCCTCCTGGGCGAGCACAGGGGCGGCGAAGAGGAGGGCGCCGGCGAAGCCGGTCAGCAGGGCGGTCTTGCGGATCATGGGATCACTCCGATTGGGCGAGTCTGGCGCTCGCGAAAAGGTGAACTCGCTGCGTTTCAGATTGTTTCGGCCGTCCTGAAATGACCTTTTCTGCGCCGCAAACGGCCGATTCTTGCTCTATGAGGGGCGGCGACACCGAGAGGGCGAATGACAGCGACGAAGCGGCCGGGTGGCCAGGGCCGGGGTGGACTGGCGCGCATACTCCAGCGTCTGGGCGGGCTGGCCTATGAGCTGACGCCGCAGATCTTCGCCGTGGCCTCGTTCGGTCTGGGCGCCGTCATGTTGCTGTCGGCGGTGACGCCGGCCTTCAGCGGACGCTTGCAGGCGCTCGACCGGCTGTCGGCGCCCATCCTGATCGACCTGTCCCATTTCGCCGCCAGCGTGACCGGCTTCCTGCTGCTGCTGGTCTCGGCAGGTCTGTGGCGGCGCCGGCGCGGCGCCTATTACGCCGCCCTGTTCGGCCTGATGCTGGGGGCGGTCTTCTCCCTGATGAAGGGTCTGGATTGGGAGGAGGCGGCCGAGTTGACCCTGGCGGCCGCCCTTCTGCTGCCCTGCCGGGCCGCCTTCAACCGGCGTTCGCGGCTGGGCGAGCCGCTGCGGCCGGGCTGGCTGCTGATGGTGGCGGCTGCGGTCGTGTCCATGCTGTGGCTGGGTTTCTTCGTCTATCGCGACACGGCCTATACCGACGAGCTGTGGTGGACCTTCCTGACCGACAAGCAGGCCTCGGGCTTCCTGCGGGCGGGGGCCGTGCTGGCGGTCCTGACCTTGGCGGTGGCGGTGCGCTCGCTGATGAGCGCGCCGGGCGCGCGCAGCCACGGTCCGGCGGGTCCGGCCGAGATCGAACAGGCCCGTCGCGCCCTGGCCGAGGCGGACACGGCGAGCCCCGAGGCCAACCTGGCCCTGCTGGGCGACAAGGCCATGCTGTTCAGCCCGTCGGGGCGCAGTTTCATCGCCTATCGCGTGCGTGGTCGGCGCTGGATCGCCATGGGCGAACCGGCGGGGCTGAAGAGCGAACGACTGGAGCTGTTGTGGGCCTTCGCCGAGATGGCCGACAGCTACGGCGGGGCGCCGGTCTTCTACTCGGTCGGCGAGGGGATGCTGGCCGATCTGGCCACCCTGGGCCTGGCCGTCCGCAAGGTAGGCGAGGCGGCGGTGATCGACGCCGAGCATTTCTCGACCGAGGGCAAGGGCAAGCAGAACCTGCGCACCGCCGTGAACCGGGCCGAGCGCGAAGGCGCGACTTTCGAGGTCCTGGCGCCCGGCGGCGCGCGTCCGTGGGCGGCCGAACTGCGCGCGGTGTCCGACGCCTGGCTGGATCACCACAACGGATCGGAAAAGGCCTTCTCTCTCGGTCGGTTCGACATCGACTATCTGGATCGTTCGCCGGTCGCGGTGGCCCGCGAGGGCGGACGCATCGTCGCCTTCGCCAACCTGCTGACGGGCGCGCGCGGCGAGGAGGCGATGATCGACCTAATGCGTCACGATCCGGACGGGCCGCACGGGATCATGGACTATCTGTTCACCCGCACCGCCCAGTGGGCGCGTAGTGAGGGCTTCCAGCGCCTCGATCTGGGCATGGCGCCCCTGTCGGGGCTGGAGGACCGGCGGCTGGCCCCCGTCTTCGCCCGCGTCGGCGCCTTGGTCTTCGAGGAGGGTGGCGCGGTCTACGGCTTCCAGGGCCTGCGCGCCTACAAGGGCAAGTTCGGCCCGGCGTGGCGGCCGAAGTTCATCGCCGCCTCGACCACGACCCCGCTGGCCCTGGCCCTGCTGGACGTAGCCCTGCTGACCAGCGGCGGCTGGCTGGGGCTGCTGGGGGTTAGGAAGTAGGGGCTCGCCGCGACGCTCGCCGTCATCCCGGACAACCTGCAAAGGTCGATCCGGGACCGTAGGGCGCGGGACCGTCGTGTGCTGGGCGGTCCCGGCTCTTCGCTGCGCTGCGGCCAGGATGACGGTCCCAAACCGGGCTTCAAGCGACCGCGTTGGGGTAGGTCGCAGCAAACCGGCCTCAAGCAGCCCGAAGGGCGGTAGGCCGCAAAAAAGAAGGCGACCCTCGCGGATCGCCTTCTTCGTTTGGTCTGACCGTCAGCCTCAGTCGGGGCGGACGCGCTTCTTGCGGAACGAGGGGTTCAGCACCTGCTTGCGCAGGCGGATCGACTTGGGCGTGACCTCGACCAGTTCATCTTCCTCGATGTAGGCGATGGCCTGCTCCAGCGACATCTGGCGCGGCGGGGTCAGGCGAACCGACTCGTCCTTGCCGGCGGCGCGGACGTTGGTCAGTTGTTTGCCTTTGATCGGGTTGACGTCCAGGTCGTCCCAGCGGCTGTTCTCGCCGATGATCATGCCCTGATAGGTCTTTTCGCCCGCGCCGACGAACATCACGCCGCGCTCTTCCAGATTCCACAGCGCATAGGCCGCCGTCTCGCCGTCGGAGTTGGACACCAGCACGCCCTTCAGGCGGCCTTCGATGGCGCCCTTGTGCGGCTCGTAGTGCGAGAAGACGCGGTTCAGCACGCCCGAACCGCGCGTGTCGGTCAGGAACTCGCCCTGATAGCCGATCAGCGAACGCGACGGGCACTTCAGCTGGATGCGGGTCTTGCCGGCGCCCGACGGACCCATGTCGGTCATTTCGGCCTTACGGGCCGACAGCTTCTCGATGACGATGCCCGAGAACTCGTCGTCGACGTCGACCATGACGTCTTCGATCGGCTCCAGCTTCTCGCCGTTCTCGCCGGTCTGGAAGACCACGCGCGGACGCGAGATCGAGACCTCGAAGCCTTCGCGGCGCATGTTTTCGATCAGAACGCCCAGCTGCAGTTCGCCGCGGCCGGCGACTTCATAGGCGTCGCCGCCTTCGGTCGTGGTGACGCGGATGGCGACGTTGGCTTCGGCTTCCTTCAGCAGGCGGTCGCGGATGACGCGCGACTGGACCTTGTCGCCTTCGCGGCCGGCCAGGGGGCTGTCGTTGACCGAGACGGTCATCGAGATGGTCGGCGGGTCGATCGGTTGCGCCGGCAGGGCGTCCATGACTTCCATCGCGCACAGGGTGTCGGCCACGGTGGCCTTGGACATGCCGGCGATGGCGACGATGTCGCCCGCTTCCGAACCCTCGTCCAGGGGCTGACGCTTCAGGCCGCGGAAGGCCAGAACCTTGGTGATGCGGCCGCGCTCGATTTCCTTGCCTTCACGGTCCAGGGCGTGGATGGCCATGCCGGGAACGGCCTTGCCGCTCTGGATGCGGCCGGTCAGCAGGCGGCCCAGGAAGGGATCGCTTTCGATCAGGACGTTCAGCATCTGGAACGGCTTGTCGCGGTTTTCCTGAACCTTGGGCGCCGGGACGTGATCGACGATCAGGTCGAACAGCGGGGCCAGGTTGTCATTGGGAGTGTTCAGGTCCAGCGTCGCCCAGCCGTTGCGGCCCGAGGCGTAGATGTGCGGGAAGTCCAGCTGTTCGTCGGTCGCGCCGATGGCGGCGAACAGGTCGAAGGTCTCGTTGTGGACGCGGTCCGGGTCGGCGTGGGCGCGGTCGACCTTGTTGATGCACAGGATGGGCTTCAGGCCCATCTTCAGCGCCTTGGTCAGCACGAACTTGGTCTGGGGCATGACGCCCTCTTCGGCGTCGACCAGGATGACGCAGCCGTCCACCATGCCCAGGATGCGCTCGACTTCGCCGCCGAAGTCGGCGTGGCCGGGGGTGTCGATGATGTTGATGCGGGTTTCACCGGCCTTGCCGTTCCAGAGCACCGAGGTGCACTTGGCCAGGATGGTGATGCCGCGCTCTTTTTCCTGGTCGCCGGAGTCCATGGCGCGCTCGGTCGTCGCCTCATTGGCTCGGAAGACGCCGGACTGAGCCAGCAGCTGGTCAACCATGGTGGTCTTGCCGTGGTCAACGTGGGCGATGATAGCGACGTTACGAAGGTTCATTTCGGGCTCGGGCGGACTGTGTTCGGCCACGGAAGTCCGGGCC
>NZ_DASWXW010000074.1:0-18424 GCF_036405315.1 Brevundimonas sp. | reverse complement strand
CGTGTCCGGCGGGCTCGCCCTTTTCCCAGGCCCAGCGGGCGGCGGCCATGGCCTCGGCGCCCAGTTCCGGCTTGCCCGGCGCCCCGGCGATCATGGTCAGCTCGTCCTCGACCGGCAGCAGGACCACGGCCCCCGCGCCCGCGGCCGCCGCCGTCTGTTCGGCTAGGATGCGGGCGGCCGCCGCTCGGTCCCCCACGCCGGTCAGGCGCTGGCTGGCGGCCAGCAGGGCCGAGACCGCCGAGGCGCGGCCTTGCGCCGCCCGCGCCTGCTCGCGCACCCGGCCGGCCAGGAAGCCCGTCGTCAGGGCCACGGCCCAGAAGACGATCAGGGTCAGGACGTCGGTCGGAGAGCCGATAGCGAAGCTGTATTTCGGCTGAAGAAACAGGAAGTTGTAGGTCAGGAAGGCGACCGTCGCCGCCGCCAGGGCCGGGCGGAGGCCATAGAGCACCCCCGCCGCCAGCACCGCCGACAGATAGATGACGCCCAGATCGACCCGCTCGAACGTCCGATCCAGCAGCAGGGCCAGGCCGGTGGCGGCGACCACGAAGGCCGCGCCCACGGCATAGCCGCGCCAGCCGCCGGGCAGGGACACGCGCGGATCGCGCGGCGTCTTCTCCTCCAGATCAGCCCCGTCGGTGATGACGTGGACCGCCACGCCGCGCGCCTGACGCAGCAGTTCCGCCGCCAGTGAACGGCCCAGCCACTCTGACAGACGGCTGTCGCGCCCCTTGGCCAGGACGATCTGGGTGACGTTGTTCTGATGGGCGTGGTCCATGACGGCGCGCACCACGTCGTCGCCCGACAGCACCACGGTGCGTCCGCCCAGCTGTTCCGCCAGCTTCAGCGCGTCCGACAGCTTGCCCGCCGAGCCGACGCCGTGCCGCGCGCCCGAGGGCCGGTCGACGTGGGCCACGGTCCAGGGCGCGTCCATCATCATGTCCGACAGCCGTCGCCCGGCGCGGACCAGGGGGGCGGCCATGGCGTCGCCCGCGACCAGGACCAGAATCCGCTCGCCCGCCGCCCACGGCCCGGGCACCCCCTGCTCGCGCAGGCGGGCGATCAACTGGTCGTCCACCGTCTGGGCCGCGCGGCGCAGGGCCAGTTCGCGAAGCGCCGTCAGGTTCTCGACCTTGAAGAAGTTGTCCGAGGCCAGCCGCGCCGTTTCGGGCACATAGACCTTGCCCTCGGCCAGACGCTTGCGCAGCTCCTCCGGGGTGATGTCCACCACCTCGATGTCGTCGGCGCGGGTCAGGACGCTGTCCGGCACGCTCTCGCGCTGACGCACGCCGGTGATGCGCAGCACCACGTCCGACAAGCTTTCCAGATGCTGGACGTTCAGCGTGGTCCAGACGTCGATCCCTGCGTCGAGGATCTCCTCCACGTCCTGCCACCGCTTCGGATGGCGCGAGCCGGGGGCGTTGGAGTGGGCGTATTCGTCGACCAGAAGCAGGCCAGGCCGTCGCGCCACGGCGCCGTCGATGTCGAACTCCAGCAGGGTCCGGTCGCGATAGGCGATGGGATTGCGGGCCATGACCTCCAGCCCGCGCAGCAGGCTCATGGTCTCCTTGCGGCCGTGGGTCTCGACCACGCCGACGACGACGTCGCCGCCTTCGGCTTTGCGACGGCGGGCGGCGCGCAGCATCTCATAGGTCTTGCCGACCCCGGGCGACATGCCCAGAAAAACCTTCAGCCGCCCACGCTTGCGCGGGGCGGCCGGGGTCTTGGTCGTCGGGACGACGGGCGGCGCCATCAGCCCTCCGCGGCGGGACGCGCGAAGCGGGCGTTCAGCGCCATGTTGGTCAGCAGCACGTTGACGCGCGGCTGGCCGAGCACGCCGAACGTTCGGCCCTCGACATGCTTTTCGATCACCTTGCTCACCTCTTCCACCGCCACGCCCCGCGCTTCGGCGATGCGGGCGGCCTGAAGCCGAGCGTAGGCCGGAGAGATATGCGGGTCGAGACCCGAGGCCGAGGTGGTCACGGCGTCGGCGGGAACAGCCGCCGTTCCGACCTCAACCCGCAACGCATCCGCATCCGTCTTGACCCGCTCGATCAGGTCCGGGTTCAACGGGCCGAGGTTCGACCCCGACGAGGCCGAAGCGTCATAGCCGTCGCCCGCCGCCGAAGGGCGCGGATGCAGATAGCCGGGCGCGGCGAAATTCTGGCCGACCAAGGCCGAGCCGACGACCTTGCCGGCCTTGTCCCGAACCAGACTGCCGCCAGCCTGGTCCGAAAAGGCGGCCTGGGCCACGCCCGTCACCGCGAACGGATAGGCGACGCCCAGAACGCCGGTGAACAGGGCGATCATCACGACCGCCGGACGGATGTGGTTCAGCATCAGAAGGTCGCCTTCACGCTGGCGGCGACGCGGCTGTCATAGGCCGAACCGAAGCCGTGCTCGTCGGTGTCGAAATAGCGGACGTCCAGCGCCAGATGATCGGTCATCTGATACGCCGCGCCCAGGTTCCAGGTGGTGTAGTCGAAGTCGGACGACACCCACTGACGGCCCACCGCCGCCGAGAGGGTCCATTTGTCGGCGGGGCTGATCGCGCCGTTGATCTCGGCGTAGGTCGCCTCGTCCTCGGACGCGCCGAAGAAGTCGGGCGAGTAGTAGATCGCCGCCCCCAGCGTCGCCGGACCGACCGCGCGCGAGGTCGCGGCCTTCAGCTCGACGTAGTCATAGTCCGCGCCGTCCGGCTGGCCGGCGTAGAAGTAGCTGACCAGGCCGAAGTCCCAGTTGAAGCCGCCGAACTCGGGCCGGACCCCGGCGTAGAGATCGATCTCGGCGTCGGTGTCGGCGTCCCCGGCGAAGGAGACGTTGCCGGCCCAGGCCCCGGCGTAGAACAGACCTTGGGTCACATCGACCCCGGCGGAAATCGCCGGATCGCTCTCGGTCTGGCTGACGCCTCGGAAGACATAGTCGCTAGCGACGGCGGCGTTGAAAGCGACGTCGGGGCCGGTCTTTTCCTCGGCCTTGGCCGGGCTGCTGCACAGGCCCAGGGCGATGATGGCGACCAGGCAGGCGCCGCCGAACAGGGCGTCGTTGGAGCCGGAAGCTTTAGTGGTGTTGCGTTTACGCATGAGAGTTTCCTTGGTCGCGCTCAGGTCTGGCTTCAGGCCAGGCCGAGGGCGGAGATGAGGATGTCGATGAGCTTGATGCCGACGAAGGGGGCGATCAGACCGCCGAGGCCGTAGATCAGCAGGTTGCGGCCCAGCAGTTTCCCCGCCCCCACGGCGCGGTATTTCACCCCGCGCAGCGCCAGCGGGATCAGGGCGATGATGACCAGGGCGTTGAAGATGACCGCCGACAGGATGGCGCTTTCCGGGCTGGACAGCTTCATCACGTTCAGCGCCGCCAGCGACGGCAGGCCGACCACGAACATGGCCGGGATGATGGCGAAATACTTGGCCACGTCGTTGGCGATCGAGAAGGTGGTCAGGGCGCCGCGCGTGATCAGCAGTTGCTTGCCGACCTCGACGATCTCGATGACCTTGGTCGGGTCGCTGTCGAGGTCGACCATGTTGCCGGCCTCGCGCGCGGCCTGGGCGCCGGTCTGCATGGCCACGCCGACATCCGCTTGGGCGAGCGCCGGGGCGTCATTGGCCCCGTCGCCGCACATGGCGACCAGACGGCCCTTGGCCTGTTCGGCCTTGATCAGGCGCATCTTGTCCTCGGGCGTCGCCTCGGCCAGGAAGTCATCGACCCCGGCCTCGGACGCGATCGCCGCCGCCGTCACCGGGTTGTCGCCGGTGATCATAACGGTGCGCAGACCCATGCGTCGCAGGTCGGCGAAGCGCGCCTTCACCCCCGGCTTGACCACGTCCTTCAGGTGAATGACGCCGACCAGGGCGTCGTTCTCGGTCACGGCCAGAGGCGTGCCGCCCGAGCGGGCGATGCGGTCCACGGCGGCGCGGAACTCGGCGGGCGCGGCGCTTTCGGCCATGCCCAGCGATTTCATCACGGCGTCGACCGCGCCCTTGCGCCACGACTGGCCGTCCGCTTCCAGACCCGACTGGCGGGTCACGGCGCTGAACGGAATGGTCCGGGCGCCGGCGGGCAGGTCGCCCGTGATTCCGGCGTTGCGGCCCAGCTCGACGATGGAGCGGCCCTCCGGCGTCTCGTCGGCCAGCGAGGCCATGACCGCCGCCCGCATCGCCGCCTCGGGACGCACGCCCGGCACGGTGATGACTTCCGTGGCCATGCGGTTGCCGAAGGTGATGGTGCCGGTCTTGTCGAGCAGCAGGGTGTCGACGTCGCCTGCCGCCTCCACCGCGCGGCCCGAGGTGGCCAGAACGTTCACCTTCAGCAGCCGGTCCATGCCGGCGATGCCGACGGCGGACAGCAGTCCCCCGATCGTGGTGGGGATCAGGGTGATGAACAGCGCGCCGAGAACGATCGGGTCCAGCTTGATCCCGGAATAGGCGCCCAGGCCCAGCAGGCTGGCGACCGCGATCAGGAAGACCAGGGTCAGTCCGGCCAGCAGCACCGACAGGGCCAGTTCGTTCGGCGTCTTTCGACGGTCCGCGCCCTCGACCATGGCGATCATGCGGTCGAGGAAGGTGGCGCCGGGGGCCGAGGTGATGCGCACCTTGATCCAGTCCGAGACGACCGTGGTGCCGCCGGTGACGGCCGAGCGGTCGCCGCCGCTTTCGCGGATGACGGGGGCGCTTTCGCCGGTGATGGCGGCCTCGTTGACCGAGGCGACGCCTTCGATGATCTCGCCGTCCGACGGGATCACATCGCCGGCCTCGACCAGGACGATGGAGCCGATCTCCAGCTCCCCCGCCGGGGTCGGCACCACCGTGCCGGTCTTGGGATCGACGATCAGCTTGGCCTTGGTGGTGACGCGGGTGGCCCTCAAGGAATCAGCCGCCGCCTTGCCGCGCCCTTCGGCGATGCTTTCGGCGACGTTGGCGAACAGGACCGTGGCCCACAGCCACAGCGCCAGCTGGATGGCGAAGCCCGCCGCCTGGCCGCTGACCACCGCCACGACCGCCGAAGCGGTCGCCAGCAGGGCGACGATCCAGGTGGCGAAGATCACCGGGTTTCTGAGAAGCTTGGTCGGGTTCAGCTTGACGACGGCGTCGCCGAGCGCCCGGCCGAGCATGGCCCCGGACAATCCGCCCGCGATGGACGGAGAAGCCGCTCTTTGGGACGATGGGGAGCTCGACGGATCGAGCGTGACTTGGGTCATGGGATTATCCGATACGGATCAGAACCGGGCCACGACCTGGAGCATGTCGAAATGCTCCACGATCGGACCCAGCGAGAGGGCGGGGAAGAACTGCAGGCCGCCGAGGATCAGGATCACCCCGATCAGCAGGCCGATGAACAGCGGACCGTGCGTCGGCAGGGTCCCGGTCGAGGGCGCCAGCTTGGGCTTGACGACCAGGGCGCCGGCGACCGCCAGAACCGCGACGGCGGGCACGAACCGGCCCAGCAGCATGGCCAGACCCAGGGTGGTGTTCCACCAGGGGGCGTTGGCGGTCAGACCGGCGAAGGCCGAACCGTTGTTGCCGGTCGCCGAGGTGTAGGCGTAGAGAACCTCGGACAGGCCGTGCGGCCCCTTGTTCAGCAGTCCGGCCAGGGCCTCGGGCAGGACGGCCCCGACGGCCGAGAAGCCCAGCACCGACAGGGGCACGACCAGGACCGCCAGCATGGCGAACTGGATCTCGCGCGCCTCGATCTTCTTGCCCAGGTATTCAGGCGTGCGGCCGACCATCAGGCCCGCCACGAAGACCGCCAGCATGGCCATCAGCACCATGACGGCGATGCCCGAACCGATCCCGCCGGGCAGGATCTCGCCCAGCTGCATCAGGAACATGGTCACAGCCCCGCCCAGCGGCATGTAGCTGGCGTGCATGGAGTTGACCGAGCCGTTCGAGGCGCCGGTCGTCTGGGCCGCCCAGGCCACGGAAGACGGGACGCCGAAGCGGACCTCCTTGCCCTCCATATTGCCGACCGAGGTCTCGACCCCGGCGGCGACAGCGGCCGGCGTCGGCTGCATTTCGATGACGTAGAGGGCCGAGGCCGCACCGCCCAGCAGGATGATCGCCGCCACCACCAGGGCGCGCACGTCCCGCTTGGCCAGGACGCTGCGGCCAAAGGCGAAGAAGGCCGCCCAGCCCAGGACGTTGATGCTGATCGCCGTGATCAGATTGGTCAGCGGCGTCGGGTTCTCCAGCGGGTGGGCCGAGTTGGCGTTGAACACGCCGCCGCCGTTGATGCCCAGTTGCTTGATGGCCAGCTGGCTGGCGGTCGGAAACAGACTGATCGTCTGCGAGCCACCTTCAAGCGTCGTCGCATCAGCCGAGGCCGCCAGCGACTGGGCCACGCCGAGCCCCGCCAGAACCACCGCGACGATAAAGGCGATCGGCAGCAGGACATAGAGGCTGGTGCGGGTCAGGTCGGCCCAGAAGTTGCCCAGACCCTCGCCGCGGCTAGCGATGAAAGCGCGCGCCAGGGCCGCCGCGATGGTCGCGCCGGTGGCCGCCGAGACGAAGTTTTGCACCGTCAGGCCGACCATCTGGGTGAAGGTCGACATGGTGGTCTCGCCGCCATAGCTCTGCCAGTTGGTGTTGGTGACGAAGCTGACGGCGGTGTTGAAGGCCAGGTGCGGACTGACGCCGTCAAACCCCTGCGGGTTCATCGGCAGGACGCCCTGCAACCGCAGCATGGCGTACAGCAGAATGAAGCCCGCCAGGTTGAAGGCCAGCAGGGCGCCGGCATAACCCAGCCAGCCCTGGCTGCGCGTCGGATCGACTCCGGCGGCGCGATAGAAGAGGCCTTCGACCGGCTTCAGCACCGGGTCCAGCCAGGTGCGTTCGCCGTTCCAGACACGCGACATATAGATCCCGATCGGCCAGCCGAGCACGACAGCCAGACCGAGGGTCAGGGCGATCTCCGCCCATCCTTGAATGTTCATTCCGTCGGCTCCGCTCAGAACCGCTCGGGGCGCAGCAGGGCCGCGACCATATAGCCGGCGATGACCAGGGCGCCGGCGCCCCACAGGACGTTCAGCACCATGTCACAACCTCTTCAACGCAACAGCGAGGGCGGCGAAGGCCAGGAAAGCCCCGCCGCCGATCGCCAGAAAGATCACATCGGCCATGCCGAAAGCCTCCAGCTCGTGGGAGCCGGAAGAGACGCCTTAGGGGCGTAAGCGGGCCATGCGGAAAGCGGAGCCGCGCATAAGGCGCGCATAAGGAGGCAGGGCGAGCGCCCCCTGCCGTCGCCCTAGATGGCGTTCAGCGGCGTCTTCAGGAAGCGACGGCCCGAGGGCTCGGGCGGCGGCAGGGCCCCGGCCCGGATATTGACCTGCAGCGCCGACAGGATCAGCTGCGGCGGGCTGAGGCTGGCGTCGCGCATCTCGCGCAAGGCGACGAAGTCGTCCTCGGAGCGGTCGCCGCCGACATGGATATTGCCGGCCTTCTGGGCCCCCACCGTGGTCTCCCAGACGAAGGCCTCGCGCCCCTGGGGCAGGTAGTCGTGGCCGACGAAGACGCGGGTCTCGTCGGGCAGGGCCAGCAGCCTCCGGATCGAGCGATACAGGGTCCGCGCGTCGCCGCCGGGGAAGTCGCAGCGCGCGGTGCCGTAGTCGGGCATGAACAGGGTGTCGCCGACGAACAGGGCGTCGCCGATGCGGTAGCTGACGCAGGCCGGGGTGTGGCCGGGCGTGTGCAGGACCTCGACTTCCAGCTCGCCCAGGCGGAAGCGGTCGCCGTCGGCGTAGGTCTCGTCGAAGACGCCGGCGTCCGGGGTCACGTCGGCGGCCTCGAACAGGTCGCCGAAGGTCTTTTGCACCTGCTTGATCCGCTCGCCGATGCCGACTGGGACGCCGGTGCGGACGCGGATGACGTCGGCGCCCGTCAGGTGATCGGCATGGGCGTGGGTCTCCAGCACCAGCTCCAGACGCAGGCCCTGCTCGGCCACGATCGCCAGCAGACGATCCACCGATCCGGTCGAGGTGCGCGCCGCCGCCGGGTCGAAGTCCAGCACGGGATCGATGATGGCCGCCGCCCCGGTGACGGGATCGGCGACGACATAGCTGACGGTATGGGTCGCCGGGTCGAAGACGCCGGTGACGAGGGGGACGGACGGTGCGGTCTGGGCCATGAGACGATCTCCTTACGACGCCCTATATATTAGATATTGCTAATTTAGCAATGACGCATATATTGCCCGCCATGATCACAGATAAGCCCATCGAACTGGAGCAGTTCCAGCAAAGCGCCGGCGAAGCGACCCGCCTGCTCCGGTCGCTGTCGAACGAGCACAGGCTGATGATCCTGTGCCAGCTCGGCGACGGCGAGATGCAGGTGTCCCAGCTTCAGGCCGGCGCCGGCCTGTCCCAGTCCGCCCTGTCCCAGCATCTGGCCCGCCTGCGCGAGGACGGACTGGTGGCGACGCGCCGGGACGGCACCGCCGTCTTCTACCGCATCGCTGATCCGGCCGCCCTGAAGGTGATCGCCGTCCTCGCTGACATCTATTGCCCCCCACAGTCCTGAAAGACCCCAGCATGACCACGCTCGTTCCCCTGTCGCCCGCCGAGGTCGCCGCCCGTCTGAAGTCCGGCGCGGCGCGCCTGATCGACATCCGCGAACCCGACGAATTCGCCCGCGACCACGTCGTCGGCGCCCTGCCCGCCCCCCTCTCCGTCTTCGAGACCGCCGACCTGACCCTCAAGGCGGGGCAGGACGTGGTCTTCATGTGCCGCACCGGCAACCGCACCGGAGTCAACTGCCAGCGCCTGGCCGACCGCGTCGCCGGCCCGGCCTATGTCCTGGACGGCGGGCTGGACGCCTGGAAGAAGGCCGGTCTGCCGACCCGCATCGACGCCAAGGCCCCGCTGGAGCTGATGCGCCAGGTGCAGATGGCCGCAGGCGGCCTGATCCTGCTCGGCGGCCTCCTGGGCGTGACGGTTCATCCCGCCTTCTGGGGCCTCAGCGCCTTTGTCGGCGCGGGCCTGTTCGTGGCCGGGGCGACGGGCTTCTGCGGCATGGCCCGCCTGCTGGCCGTCGCGCCCTGGAACCGGACGCTGAAGCGGAACTGATCATGGACGCCGTTCAACTGCTGCTCGCCGTTCTCAGCGGCGGGGTGGTGGCCCTGTTCCTGACCGTCTTCGGCGGCGGCGGATCGGTGCTGGCCGTGCCCCTGCTGCTCTATGTCGTGGGGGTGCGCGAGCCCCACGTCGCCATCGGCGTCTCGGCCGCCGGGGTGTCGCTGAACGCCCTGACCGCCCTGGCCGGCCAGGCGCGCGCCGGACGGGTGCGCTGGCCCTGCGCCCTGACCTTCGCCCTGTTCGGCGCGACCGGGGCCTGGCTGGGATCCTCGATCGCCAAGGCGATCGACGGCGAACGCCTGCTGCTCTTCTTCGCCGTCGCCATGGCCGTCGTCGGCCTGGCCATGCTGCGGCCCGCCCGCAGCGAGGGATCGGCGGCGGTGCGCCTGTCGCCCCGCCTGGCCCCGCGCGTCGCCCTGTCGGGGGCCGGGGTCGGGGCGGTGGCCGGCTTCTTCGGCATCGGCGGCGGCTTCCTGATCGTGCCGGGGCTGATGAGCGCGACCGGCATGACCCTGGCCCTGGCCCAGGCCTCGTCGCTGGTCAGCGTCGCGGCCTTCGGCGCCACGACGGCGGTCAACTACAGCCTGTCGGGCCTGATGTCCTGGCCCCTGGTGGCCGCCATGACGGCGGGCGGCGTGGCCGGAACCCTGGCCGGCCTGCCCCTCGCCAGGCGGCTTGGCGCCAACGCGCCCCTGGGCCGTCGCCTGTTCGCCGGCCTGATCATCGTGGTCGCCGTCTACGTCGCGGCCAAGGCCGTCTTCTAGCGCCGCGACGGGCGCCGCCACGGCGCCCGGAACACACCGTTTCGCGGAAATACATGTTTCCTCCGCCCCGGCGGAACGGCGGCGCTTGACGGCCGTTTGCCCCCCCGGAGGAGCGCCGGATATGTATTTGGCGAGGGACAGGCGGCGCGCGGCCGGAGGGTGGCCGCCGCGCCCGACAACAGGTTGCACGGCATGACGTCGCGGGCCATCAGCGTGCGGCGAAGCCTAGCCGTGCCCGCGGACATGGCCGCCCTGCGCATCCTCAACACCGCCGCACGCCTGTCCGAAGAGGAACGCGCCCTGGTGCGGCGGCTGTGTGTCTTTCAGGAGGTGATCGCCGCTGGCGAAGCCTTTACCTCCGAGGGCCGTTCGGTGACGCCTCGGCTGATCCTGAGCGGCTGGGCCTGCCGTCAGCGCACCTTGGCCGACGGACAGCGACAGATCTTCGGCTTCCTGCTGCCCGGCGACGGCCTCGGCCTGAGCGCGGACCCGCGACCGCTGGACGAGACGACGACGGTGGCCCTGACGCGGGTCGAGTGCGTCGACGCCGTCATGCTGCGCGAAATTCTGGCGCTGCAGGACCCTCGGCACGACCGACTGCGGCGCGCGCTGGCCACGGCCCGTCGCTATGAGGACACCTGCCTGCTCAACCATGTGGTGCGGCTGGGGCGTCAGTCCGCCCTGGCCCGGCTGGCCCACCTGTTGCTGGAGCTGCGCGACCGCCTGCAACGGGCCGGCCTGTGCAACGGCGATCGGATGCACCTGCCGCTGACGCAGGAGATGCTGGCGGACGCCCTGGGGCTGAGCCTGGTCCACGTCAGCCGAACCCTGAACCAGATGAAGCGCAATCAGCTGATCGCCATGCAGAACGGCTGGCTGACCCTTCTCGACGAAACCTACCTGCGGTCGGCCTGCGACTACGGCGCCGACTACCCCGTCCTTCATTGAGTCCAGCAGCAAGAGAGAGCGTCATGATTCAGCTTCGTCCTTCGCCTCAGCAGCGCGATGTGCGCCGCTCTCGCCAAAAGGGAGCGAGGCCCGGCCTGCTTCTGGCGTCGGTCGCCGCGGCGGCCCTGATCAGTCCGACAGCCGCCCTGGCCCAGGACGCCGATCTGGCCGCGCGCGTGGCCCGGCTCGAGGCCCTGGTTCTCGACCAGCAGAAGCGCATCGAGGCGCAGGATGCGCTTCTGGCTGAACGCGCGGCCGGCGTCGCGCCCCCGGCCGGGCTCTCCGAGTCCGGCGTCGATCCACGCTGGCGAGTCCAGACCGATCCCTCGGGTCAGGCGATCTTCGGCGATCGCGACATGGCCGCCCTGAGGGCCGGCCAGGCGACAGGTCAGGCGGCCGGCCAGATGGCGGCGAACGAACAGCCACAGACCGCCCCCGCGCCTGCCGGAGCCCCGCCGGTGGAGCCGCCGCTGCTGCAAGCCCGTCGCGAGCAGCTGGCGGCCATCCCCGAAGGCATCGCCGTGCTGAGCCGCCCCGGCAAGCTGTCCATCGATCTGTCGGCCGAGTACACCCGCTCCAGCGCCAACCGGCTGGTCTTCCGCGGCATCGAAATCGTGCCCGGCGTCCAGATCGGGGTGATCGAGGCCAATGAGGCCGACCGCGACACCGGGGTGACGACCGTCGCCGCCAAATACGGCGTCACCTCACGCATGGAGGTCGAGCTGCGCGCGCCCTATGTCTGGCGCAACGACACCATCACCACCGTCCAGCAGCGCGACGAGGCCGTAACCCGCACCATCGACCTGAGCGGCGACGGAATCGGCGACGTCGAAGGGGCCGTCCGCTATCAGATCAACGGCGGCGAACGCGGTCGGCCGATCTTCATCGCCGGCCTGCGGGTCAAGAGCGACACGGGCGAGGGTCCTTTCGACATTCCGCGCGACGAGTTCGGGATTGCGACCCGACTGGCCACCGGCTCGGGCTTCTGGGGTGTCGAACCCAGCGTCAGCTTCCTGTTCCCCAGCGACCCAGCGGTGATCTTCGGCAGCCTCAGCTACTTCGCCCACCTGCCGCGCGACATCGACAAGACCGAGGGGGAAGTCCGCGTCGGCCGCGTCGATCCCGGCGACGCCATCGGCATGGCGATCGGCTTCGGCTTCTCGCTCAATCCCAAGTTCTCGTTCTCGCTGGGCTACAAGCACAACTACATCCGCCCGACCGAAAGCGAGCTGAACGACATCGTCGAAAAGTCCGATTCGCTTCAGGTCGGCGCCCTGCAGTTCGGCATGTCCTACCTGCTCAGCGATCGCTTCAGCCTGAACGGCAACTTCGAGTTCGGGGTGACGGAAGACGCGCCCGACATGCGCTTCGTCCTGCGCGTGCCGATCATCTTCTAAGGCCGCGACCGACCTCCGCTCCCCCGAAGGGAGTGGAGGCCGTCAGCGACCCAGCGCGCCGACCAGGGTCGTATTGAGGTCGTAGGTGATCTGCGCCGCACGCTGCTGGGCGCTGCTGGCGCTCTGCATCGCCGCCAGGTCCGGCAGATACAGGTTCAGCTCCATGTCCTGCCGCAGGTTGCGGTTATTGGCGCTGTTCACGATCAGATTCTGCAGCTGGCCGGACGTCACATTGTGGATCAGGGCCGTGGCGCCATTGCCGTCTACAAGCGCGACGCCGCCGCTGGTTCCGGTGATTCCACGCAGATCGATGCCGTTGTTCAACAACGACGTCATCGCCGAAGCCAGATCCGTCACCCCCGGCACGTCGCCGCGAATCTGTTCAGTGACCGCCCCTTTCGGGGTCCACGTCAGCTGGGTCTGCAGCGCCAGCTTGTTGTCGACATAGGAACGGATCACCACGCCGAAGCCGAAGGTGAAGCCGTTCGTGGTGATGAAGCCGCCGCGCAGGCCAGACAATTCCTCATCGGACAGAGGCTGAGGGCCGGACGGTTCCGCCATCGAGGCCGTCGCCATGAAGGCGGGCGCCAGGACGGCCAGGGCAAGCAACAGAAGGGAACGTACGCGTCGCATAATCATCACCTCAAATACGGATCGAGAGGGAAGCGCGTCGTGACCTGATAAAGCGGCGGCAGCTCCCGCGTCAGTTCCGCCAGGGAATTATTCGGCAGGGCCTGGCCAAGACGGGGTCGGTTCCACGGAACCCATTCCGCCGCCTGGTTGAATCGTTCGGCCGGCTCGCGGACCACGAAGGCGACGCCGTTCCACATCGAGGTGAACTGATCGCGGCTGTAGATCTTCAGCCCCAGGGCGGGGTCGCCGATCAGCACACGACCGTCGTCGTCGCCCTTGAACACCACGAAATGCTTGTAGCCCTCGGTGTCGATCATGACGATCGCGGGCTTGTTCATGCTCGCCAGATCATCCAGCGAGAGCCTGAAACCGTCGGCCTGATAGCCGCTCGCTTCGAGAAAACGCTTCATGTCGAGCAGGGAGAAGCCGACGCTTCGGATCTGCTCCTGGTCGCCGGCGGCGTACATGGCGCGGAACACCTGCTCCTCGCCCACGTCGCGGTCGTAGTGATAGCGCAGCAAAGTCGCCAGGGCGGCCGAGCCGCAGCTGAAGTCGTAACGTTGACGGACCACCGTGCGGAACGGGATGTCGCGATAACTGACGACACTGATCCGGGACGGAGCCGGCCCGTTGCTGAGAAGCACATCGGCGCCCGCAGGCGCCGCACACAACCAGGCCGCACACAAGGCCGCGAGCGGCAGGCCCAGGCCGCCGCGGGAACTGGAGCCTCTGCGTTTCACGGCGTCGGCCCCGTCGTCACGATGTTGATGGTGATCGCGCCTTGAAGATTGTTGTTGTGGCCGGTGTTCATGACGAAGTTGCCCACGCCGTTGTAGCCGGCGAAAGCGTTGGCGCCGACCGTGATCGCGCCGGAGCCGACCGTGTTGGCGTTGATGCTGTTGCCGCTGTTCGTGGCCTTGAGAAGCTGGTCGCTGGCGACGATGACGCTGACGCCCTGACGGCCGCTCAGGTCATGAAGCTGCTCGAGATCCAGAGGTTGAGCCGGAAGCGGCGCCGATGCCGGCGAAGCTTGCGGAACGTCGGGCGGAACGGCTTGCGGCGGAGGGGCGGGGTCCGAGCCGGCGAAGAGAAGCGCGGCGGTTAGAGCGATAAACATGACTTCCTCCCGAAAGACATCGGCGGCCGGTGAACCCGGCCGCCGACAGGACGCTTATTGGCTGCCGCCGTTGCCGAAGGTGATGTTGGCGTTGGCGCTGACCGCCGTCGCCGCCTGGCTGATCGAGGCCATGCCGGTGTTGTTGCTCACGGTCTGAATGCCCGCGAAGCCGGCGAAGGCGCCGTTGTCCTGAGTGATGTTGCCACTCCGGATCCGGGCGTTCTGACTGCCCTTGTTGTCTTCTGAAATGTCGAACTTGACATGGCTTACGGAGGCGCCGAGGTCCTGGTTCGTCAGCGAAACGCGGACATTCCAGTTGGTGGTGTTGTAGGAATCGTCGATCGAGTGGTCGTCCTTGCTGTTGAACGAGTCATCGATCGAGTTGTCGGTCTTGGTGTTGTACGAATCGTCGATCGAGTGGTCGTCCTTGCTGTTGTAGGAATCTTCCACCTTGGTGTTGTAGGAGTCTTCGTTCTTGGTGTTGTAAGAATCGTCGACATCAGTCTTGGTGTTGTAGGAATCTTCGTTCTTCGTGTTGAACGAATCGTCGATCTTGGTGTGTTCCGAATTATCGGTGTTCGTCGAATTATCGTTGAACGAATCATCGACCTTGATGTCGGTGTTCTTCGAATTGTCGTTGTTGGAATCTTCGGTCTTGGTGTTGAACGAGTCGTCGATCTTCACATTGTCCGAATTGTCGGTGTTCTTCGAATTGTCGTTGAACGAGTCATCGACATCGACATCAACGTCGACTTTCGTGGAATTATCTTTGGAATTATCGTTGTAGGAATCGTCGACCTCGACCTTGGACGGGCCGTCGTCGTGTCCGCCGCCGCCGCCGCCGCCGTTGAAGGACTGGGCCTGGGTCATCGTCGCAAACGTCAGCACCCCCAAGAGAACTGCTGCCGAACTCATCAATTTGGCACGCATAGCATTAGCCTCCAGATCAAAATGGATACGGAGGTTCCTCCACCTCCGGACAATCCAATCGCTCTGAACAGCCGTCGTTCCGCATTTTCGCTGCAGCGAAAACGGCCTGAAAACGGACATTCTTCAGCCGCGCACCCGACATTGAACGTCAATTGTTATGGCGACCGCGGGTCTGCGGGCTTTGGATCAGGTCATTTGATCGGGCCATCACCCGGAATAAACTTTGGCGACCGCCGCACTTCGCCACAAACGCCCCCGTTCGCCCTGTGCATGGCGTTTGAGCGCGGCGGATGCTAAGCGCGCGGACCATGATGACGCCCCCTATCGAACGCATCCGCAATTTCTCGGTGGTCGCCCACATCGACCACGGCAAGTCCACGCTGTCGGACCGGCTGATTCAGCACACCGGCGGCCTGACCGCGCGGGAAATGTCGGCGCAAGTCCTTGATAACATGGACATCGAGAAGGAGCGCGGCATCACCATCAAGGCGCAGACCGTGCGCCTGCACTACAAGGCCCAGGACGGGCTGGACTATGTGCTGAACCTGATGGACACGCCGGGGCACGTCGACTTCGCCTATGAGGTGTCGCGTTCGCTGGCCGCCTGCGAAGGCTCGCTGCTGGTGGTGGACGCCTCGCAGGGCGTCGAGGCCCAGACCCTGGCCAACGTCTATCAGGCGATCGACAACAACCACGAGATCGTGCCGGTCCTCAACAAGATCGACCTGCCCGCCGCTGAGCCCGAGCGCGTGCGCAGCCAGATCGAGGACGTCATCGGCATCGACGCCTCGGACGCCGTCATGGCCTCGGCCAAGTCGGGCATCGGCATCGAGGACGTGCTGGAGGCCATCGTCACCCGCCTGCCGGCGCCCAAGGGCGACATCAACGCCCCGCTGAAGGCCATGCTGGTCGACGCCTGGTACGACCCCTACCTGGGCGTGGTCCTGCTGGTGCGCGTCTTCGACGGCGTGCTGAAGGCCGGCCAGCGGGTGCAGATGATGCAGTCGGGTTCGACCCACCTGGTCGACCGCGTCGGCGTCTTCCTGCCCAAGAACACCCCGGTGGAGCAGCTCGGCCCCGGCGAGGTCGGCTTCATCACCGCCCAGATCAAGGAAGTGGCCCACGCCGCCGTCGGCGACACCATCACCGACGAGAAGAAGCCGACCGCCGAACCGCTGAAGGGCTTTAAAGAAGTCCAGTCGGTGGTCTTCTGCGGCCTGTTCCCGGTCGACGCCGCCGACTTCGAGGACCTGCGCGCCGCCATCGGCAAGCTGCGCCTGAACGACGCCAGCTTCACCTTCGAAATGGAATCCAGCGCCGCCCTCGGCTTCGGCTTCCGCTGCGGCTTCCTCGGCCTGCTGCACCTGGAGATCATTCAGGAGCGCCTGAGCCGCGAGTTCAACCTGGACCTGATCGCGACGGCCCCCTCGGTCGTCTACAAGATCCAGAAGCGCGACGGGACCGAGATCGACCTGCACAACCCGGCCGACCTGCCCGACGTGATGCAGATCGAAAGCATCGCCGAGCCGTGGATCAAGGCCACCATCCTGACCCCCGACGAATACCTCGGCGGCGTGATCAAGCTGTGTCAGGACCGCCGCGGGTCGCAGGTCGAGCTGTCCTACGTCGGCAGCCGCGCCCTGGTGGTCTATGAGCTGCCGCTGAACGAGGTGGTGTTCGACTTCTACGACCGGCTGAAGTCGATCTCGAAGGGCTACGCCTCGTTCGACTATGAGCTGACGGACTACAAGGTCGGCGATCTGGTCAAGATGAGCATCCTGGTCAACGCCGAGCCGGTCGACGCCCTGTCGATGCTGGTCCACCGCGGCCGCGCCGAGACGCGCGGACGCGGCATGGTCGAGAAGATGAAGGAGCTGATCCCGCCCCACATGTTCGTCATCCCCATCCAGGCGGCCATCGGCGGCAAGATCATCGCCCGCGAAACCGTCCGCGCCCTGCGCAAGGACGTGACCAGCAAGTGCTACGGCGGCGACGCCACCCGCAAGAAGAAGCTGCTGGAGAAGCAGAAGGCCGGCAAGAAGCGCATGCGCCAGTTCGGCAAGGTCGAGATCCCGCAGGAAGCCTTTATCGCGGCGCTGAAGATGGACGAGGATTGATGCCCCCCTCTGCACCGCCAACGGCCTTCGAGCCGGTGAACATGGTCGAGCGGCAACTGATCGCCGCGGCCAATGGCGATGTGGAGGCGCAGAAGGCGTTCGAACGCTTCATCCTTGACGAGACCCTGTACGTCGCCACCCCGGAAGCACCCGTGGAGGAGGGGCATGCGATTTTGGAGGCGGATACAGACATCCGCCTTCTGAATACGTCACTATCCGACGGTCGGACGGCAGCAGCCGTCTTCACTTCGCCCCAACGTGTGTTCGAGGCCTTTGGCCCAGTCGGCTATCTCGGCATCGCCGGGCGCCAGCTGTTCGAGATCATCCGCAACGATCCCGCCGCGTTGAATCCGGGCCAGCTCTATGGCGTAGTTTGGGAACCAGCGTCGTTGGCAGCCATGCTGGGGCTCCCGACCCAGCGGACGGTCCAGAAGGAAACGACATTCATGCTGGGCTATCCGGCAGATCCGCCGGTTCAGCTAATCGAACGGCTGCGGGCAACCCTGCCCGACGTACCGGGCATTCAGCGAGCCTGGCTCGCGCTGGCCGCTTGGCCGGAGGATGCAAGCCAGACTTGGTATCTGGACGTGCGCACCGACAACTCCGACCGCGAACTGCTTCAGCGCGCACTGGGTTCGGCGCTTGACGGCGTGGACATGATGGACCGTCCTTTGGACATGATCGTAAATCCAGCCGGCCAAAGTGGCGGGACAGGGATCGTCATCATCGGCCCCGAAGCGGACCGCAAGTCGACCAAGAAAACGAGATGGCTGGGACGACTCTTCAGTTGAGCGGGTCTCGTATAAGTTGCTGACTCACTCCCAGTTCACGACTTGTTCTCCCGGCGAAATCGCGGCAGTCTGGAGCCCTGACGGATCGTGGAGCTTGCCATGTCAGAGTACAGCTGGGTCGCCGAGGTTGATCGACAGCTTCGTCGCGATTGGTGCATCAGCGCCGCCGATGCAGGCCTTTCTAGGGAAGAACTCAAGCGCCACTGGGCCGAGGGGCTGTCACCATTCGACTTTGTGGAATGGTTTGCCGAAAAGTACGACCTGATCCGCTTCGAGCCCTACCCTAGGTCTCGGCGGAGCGGCCCTAGCCTTTGAACCGATGCTCGCGGTGATAGGTCAAATACGCCGGGTGCGGCCACTGCCCCGGGTCTTTCGGTAGATTCAGTCGTCCGCTGGCATTGATAAGACGCTCAACCTCGGCAGGAAGGTGGTCCTTCGCCTTCAAGATGGTCATGTCGTTATCCACCGACAGCAACCCCCGGTCGAACATCCAATGAATGGTGCCGGACAGGGCCAATCCATTTCGAACTGAGTCCGGCCCCTTGTCCTCGACCGCCTGAATATGAGCGGCTTGCACTTCTGGCCTACCGCCGCCGTTGATCAGGCGAAGACCCGTCACAGCGCAACGGTTGTCGTATGCGGCGCGAACCAATCGACGAAACGCCA